>JBGSKF010000094.1:0-39581 GCA_041741375.1 Gemmatimonadales bacterium | reverse complement strand
CTCCGCCGCCGCGGCCGACCACCCCGACCTGCGCGTGCTCGGCGTCGGCATCGGTGCACCCGGGCCCCTCGACACCACGACCGGCGTCGTCCTGCTCACCCCGAACCTCGGGTGGACCGACATGCCCCTCCGCCAGCGCATGGCCGACGCCCTGGCCCTTCCCACGACCCTCGACAACGATGCCAACTGCGCCGTGCTGGGAGAATGGTGGCAGGGTGCCGCGCAGGGCTGTCGCGATGTGATCGGGCTGACCATCGGCACTGGCGTGGGGGGAGGGATCCTCCTCAACGGCCACATCCACCACGGGGCGTCGGACTGTGCCGGGGAGATCGGTCACTCCACCATCGACGCCCATGGACGGCGCTGTGCCTGCGGCAACGACGGCTGCGTCGAGGCCTACGCCGCGGGACCCGCTATCGCCCGCCGGGCCACCGAGCTGATCGCCTCCGGGGCCGAGTCGCGCCTCGCGGCACCCGGCACCGGTCCCCTCACGGCTCAGATGGTGTATGAGGCCGCCGAACTGGGCGATGACGTGGCACGGGAGGTGGTCCGGGACACCGCCAAGTACCTCGGGGCAGCCGTGGCCAATCTGATCAACATCTTCAATCCGGAGGTCGTGGTGCTGTGCGGGGGAGTGGTCCGCGCCGGGGATTCTCTCTTTCTGCCCCTGCGGCAGGAAGTGGCCCGCCGCGCCTTCCGTCCCGCGGTCGCGGCGTGCCGCATCGTGCCCGGATCCCTGGGCGACGCGGCGGGGGTGTACGGGGCGGCCCAGAGCTTCTGCCAACTCCGATCCAGCCGGGTCAGCCACCCGGCCCCGGGAGCCTGAGGACCCATGCCGCGCGTCGGGGTCATCGGATCGCTGGTCTGGGACGTGATCCACGGGAGGGACCGGACCCGGGCTCCCGTGGAGGAGTGGGGAGGGATCGCCTACGCCCTTGCCGGCCTTGATGCCGCCCTGCCGGACTCCTGGGAAATCGTTCCCCTGATCAAGGTGGGGCGCGACCTGAGCGAGCGCGCCGCCGGCTTCCTGCGCGCTATCGAGCATCGCGCGCCGGGCGCCCGGTTTCTCGAGGTGGATTCCCCCACCAACCGGGTGGTGCTGCAGTATCAATCCTCGGAGCGGAGGTGTGAGCGGATGGCGGGGGGTGTTCCCGGGTGGACCTGGCCCGAACTCGGGCCCCTGGTCCGGGACCTGGACGCGATCTATCTGAATTTCATCAGCGGATTCGAGCTCTGCCTCGGCACCGCCACCGCCCTCCGCCAGGGATTCGCCGGGCCGATCTATGCCGACCTCCACAGTCTCTTCCTGGGCATGCAGCATGACGGACTCCGGATGCTCCGTCCCCTGCCCGATGCTCCCTCCTGGTTCCGCTGCTTCGACGTCGTGCAGATGAACGAGGACGAGATGCGGGAACTCTCCCCCGACCCGATGGCCCTCTCGGCGGGGGTCCTCGAAGCCGGTGTCTCGCTGTTGCTGGTCACCCTCGGGCCCCGGGGCGTGATCTACGTGGCCGCCCCCGATTTCGACCGGCTTTCCCTCCGGCCCCGATCCGCCGGCGTTCCCGCTCGCCGGGGCGCCATCCGAACCGCACGCGTCCCCTCGACCCCGGTTCCCGATGCCGACCCCACGGGATGCGGCGACGTGTTCGGGGCCGCCTGCTGTGCCCGGTTGCTGGCCGGCGATCCCCTGGATCACGCCCTGGCCGTTGCCGTCCGACTCGCCGAGCGCAACGCCGGATTCCGGGGGGCGTCGGCTCTCCGCCAGCGGCTCTGCGGCCATCTCGTGGAGGCGCCGTGAAGGTCATTCCCGTTCCCTCGTCCCTGGACGACCGTTCCCTCGACCAGCTCGCCGCATGTCTCGGCGACTGGCCCCCGGACACCCGGCTCCTCCTTGATGCCCGGGGCACCACCTGGGCCTCTCCCTTCGGCTTCACCGCCCTGCTCAGCCTGGGCGAGGCCTTGGCCGACGCCGGCGCGGAAAAGCCCCGGTTTGCGGTGCCGGCCCAGGATGATGTCCGGTCCTACTGGGCCCGGGCCGGATTCTTTCAGCACGCCGACTCCTGTTTCGAGCTGCACGGCAAGGTGCCCCGGCGATCCACCGACGTCGCCAGTGATGTCCTGCTCCCGGTGATGCCGGTGCGCGCCTCCGGCGACGTGCATGCCGTGGTCAACCGCATCCAGGAGGGGGCGGCCCGGATCCTGACCCATGAGCTCGGGATCCCCACCAAGGCCACGATGCGCTTTGCCATGACCCTGTCGGAAGCGTGCCAGAACGTCGTCGAGCACGCCGGCACGGGCGGCTGGGTGGCGGTCCAGGCCTATACCTGGCGCAAGCGACTCGGGAAGCGCGTGGTCGTCATCGCCGTCAGCGACGGAGGAGTCGGGTTCCGTCGCTCCCTGGAGGCCACCGAGTCCAGGCGGCATGGCGAGCGATGGAACGACCGGGTGGCTCTGGAATCGGCGCTGATACACGGCGTGAGTCGGTTCCGGGATCCGGGGCGGGGGCAGGGCCTGGGAGCGATCAAGCACTTCCTCAAGGATTGGCACGGCAAGATCTCGATCCGGAGCGGCACCGCCCGGCTCTCCATCCTGCCGGCCTGGGATGATGACGTTCCGATGGCCGAGGGGTTACCATTCTTCCCGGGTTCCCAGGTCCAGATCGTGGTGCCGGCCCAGGAGGGCACGTGATCCATACCATCTGCATCCATGGCGTGCTCCGGGACACACTCGGCATCGCCACCTACGGAGCGTTGGTCACCCGGCCCACCGGAGCCGCCGTTCGGGGACGCATCCGCGAAGTCATCGCCCGGACGCCGGTTCCCACCACCTGGCTCGACTTTGGGTCGGTGGACCTCATGGACTTTTCCTGTGCCGATGAAGTGGTCGCCAAGCTGCTTCAGGATCCCGACCCGGACCACGCGCGATATGTGGTCCTGTCCGGACTCACCGAAGAGATGTGCGACGCGATCGATTCCGTTCTGTCCCGCCAGCACCTGGCCGTGGTCGGATGCCCGCGGGAAGAGACCTCCCCGACCCCCCTCGTCCTCGGCTGGGCCAATCCCGCCATGCGCACCGTCTTCACCGCCGTCCAGGATCATGGCCCCGGCGAGACCCACTCTCTCTCCACCCGGATCGGCTGGAGCGTGGAGAAGACGGCGGACGCCCTGCAGAGTCTCGCACTCCGCCGCCTCATCCACGCCTCGGCCGGCCATTTCCGCCCCCTGGTCGCCCCATGACACGCTCTCCCTCGACATCCTCCTCATCCGCCTCACCTCCACCCCGGACCCCCCCGCGCGGGTTGTCCACTCTCGCCGTGCACGGAGGGGCCTCGCCCCGGAAGCCGGACTGGAGCCCGGTGGCTCCGTGCATCGTGCAGAGCAGCACCTTCGTCAATCCGGTCGGATCGACGGCCGAGGTGCTCTATTCCCGGTACGGCAACAATCCGACCCAGGTGGAACTGGCCCGCAAGTACGCGGTGCTGGAAGGAGCGGAGAGTGCGTTGTTCGTGGGAAGCGGGATGGGAGCCACGGCCCTCGCCCACCTCGCGGTTCTCCGGCCCGGTGACCACCTGGTCTCCACCGAATGGATCTACGGTGGCACCCGGAACCTCTTCGACAGCGAGCTGGGCCGGTTCGGCATCGAGGTCACCTACGTCAACCCCGACCATCCGCGGGAATGGCGGCGGGCCATTCGATCCACCACCCGGGCCCTTTTTCTGGAGACCCCCACCAACCCCCTCCTCCGGGTCATCGACATCGAGCCGATCGCGGTGATCGCCCGGGAGTACGGGGTGGCCCTGCTGGTGGACTCGACCTTCGCGAGTCCGATCAACCTCCGCCCCCTGAGCCAGGGGGCGGATGTGGTCATCACTAGCGCCACCAAATATCTCAACGGTCACAGCGACGTCATCGCGGGCGTGGTGGCCGGATCCGCCTCGGTCATCGAGGAGGTCACCCGCCTGATGCGTCTCTGGGGCCAGGCGATCGACCCGCACGCCGCCTGGCTCATCGATCGCGGAATGCGCACCCTGGCCCTCCGGGTGGCCCGCCACAACGAGAACGGCGCCGCGGTGGCCTCCTGGGCCGAGACCCGCGCGGGGATCCGGCGGGTCCGCTACCCCGGGCTCCCGTCCCACCCCGATCATGCCGTGGCCCGGCGGACCCTTCAGGGCTTTGGCGGGATGGTGGGCCTCGAACTGGACGGGGGAGTGGAGGCGGCCGAGCGCTTCCTCCGGCGGCTCTCCCTGGTGACCCACGCGCCGAGCCTGGCCGGGGTCGAGAGCCTGATTTCCGAACCCCGTCTCACCTCACACGCCTCCTTCACGCCGGAGGCCCGCCATGCCATGGGCATCCCCGACGGATTCCTCCGGCTGAGCTGCGGGATCGAGGATGCCGCCGACATCATCGCCGACCTCGACCACGCCCTGGGAACCGGGTGACGCCTCCCCGCTACCCTGAGCCGGTGAAGCGTCCTATCTTCCCGGGGTGATCCGCTTTTCCCACGTCTCCATGTCGTTCCCCGGCGGGGGATCCGCCCTGCGGGACGTCTCGTTCCACGTGCCGCGGGGGGAGTTCGTCTTCCTCACCGGACATTCGGGCGCGGGCAAGTCCACCATTCTTTCCCTGCTCCATGCTCACGAGCGACCGACCGAGGGAGAGGTCCGGGTCTCCGGATATTCCACTGGTGCGCTCCGCCCCCGTGACGTGCCCAAGCTCCGGCGCCGCCTCGGCATCGTCTTCCAGGACTTCCGGCTCCTCGACTCCCGGACCGCCGAGGAGAACGTGGCCTTTGCCCTCGAGGTCACCGGAGCGCCCCGGGCCTCCATTCCCGGACGGACCATGCGCGCGCTCACCCGGGTCGGTCTCGCCGGCAAGGCACGGGCCTATCCCCGGGAACTCTCTGGCGGGGAGCAGCAGCGGGTGGCCATCGCCCGGGCCATCGTGAACGACCCCCCGATCGTGCTCGCCGACGAGCCCACCGGCAACCTCGACGAGCGGGCGCGGAACGGCGTGTTCCAGCTCCTGCGGGACGTGCACGCCGGGGGAACGGTGGTGGTGATGGCCACCCACGATCTCGACCTGGTCCAATCGTATCCGGAGGGACGGGTGGTCGAGCTCCGCGAAGGCCGGATCGTGTTCGACAGCGCCACCGACGGCACCCCGGAGGTCCCATGAGGCTCGTCTGGCGCGAGGTCCTCCTCGGGTTCCGGCGCATGCCTCTCCTGTCGCTCCTGTCGATCCTCATGATCGCCGTGTCGCTCTTTTCCGTGTCCCTCTTCGGGCTCGTCGCCATCAACCTTCGCCACAGCCTCTCCGGGCTGGCCGAGCGCGTCGAGGTCGTGGCGTTCCTCCTGCGCGGCACCCCCACCGAGACCATCACCCTGGCGGCGGAGGACATCACCGCCTTTCCGGAGGTCCTCGCCGTCCGGTATGTGAGCGAGGACGAAGCGCTGGAAAGGGCCCGGGAGGAGCTGGTGGAGTTCCGGGAGGCCTATCAGGACCTGGCCACCAACCCCCTGCCCGCCTCCCTGGAAATCCGGCTCCACCCCGAGTTCCGCACCGGCACCGCGGCCCAGGCCGTGGCCGAACGACTGCGGGGATACGGCTTCATCGACGACGTGCGGTTCGGGCAGGAGTGGGTGGAGCGCCTCGACCGGATCCGGGCCCTGGCCGGGATCGTGGGGCTCGCCACCGGCATCGCCTTCGCCTTCGTGGCCATCGTGATCATCGGGGTGACCATCCGGATGACCATCCTCCAGCGGGCCCGGGAAATCGCCATCATGCGGCTGGTGGGGGCCACGGACAGTTTCATCCGGAGGCCGTTCCTGCTGGAAGGAGCCCTGCGCGGACTGGGGGGCGGTCTCCTCGCCCTCGCTCTCAGTTGGCTCACCCTGGCGGGGTTCCGGCAGATGATGGGCATGACGTTCACCGATCTCGTCTTCTTCACGCCGGCGGAGGGTGCCCTGCTCGCCGGGTTTGGCGTGGTGATCGGACTCGGAGGCAGCCTCGTCAGCGTGAGGCGTCATCTGCGGGAGGTCCGCTAGATCATGGCACGCCTCCCCGGACTCCGCCGGTCCGACCGAGGGCCCCGCCCTCCCCGCCGGATCGCGGTGGCCGTCCTCGGGGCCCTGCTGCTCCTGACGGGCCTGTCCCGGGGCCATGCCCAAGGCCCTCCCGACCCGGAGGAGAGCCGACGACGGATCGAAGCCATCCGCGCCGAGCGCCAACGGCTCGAACAGGAACAGGCGCGGCTCCAGGGCCAGTTGAGCGACGTCGGGGTCGACCTTCGCAACCTCGAGCGCCAGCGCGATGCCACCAACCGCCTGATCAACGAGATCGATCGCCAGATCAGCACCCTGGGCAGCCAGCTCGACCAGACCAGCGCGCAGCTCGTGCTCGCCCAGGACAACCTCGCCGAACGCCGGGCCGTGCTGGAACGGCGCCTAGTGGATATCTACAAGCGGGGTCCCCTCCACACGGTGCAGGTGCTCCTGGCCGCGGAGTCCTTTGCCGACCTGCTCAGCCGGTACAAGTATCTCGATCTGACCAGCCGCCAGGATCGCTCCCTGTTCGAGGACATCCAGCGGCTCAACCAGCGCATGCTCGCCGACCGCCAGACCCTCCTGGCCGTCCGGGACCAGCTCGACCGCCGCAAGGATGAGCGAGGATCCGAACTGCAGCGGTACCGCCAACTCGCCAATGCCCGGTCTCGCCGCCTCAACACGCTCCGCTCCACGGCCCGGCAGACCCAGCAGCGGATCACCGCGCTGGAGCGCGATGAAGCCCGGCTCAACGAGGTGCTGGCCACTCTCGAACGGACCCGCCGGGCCACGCCGGGGAGTCGGCCCATCACGGGCGCCGGCATTACGACTGACGATATCGGACGTCTCGACTGGCCGGTGGAGGGACGCATCGTGTTCCAGTTCGGGCGCGAAACCCTCCCCGGCGGAGGAGTCATCCGGTGGAACGGCATCGGAATCGGAGCGCCCGTGGGCACGCCGGTTCACGCGGTGGCCGACGGACGCATCGCCGTGGTGCAGAACCTGAACACCTACGGCCTGACCGCCGTGCTGGAGCACGGCAATGGATACTACTCCCTCTACATGCAACTCGCCGAGGCCCGGGTCCGCCCCGGGGACCAGGTGACCAAGGGTCAGGTCCTCGGCACGGTCGGTGGATCCAACACCGACAAGGGCCCCCACCTGCATTTCGAGATCCGGGGAGAGAACCAGATCGCACTCGATCCCCTCGACTGGCTCCGGCGTCGCCGATGAGTCCTCCCGACACTCCGATCCTGCTGGGCGCCCACGTCTCGACCAGCGGCGGAGTTCAGACCGCCCCCGCCCGGGGTGACGCGATCAACGCCACCGCCATCCAGATCTTCACCAAGACCCCCAACCAGTGGCGCGACCCCGTCGTGGACGATGACACCGCCTCTGCGTTCCGGAGGGCACTCACGGCGAGCGG
The DNA here is from genome assembly GCA_041741375.1 of Gemmatimonadales bacterium. GTDB lineage: Bacteria > Gemmatimonadota > Gemmatimonadetes > Gemmatimonadales > GWC2-71-9 > OFTM291. The sequence goes on along the minus strand of JBGSKF010000094.1, from coordinate 32,115 downwards.
AGTCCGATTCGTGGTGGTGCACGACAGCTACCTGATCAACCTGGCCTCGCCCGATCCGACCGCACGAGCCCGAAGCATCCGATCCTTCATCGCCGAGTTGCAGCGCTCCGCCGCCCTCGGCATCCCCGCCATCGTGTCCCACCCGGGGAACTACATGGATGACCCCGCCGAGGGCATCGTTCGGAACGCGGCCGCTTATACCGAGTGCCTCGAGTCGGTCCCCGGTGACACCCGGGTGCTCCTCGAAACCACGGCCGGCACGGGAACCGCCCTCGGGAGCACCTTCGAGGAGCTCGCCGCCCTCCGGGAGGGGATCGGGGCCGCGGTGCGTCACCGCATCGCCTTCTGCGCCGACACCTGCCATCTCTACAGCGCGGGCCACGATCTGGTGGGAGACTGGAATGGCGTCTGGACACGGTGGGACGAGATCCTCGGCCTCGACGCTCTGGCCTGCCTCCACCTCAACGACTCCAGGACCCCGTTCGCCTCTCACAAGGATCGCCACGCCCTGATTGGCGAGGGGTCGCTGGGGGAGGGTCCCTTCCGGACCCTCATGACCGACCCCCGGTTCGCGGGCATTCCCAAGGTCCTGGAAACCCCCAAGGGGGACGATGAGACCACCAACGATCGCCGGATGATCGCCCTCCTCCGGTCCTGGCTCGCCTGACCCGTACCCGTACACGTAACTCGTCCTCGCACCCGTACCCGCGTGGTTCCGGGAGGACTGCGGTCCACGGACCGCCCCTACCAGTTGCCCTCCCACCGGGACGTGGCGATTTTTAGCGATTCTACCCTGCGGTGCCGCCCGGCGGCGCCCTCCGCGACCCTTCACCCGTACCGGGGCCAGAGCCCCGATGGATGGCGCATGCCGACGAAGGCCCTCTCCTCCGACGCGATTCTTCCCGGCCTCTCTCCGGTCGTGACCCATTCCAACCTCCACCGGGCCGCCTTGGTGGAGCACGCGGTCCGGAACGAGGAAGTCATACTCACCGATGACGGCGCGCTGGCGGCCCTGACCACGCCGCACACCGGCCGGTCTCCCGGAGACAAATTTGTGGTGGACGAACCGGGGTCGAGGGATCGGATCTGGTGGGACCGCAACGCGCGGTTTTCCGAGGAGTCCTTCGACCTCCTCCTGGAGGATGTGAAGACCCACCTGGCCGCACAACCGGTGTATGTCCAGGATCTCTTCGGAGGAGCCGACCCGGCCTACCGGGTGCCGGTGCGTTTCGTCACCCCTCGGGCCTGGCAGGCCCTCTTTGTCCACAACATGTTCATCCGCCCCGAGGCCGCGGAACTCGAGGAGTTCGACCCCGGGTACACCGTCCTGCACGCGCCGGAGTTTCAGGCCGATCCGGCCCGGCATGGCACTCGCTCGGGGACCTTCATCATCCTCCACCTCGGCCGCCGGATGGTTCTCATCGGGGGAACCCGGTATGCGGGGGAGCTGAAAAAGTCCATCTTCACCGTGCTTAACTACCTCCTCCCGGTGCGGGACGTGCTCGCCATGCACTGCTCGGCCAACGTCGGACCCGCGGGAGACAGCGCGGTTTTCTTCGGGTTGTCCGGCACCGGGAAGACCACCCTGTCCGCGGACCCGTCGCGCGGGCTCATCGGGGACGACGAGCATGGTTGGAGCGACCGCGGCATCTTCAACTTCGAGGGCGGCTGTTACGCCAAGGTCATCCGCCTCCGTCCCGACACCGAACCCGAGATCCACGCCGCCACCCGGATGTTCGGAACCATCCTGGAGAATGTGGACCTCGACCCCGACACCCGCGCCATCGACTACGACTCCCAGCGCATCACCGAGAACACCCGGGCGAGCTACATGCTCCCGGCCATCCCGAACCACGTGCCGTCCGGCATGGCGGGCCACCCCAAAACCATCATCTTCCTCACGGCCGACGCCTTCGGGGTCCTTCCCCCGATCGCACGATTGACTCCGGAGCAGGCGATGTACCACTTCCTCTCCGGGTACACCGCCAAGGTGGCGGGCACGGAGCGAGGGGTCACCGAACCCACGGCCACGTTCTCGGCCTGCTTCGGGGCTCCCTTCCTTCCCCTGCATCCCGGAGTGTACGCCTCGATGCTGGGCCGCAAGATCACCGAGCATGGCGCCCGGGTCTGGCTGGTCAACACCGGGTGGACCGGAGGCCCCTACGGCACCGGGGAGCGGATGAAGCTGCCCTGGACCCGCACCATGGTGCGAGCCGCCCTGGATGGATCACTCGACGGGGCCGAATTCACCACCGATCCGGTCTTCGGGCTCTCGGTTCCCACCGCGATCGCGGGGGTCCCCCCCGCGGTGCTTTCCCCGCGCGGCACCTGGAGTGATGCGAGCGCCTTCGATGCCCAGGCGCAACGACTGGCCTCCATGTTTCGCGATAATTTCCGCGCCTTCGCCGATCAGGTTCCCGAGGCGGTCGTCGCAGCGGGACCGCAGGGCTGACCCCCGGCATCCCGGTGGCATCCTTCGAGGTCATCCGGGATCCCCTCTGGGACAACATCCGTCTCGACCAGGCGGCGCTGGCCGTGCTCGACACCCGGGCCTTCCAGCGCCTGCGGTACATCCGGCAACTCGGGCACGCGTTTCTCGTCTATCCCGGGGCCACCCATTCGCGCTTCGAGCACGCGCTGGGGGCCCATCACCTCACCAAACGCGCCCTCGAGAGCCTGACGGAACGCGGTGACCTCCGCCCGGAGGATGAGGACGACGGGACGGCGGTTCGGCTGGCTGCCCTCCTCCACGACATCGGGCACTATCCGTTTTCCCACAGCCTGGAGGAGGCGGGATTCGAGCATCATGAATCCCTGGGGGAACGCCGCCTGCGGAATCCCGAGCTCGCCCAGATCCTCGCCGCGCATGGGGGAGAGGATTGCATCCCTCACATCGGTGATCTGATCCACGGGCGCTCGGCGAGTCCCCTGCAGGGGCTCATCTCCGGCTCCATCGACCTCGACAAGATCGACTATCTGAGCCGGGACGCGTGGATGTGCGGCGTTCCCTACGGAACAGTGGACGTGGACCGTCTCCTCGCGTCGCTGACTCTGGTCGATGCGGAGGACGGGCACCGGGAGGTGGGCGTCCTGGAAAAGGGGATGAGTGCGCTGGAATCCCTCCTCTTCGCCAAGTACCAGATGTACCGGAACGTGTACTGGCATCACGGGGTTCGATCCGCCACCTGCATGTTCAAAAGGGCCGTCCGCCACGCCGTTCGGACAGGAGCCCTGGACCCGGAGCGGCTGGCCGAGGCCACCGATGGTGCCCTCATGGAGCGGCTCCTCACGGGAGACCCCACCGGACTGGCCACCGCCGTCCACGACCGGCACCTCCACAAACGGGCCCTCGACATTCCCGCAGCGGAACTCCCCCGGGGTCAGGAATGGCCCGCCTCGGACCCCGATCTCCTGGAACAGGTCGAGGATCGGGTGGCCCGTGAGGTGGGGCTCGCCCCGGGAGAACTGCTCATCGACTACCCCTCCCGGGACACCATGCTGGCCGCGGATCTCCCCGTCCGCCTGCGCGATGGGGAGGTGGTGCGTCTCACACCCGCGGGACGACGGGGACAGTTCGGGCTTCCCGCAGTCAGCGAGGCCCTCTACGAGAGCGCGCGCCGACTGCGGGTCTTCGTCGCCCGGCCTGTGAGCCGGCCCGTGGATCTGGTGAGGGATGTGGTGCAGCAGCCGGCGGAGGAGATCCGGGAGTGGCTCGGCAGGAGGGAGGAGGGAGGAGGGAGGAGGAAATAGGGAGTAGGGAAATAGGGAGTAGGGAAATAGGGAGGAGGGAATGGGGAGCAGGGAATGGGGGGTCGGGAGCGGGCGATGCGGCGCGGACGGGCTCGGAACGTCACCCCGGCGAACGCCGGGGTCCATCGTCCTGGATGTCCGGATGGCATTGGATTCCGTCGTGCGACGGACCGGGGCCCTGTCCTGATGACCCGGTACGGAATGACTCCACTTCTGTAGGGGCACCCCAGCCATTTACACCCTACACCCTACACCCTACTCCCTACTCCCTACTCCCTACCGTAGGGTGCTCCCCCGTCGGTGTGCCCGCATCGTCGATCCGCACGATCACCACCGTGATGTTGTCGAGTCCTCCCCGGTGGTTGGCTTCGGCGATCAGCCGGTCCACCCAGACGTCGGGGCCGCCCTCCCCGCGAAGGACCTGGACCAGATGGTCATCCTCCAGCATGCCCGTCAGCCCGTCGGAGGCGAGGAGAATGATGTCGCCGGTCTGGAGGGAACCGAAGTAGATGTCGGGAACCACATCCTCGTTCGACCCGACACACCGGGTGATGACATTGCTGTAGGGGTGAGTCCGCGCCTGTTCGGGCGTGAGGAGCCCGGCGTCCACCTGTTCCTGCACATAGCTGTGATCGCGGGTGATCTGGTGCAGGTGATCTCCCCGGAGGAGATAGGCCCGGGAATCCCCGACCTGGCCGATGAGATACCGCTTGGCGAAGAGCACCATGACCGTGGCGGTGGTTCCCATCCCCCGCTTGTCCTGCTCGGTGAGGGTGCGCTCGTAGATGGCTCGATTGGCTTCGCGGATGGATTCGTAGACCAGATCGGCCGGATCGCGATCGTGATTACCCCGGATCGGCTTCAGGGATCCGGTGATGATCTCCACCGCCATCTCGCTGGCCACCTCGCCCGCCGCATGTCCCCCCATCCCGTCCGCCACAACAAAGAACCCCAGGTCCGACAGCATCGAATAGCTGTCCTCATTGCCCGAACGCACGACACCGACATCGGTCCGGGCAGCGCAGGTGAAGCGCATCAGCGGCCCAGCAGCATGTACAGGACCACCCCCAGGAGCACGGCCGCCAGGATCCCCCACACGACCTTCCCGCTTCCGGAACGGGGGGGCCCGGCCGTGGACCCTCGAGGGGAATCCCCCGCCTCACGGAGCGACCCCGGCGGCGGGGGCGGGGGGCGGAACGAGGGGACCCCGGCCAGGGTGTCGGCAAGCTGTTGCGCCGCGCCGGGGGGAGGAGTGGGCCTGTCCTTGACCTTCAACGTCTCGGGGCCGATGCTGATTCGGTCTCCATCCGCCAGGACACGCACCCCCGGACCCACCGGAGTACCGTTCACCGCGATGATGGCTTCCGGCACGGCGGGCACGATCACCACACCAGCCGGCTCCACACGGACCCGGGCATGCTCGGGAAGCACGCCGACCCCCGGGAGCCGGAGCCACGCTCCTTCCCCAGAACCGAGACTTCCTCCATCCGGTGGCACCGGATGGCTCACGCCCCCATGTAGAAGTTCAGTCACGACCGTGCATTCCTTTCGGGAAGGCTCCAAACGTACCCGCGACCCGGGCCTCCGGCAACCGGATTTCCTGGTTACACCACCTCGGCCCCGGTCGGAACCGGGGAGGGATCAATGCCCTTCAGACCCTCCCGAACCCAGGCCGAGAACACGAAGAAACCGAACGCGATGGTGTAGTAGCTCAGGACCAGCCGCCAGAGAATCGTATAGAGCGGCACCAGGCCCAGGGGAACATAGGTGGACATCACGGCCGCGGACAGCACCTCCGCAATCCCGGAGGCCCCGGGGGTCGGGGCAAAATAGAGCAGAAACGTGATCATCGTCTGCAGGAGCAGCACGTCGACGAAGTGCGCCTGCACCCCGATCGCCCGGAGTGCCACGTACCCCGAGAGCAACTTGTTGGCGTGGGAGGGACCACTGACGATCGTGGCCAAGGCCAGGGCGAGCCACCCGCGCGCCGTCCGAAACAACTTGACGGCCTCATGGGCCTGGGTGAGACCCGCCTGCAGACTCCCGAGCCGGGCCGCCACCCGCGTGCTCCGCCGGCCCACAAGACCTGCCAGCCATTGGATGACCGAGGTGGCGATCCGGGGAAAGACCACCACCACCACGAGGAGCACCCCCAGTCCCGCGAAGACCGTCAGGCTCCCCAGGAAGAGGTCATAAAGAGATAGCCCAAGCACATCCCCGCGCGTTCCCAAGGACCGGCCGGCTCCGAGGGCGATGGCGAGCGGCCCCGCGATCGCAAAGAAGGCCACCGTGGCCACGAAGCTCATGAAAGTGGCCGTCAGCGCCTTCGGCAGGGGTACGCCGTACTTGGCCATCGCAAACATGGTCAGGGGGGCCGCCCCCGATTGGAGGGGCGTCACGTAGGCCCCCCAGGCCCCCATCCCTCCCGAGAGAATCATCCCGGTCGGAGACGGATCGGGATGGATGTGGCGAACCAGGATCCAGTTCCGGAGCCCGCCACCCAGCCAGTCCATCGAGGCCAGACCGAGCCCGACCAGGAGCCAGAACCAGCGGATTTCTCCGAGGGATCCGAGAAAGGTGCGAAAACTGCCGGTGTAGAAGAGGATGCCCAGGAAGGCCGCGAGGGAGGCGAGCAGGAAGAGCTCGAAGCCCCTCCGAAGGACCTTGGGGGTCAGAAGTTTCGCCATGGAACGGAAAACGTACCGGAACGGTTGCTGATTCGTCAACGGTGCGCATTGAGCCCACCACCCGATGCCGGGTATCTTTCGGGGTGGCCAGGACCTCACTCCGCATCGTCAACGCCCGGCAGCACAACCTGAAGAGCGTCTCCGTCGAGCTGCCGCACCGAAGCTGCATCGTGGTGACGGGGCCTTCGGGTTCGGGCAAGAGCTCGCTCGCCTTCGACACGCTCTACGCCGAGGGCCAGAGGCGCTACATCGAATCCCTCTCCACCTATGCCAAGCAATTCCTCGAGCGGATGCCCAAGCCGGACGTGGACCGGATCGAGGGGCTGGCCCCCGCCGTGGCCATCGAGCAGCGCGCCCCCACCACCTCCAGCCGGTCCACGGTGGGAACGGCGACCGAGATCTGGGACTTCCTCCGGGTGCTCTGGGCCCGGGTCGGCCATCCCTTCTGCCGGACCTGCGGAGCCCCGGTCCGCCGCGACACTCCCGCCGAGGCGGCTGCGCACATCCAGGGCGCGATCACCGGACGGTTTCAGGTCGGCTTTCCTCTACCGGTCTCTGTCACCGGCCCTCCCCAGGCCGTGGCCACCCAGCTCCGCTCCCTGGGATTCCTCCGCCTCCTGATCGACGGACATCCCTGCGCCCTCGATCCCCTCCCCGAGGACCTGTCCTGGTCCGATCCCGCCACCGTGATTGTGGTGGTGGACCGGTTGAGCCCCTCCACCCCGGTGGCTCGCATCACCGAGGCGATCGCCACGGCGTTCACCGAGGGAGAAGGGGTGGCCGTCGCGGTGGACGAGGCCGGCGCGCAGCTCCGGTTCACCGAGCACGACGCCTGCAGCGCCTGTGACACCCGCGCTCCCGTCCGCACCCCGGCTCTCTTCTCCTTCAATCATCCGCGGGGTGCCTGCCCGGGGTGCAACGGCTTCGGGGCCGTCCTGGAATACGATGAGGCGCTGATCGTCCCCGACCCCTCCCGAAGCCTCCAGGAGGGAGCGATCGACCCGTGGACCAAGCCCCGCTATGAGGCCCGCCGCCAGCTTCTGCTCCGCACCGCCCAGGCCCTGGGCGCGGAGGGACGGGCCCCCTGGGAATCGCTCCCGGCTCCCCTGCGGCGGGAGCTGCTCCACGGCCGGAAAGGAAAGTATGTCGGCATCTTTCCCTTCCTGCGCGATCTCGAGGCCAAGCGGTACAAGCAGTACATCCGGGTCTTTCTGCGACAGTACCAGATGGCCCATCGCTGCCCCGCGTGCGACGGATCCCGGCTCAACGCCGACGCCCTCTCCGTTCGCGTGGAGGGCCGCTCCATTGCGGACATCGCCACCCTCTCGGTGGAGTCGCTGGAGACGTGGCTGCAGGCGCTCGCCCTGCCCCCCGGGGATATGGCCGTGGCCCGGGTCATCCTCGACGAGGTCCGACAGCGCACCCGTTTCCTCACCGATGTGGGCCTCGGCTACCTGACCCTCGACCGGCAGACCCGCACCCTCTCGGGCGGAGAGGCTCAGCGCATCGCCCTGAGCAATGCCCTTGGTGCCCGGCTCATGGACACCCTGTACGTCCTCGATGAACCCTCCATCGGATTGCACCCCCGCGACACCGACCGCCTCCTGGCCCTGCTCCGCCGCCTGCGCGACACGGGGAACACCGTGGTCGTGGTGGAGCACGACCTGGCCGCGATCACCCAAGCCGACTTCATGGTCGAGCTCGGCCCCGGTGCCGGAGAACACGGAGGGGAGATCGTCCACGCCGGCCCGGTCGGTGAGGCCCGCGACACCCTCACCGGACTTTACCTCACCGGACGCCGCCGCATCGGGGTGCCGAGCGCCCGACGGCCGGCTGGACCGCGATGGCTCCGGATCCGGGGCGCCCGCCTTCACAACCTGCGCGGCGTCGACGCCGACATTCCGCTCGGCACCCTGACCGCGGTCACCGGAGTGTCCGGGTGCGGCAAGAGCACCCTGGTGCATGACATTCTCTACCGCCAGCTGCAACTGGCCCTGGGCGGCGCCCACTCCGCCAAGGCGCACCTGGGAGAACAGGTCGGGTCGGTCGATCGCCTGGAGGGAGTCGAGCAGCTGGAGGATGTGCTCCTCATCGACCAGTCCCCCATCGGACGGTCACCCCGTTCGAATCCGATCACCTTCGTGAAGGGCTTCGACGACATCCGGGCCCTCTTCGCCAGCCAGCCGCTGAGTCAGAGTCGGAAGTACACGCCGAGCACCTTTTCCTTCAACATGCCGGGAGGACGGTGCCCCGTGTGCGACGGCGCGGGGCACGTGCAGATCGAGATGGTGTTCCTGGCCGATGTGTTCGTGCCCTGCGACGCCTGCCGCGGCACCCGGTTTCGCCCGGAGGTGCTCGAGGTCCGGATCAACCGGCAGTCGATTCACGATGTGCTGCAATGGACGGTGGACGAAGCCATCAGCCGGTTCCGGCATCAACCGAAGCTCGGCACCGCGCTCTGGCACCTCCAGCAGGTCGGCCTGGGCTACCTGCGGCTGGGCCAGCCGGCCACCACCCTCTCGGGAGGGGAGGCCCAGCGGCTCAAGATCGCCCGGGAACTCGCACTCGCCGGAAAACGGGGAGGCCGCAAACTCTATCTCCTCGATGAACCGACCACCGGTCTCCATCAGGATGATGTGAGGGTCCTCCTCCAGGTGTTCGACCGGCTGGTGAATGCCGGGCACACCGTGGTGGTGATCGAGCACCATCTCGACGTGATCAAACGGGCCGACTGGGTCATCGATCTCGGGCCCGAAGCAGGAGACCGGGGCGGAGAGGTGGTGGTTCAGGGAAGGCCCGAGGATATTGTCCGGGAGACGCGTTCCCATACCGGACGATGGCTCGCGCCGCTGCTGGCCGCGGGACTCGAAACGGTCCCGGTCTAGAGGCACCGTCGTTTCCTCTTCCCCCCGCCGCGAGCGATCCCTCATGACGCGCGTCACCCAACCCACCCTGTTCGGCACCCGGGCCAGCCCTCCCCTCGACAGGAACAGAGCCCTCGCCGATCTCACCGCGTCCGACCCGGTCCTCGGCGAAGTCATCTCCCGGGTGGGACCCTTCCCGCTGAGACCCCCCGCCCTGTCCCCCTTTGCCTATCTCCTCGCCGCCATCACCCGGCAGCAACTCTCCGGCAAGGCCGCGGCCACCATCCATGGACGGGTCCTGGCGCTCTATCCCGGCGGCCAAGCCACCCCGGAACGCCTCGCCGGCACACCCGTCGAGACCCTTCGAGCCGCCGGACTCTCCGGAGCCAAGACCCGCGCCGTCCACGACCTTGCCGCGCGCGCCCTCGATGGCACGGTCCCCACCCGGGCCCGGCTCCACCAACTCCCCGACGAGGAGGTGATCGAGCACCTCACCATCGTGCGCGGTGTGGGACGATGGACCGTGGAGATGCTCCTCATGTTCTATCTCGGCCGCCCCGACGTGCTCCCCGTGGACGATCTCGGCATCCGCAAGGGGTTCGGCGTCGCGTTCGGCCTGCCCCGGAAGCGCGACGCCTTCGGACTCCCCCACCCCGATGTGATCCGGAGGAGAGCGGAGCGGTGGCGTCCCTGGCGCTCCGTGGCATCCTGGTACCTCTGGCAGGTGCTGGAGTGAAGTTGGAGGTTCGAAGTGTGAAGGGTGAAGGGACGGGGTGGGGGCCTGGGGTGGGGGCCTCCCTGTTTCCAATTCCCTAACCCGGCAGTGCCGGAACCAAAGAGGCTCACGAACCTGGGTCACCGTTCCGCCGGGGCTATCCCCATTCGTGAACGACCTTGGGGCCAATCTGCCGACGTGTACGGGCCGTTCGCGAATGGCCCGTACACCGCCTCCCCTGCCAACCCGCGGCGGCCCCCGGGCCGCCGGTGTGGGTTTCCAGCCGTCGCCAACAACAGTGTTGCCGTGTTGTGTTCAATCTGGCCTGGAAGGGACCACCCCACACTCCCTGTCCCCTTTTATTCTCTCTTCGCTAATTCCCTATCCCGGGCCCTCGGATCCGCCAGGCGTTACCACAACCTCTCCCAAACATGGCGAAGGAAGAACGACCCCGGGACTCCACCGTCACGAGGTGGTCATGACCGACCTCCATCTTGGGTGTGCGGTAGGTCACTTCTCCTTCAGGAGGCACCCGATGCGTCTCGTTGTCCCGTTCACCGTTCTGAGCGTTGCGGTCCTGGCCGTCGCCTGTGACAGCGCTCCCACTCCCACCGCCGCGGGCCTGACCCCATCTCTGGCCACTGCCGCGGGCAGCGGCTCCTTCGCATTCAACCCCATCACGCCGATCACCGGCGACGCGGCGTGTCTCGACCGGGGGGCCATCGTGAATGATCCCACCGACGAGCCGTTCCAACTTCCGAACGGATTCATGCAGCAGATCATCGCCCGGCAGTCGGACATCCCCAACAGCAACGGGGAGGTGAACTTCGACATGCTCACGCTGAATGAGACCGGACCCCAGGCGGGACGCTACCTCTATCGAACCCACGAGGTGAGGCCATACGCCGCCCTGAGCGTCACCGACCTCTGGACCGGATCGAGCAGCCTCCTCGTGGAGCGGATGGACTGGGAGTCGTTCGACGGGCTCGTCTGGACTCCATGGGGCACCATTCTCATGGCCGAGGAGCGGATCGTCCAGACCACCCGCGACCCCGACTTCCCCCTGATCGAGCGGGGACTCGTGTATGAGTACTACCCGGCCACCCGGCAGGTGGTGGCGCGCCCGGCCATCGGCGCCCGCTCCCACGAAGGGTTGCGGTTCGACCCCCGGGGAAACCTCTACGGCATCTCCGAATCTCGCGGTATCAGGAATGCGGGAAGCCCGGGGGAATCCGGCGCCATCTTCAAGTTCGTGCCCGAGCGCCGCGGCGACCTCTCCTCCGGCACGCTCTACGCGTTGAAGGTGCGGAACGGTCGCACCGGTCCGGCCGACTGGGTGCGGCTGGACCTCGATCCGGACACCTTCGACTCCGATGCGGCGGCCCAGGCGGTGGGCGCCACGGGCTGGGACCGACCCGAGGACATCGAGATCGGAACCAGCACCGGCAACAATCGCGGGGGCCAGCAGGTGATGTATGTGGCGGTCACCGAGAGTTCCGACCTCGCCCGGGACAACGGGCTCGTGCTCAAGATCGAGCTGCGGGGTGACAAGGCCTACGTGAGCAATTTTGTGGAGCCCGGCGTCAATGTGCCGGCCGAGACGAGCGACCCCTTTGCCAGCGATGCCGGAACCGGGTTCGACGACCCGGACAACCTGGCCCTGTCGCCCAACGGGGACCTCTACATCACCGAAGATGATGCCCCCAGCGACATCTGGGTCGCCCGAGGCACCGGTCCGGTCGCCTCGTCGGTGGAGCTGTTCGCGCGCCTCCGGGATTGCGAGGCCGAATCCACCGGCATCTACTTTTCCCGCAACGGGCAGACCCTCTGGGTGAACTCCCAGCATGCGGGACTCAACAACGGCGACGACCTGACGATCGCCATCACCCGGACCCGCGGTGTGAAGTGACGTTCTGAACGATGGGTCACGGCGCATGGGAGACCCCGGTCTCCCATGTTCCCGTCCCCTTCGCGCCTGCGACGGTCTCGAACTGCGGGGCATCTTGGATGGTCGGACCCCTTTCCGGAGCCGAACCATGTCTGTCCGACCCTCGGTCACCCTCGTCGCCCTCCTGCTGACGTCGAGCACCCTTGTACGCCATCTTCCGTCCCAGCAGCCCCAGCCGATCGGCAAGCCCATCGCCGAGTTCCCGGAGCCATTCAGCGCAATTTCCGGCGTCCGGGAACTCGCGGATGGCCGAGTGGTGGTGGCCGACCGGCGCGACAAGATCGTCCAGATTCTCGATCTGAAGAACGGGACGGCCCGGGCGGTATCCCGGGAGGGATCGGGCCCCGGCGAGTACGCCCTCCCCTCCGGGGTTCTCCCGATGCCGAACGACCAGACGCTGATCGTGGACTTGTTGAATCAGCGATTCCTGCTGATCGGCCCCGACGGAAAGCCCGGTGAAACCATCCCGATGCCCTCACTCGGCGGCGCGGCAGGCGGCCTGGGCCTGAGTTTCGCCCGTCCCCAGGCGAGCGACGCCCAAGGGCGCCTCTACTTCCAGTCGACCAGCATTCAGAGGCCAGGCGGACCGCCTGCGGCCGATTCGGTCCCGGTGATCCGGTGGACGCCCGGCGGTACCGCAGTCGATACCGCCGCCTGGGTCGTCGGACCCCGGACCTCCGTGAGTAGTTCGGGAGGAGGGCAAATGCGCGTCACAATGGGCATGCCGATGGTCTTTGCACCCCAGGAGGCCTGGGGCGTCACCCCGGATGGCCGGGTGGCCCGCGTGACCCCGGAGCCGTACCGGGCCCTCTGGTATGGCGCAGGAGGGCGGGTGACAGCGGGTCCGGCCGTGCCCTACACTCCCCCGAAGGTCACCGAGGCGGACAGGAAGGCGTACCGCGAGCGGCAGCGCGCCAATCCGCCCACCATGATCATGATGACCCGGGGCGCGAACTCCGGCAACAACACCACATCGATGCCCGCGGGCTCACTCCCCGAACCGGAATTCGCCGAGACCCGGCCCCCCTTCATGAGCACGAACAGCGTCCTGGTCAGCCCCGACGGGGAGATCTGGGTCAGCCGGAGCCGGCCCGCCGGGGACAACACCCCGGTGTATGATGTCTTCGACTCCGCCGGGCGCCTGGTCCGCAAGGTGAGTCTCCCCCCGGACCATGCGGTCACCGGATTCGGCAAGGGGAGCACCTACGTGATCCGGACCGATGAGGACGGATTGCAGTACCTCGTCCGCTACGCTCGGTAACGAGGCAGGAGAAAGACCCTAGGGAATATCTGATTAGTCGTCATCCCCGCGAAAGCGGGGATCCATCTTGCTGGACTTCGGGAATGAAAATGGATTCCCGCGTGCGCGGGAATGACTGGCATTGGCTGACCGTCAATTGATCAGAGTTCCCCTGGCGGTCACCGACCGAGAATGATGTCGATCCCGCTGAGGATCCCAGCGAAGACCTTTGGCCCCAGGCGGCCCGCGCGCTCAACCAAGAAGGACCGATCGACCGCCACCAGTTGCGAAACATTGGCGACGGAGTCTTTCGGCAACCCGGTTGTGCGGGCGGGCAACAGAGCGTTGCCCGGTGCGTCCGCCCAGACGAGATTGCTGGTCAGGGGAACGCACACCACGGTGGCGATCCGGCTGCGGTTCAGGTGATTCCCCTGCACGATCACCACCGGGCGCGGAAATCCCGGACCCGACCCTGCGGGGTCGGGCAACTCGGCCCACCAGACCTCCGCTTGGGCGATGGTTACCACTCCGTGTTCTCCAAGACCCGCCGTGCCGCCGTGCGGAGCGCCGGATCGGGATACGGCTCGCGCACACGCTCCAGAACCCGGTTCATGGTTTCGGTCACCTCGTCCGGGGCGTGGCGGGCCAGGAATTCCGCCAGTGCTTCAGAGTACAGTTGGCTGCGGGTCTTGCCGGAGCGTGCAGCGTACTTCTCGGCGTCGCGGAACAGTCCGTCGGGCAGGGAAATGGCGGTTTTCATACCAGAAGTATAACCCGTTCGGTTTCCGGGAGGCAACTCGGCCGGATCCCGGGCCCGACCCTTGCTATCCCAGAGGATTCAGCAGCCGCCGAGCCGCCGCCACCGCCTCGTGACTCCCGGTGAGGGCCACGAGATCGCCGGCGGCAAGCCGGGTTGCGGCGGGCGGGAACGCGATCCGGTCGTCCCCGCGCACCAGGGCCACCACCGTGGCCCCGGTGAGACCCCGCAGATTGAGTTCCCCAATACTTTTCCCGTCCGCCGGGGTTCCTTCCTCGAGCCGAACCGGTTCCAGGAAACCGAGCCCGGGCAGGAGCTCCTCCACCCGGCTCAGGTCGTCCTCGTGCCCCGGCATTCCCTGACGTCCCAGCACGTGCACGACAAGCTCGGCCCCGGCAAGAGCATGCCCCCGCAGGTCGGAGGCGTTCCGCCAGAAGGCGATTCCCATGAGGAGGAGCAGCACCGCCACCACCGCGGCCCCTCCGTACGGGACAAAGGGCTGGGAGACAATCACCATGGGGATCCCCAACAAGACCACCACGCCGATTTCGATCGCGAGGGCAAGGGTACGCCGGGGGGCGGACGCCTGGTCGATCCTGCCCGTCGCCACCGCCGGCATGACGCCCTCGGAGAGAAGTCGTGCCACACGGCGAACGGACGTGACGAGACCGATTCCGAACGGCACCGCGAGCAGGCCGCCGGACAGAAGCACCGCCGCGCGCGCAAGCACCGGGGAGAGACCGAACCGTTCCGCCAGCGAGGAGGACACCCCCCCGAGGGCCAGGGCCGTTCCCACCAGAAGTCCGGTGATCACCACCGTGTCGAGCAGGAGAAACGCCAGGTAGCGCCGTCCCCGTCGCCAGGTCTCGCGTGACGTGGCGCGCCGGAGGGAGTCAATCCAGCTTCCGTAGAGGGTCGCGACCATCTGCAGCGGTTTCGGCAACCGCCGGTCCACGGCGCACGCCGCCGCGTCGCCCCGGCGCTGAAGCCAGGGAGTGGCCAGCGACGTCACCACCGACACCGCGACGGCCACCGGGAAGAAGTTCCCCATCGTGTCCGAGGAGGAGGTCAGCGTCAATCCCGCGATGATGAAGCTGAACTCCCCGATCTGCGTCATGGTCAGTCCGGCGTGCATCGCGGTCCGCAAGGAATACCCAGCCAACATGGCGCCGGTCGTGACCCCCACGGTCTTTCCCACCAGCACCACACCCACGAGAACCAGCACCAGGGGCCAGATCTCCGCCAGCACGGCCGGATCGATCAGCATGCCCACCGCCACGAAGAAGATGGCGGCGAACATGTCCCGCACCGGCTGCAGGAGAACCTCGATCTGGCGCACCGCCCCCGACTCGTGCAGCACGGCACCGGCGATGAAGGCACCCAGGGCCACGGAATACCCCGCCAGCCGGGCGAGGAGGGCAAAGAGAAAGATCACCCCGATCACGGCCACCAAGGTCGTCTCCGGGCGACGGAGACGCACCGTGTACCGGATCGCCCGGGGCACCACCAGAAGTCCGGCCACCGTCAGCGCCGTGAGCACCAGCAGGAGACGTCCCACCGTGCCCCCGATCGCCGCCCCGGTCAGGGTTGTTCCGGCGGCAACCGTGGTCAGGATCACGATGAGGACGATGGCCGCGAGATCCTCCATGATCAGCACGCCGAGCACCAGGTCTCGCAGGGCCCGGGAAGGAGGGGGCGTGGCCTCGGCGAAGACCCGGGCGATGATCATGGTACTGGAGATGGCGATCATCCCCCCCAGGAAAAGACCTTCGGCGGGTGACCATCCCGCCGCCCGCCCCACGGTGGCCCCGAGGAAGATCATCAGCCCGATCTCCACGACGGCCACCACCCCCACCCGAGGCCCGAGACGCGACAGGGTGCGAAAGCTGAACTCGAGGCCGATGGAGGCCATCAGGAGCACCACGCCCAGCTCGGCCAGCGTCTGGATGATGCCCATGTCGGTGACCAGGGAGAACACTCCGGGCCCCACCAGGAGTCCCGCCACGATGTAACCCACGACGCCCGGTTGCCGAAGCCGCTGGAAGATGACCGTGGTGATGGCGGCCACGGTAAGGACGATGGCCAGATTGCGGAGAATCGCGTCGGAACCGTGCATGGGTGCTCGATTCTACCCGGATCGGGGGATGGAAGCCACTCCGCGACGCGAACGCGGGGCCGGACCCGGCTGGCCCGACCCCGCGAGATGACCGATCATCGATCGCGTTACTTGGCGCGCTCCAGGTACTCCCCGGTGACCGGATTGACCCGCACCTTCTCGCCCGGACCCACGAACTCCGGCACCTGCACGGTCACCCCGTTGCTCAACACCGCCGGCTTGCTGCTCGCGGTCTTGGTGGCGGTCTTCATGAGGGGTGCCGTGTCCACCACTTCGAGCTCCACCACCGAGGGGAGCTGGATCGCGATCGGACGGCCATCCAGCCACTCCACCAGAAAGTTCATTCCCTCGGTGAGCCACTCCTTCTGGTCCCCCGTGGTGGCGTCATCCAGGGTGTACTGGTCGTAGGTGGTGCCGTCCATGACATGCACACCGGTGGCATCGCGGTAGAGCACCTGGAGTTCCTTGGTGTCGAGCCGCACCGTCTCCACGTTTTCCGTGGCGCTGTAGCGGTGATCGAAGGTGTTTCCCGTCACCAGGTTGCGCATCCGGGCCTGCACGAACGCCCGGAGGTTCCCCGGGGTGCGATGGGTGAAATCCATCACTCGGCACGGCTGCCCGTTGAAGAGGACCACGTGGCCCTTGCGAATGTCGTTGGCCTTCACGATACCATCCTTCTGATCGGTAGATTTCCACGGGGCGACGCCCCCCCCCTCCCCGACACGAAAGAGGCCGCCCCGGCGATCCAGCGGCGCGGCCCGGTGCCCATAGCCTTCAAATATAACCCAATTCCGTCGCCCTTGCTCTGATCCACGGTTGCCCTTGAAGAGTCACCCCCAGGCTACAGAAGAAAGGACATGGGACGGAGGACAGAGGGCTCTTCAGGATTTGGCATGGGTCTAAGTTCAGGCCCGAGTGCCTCCCCTCACCCCAAAAGGCAAACCACAAAAAGCACACAAGGCCCAAGACCGCCAACCTGAGCACCGGGGCCTCACCTCCCCCCCCCCGGAAGAAACCACGGATGACACCGATGAAGCAGAGTGAAGTGAATTCTGCCCAGACTGGGCCCGAGTCGAGTCTCGGTGTCATCTGTGGGTCCGCCCCCTTCCCGACGGCGAGCCACCCTCCGCGGAATCTCGTGTTTCTTGTGCCTTTTGTGCCTCTTGTGGCCATTCCCCCACCCGCCTGGCCACCGGAGCCCCTCACCTCACTCCGAAATCCAACCCCAAGAAGGCCGAAGAGCCCCGGGAAATGGCGGGTTGAAGTTCCCCTCACCCACCCCCACCCACACGAAACTCGGATGAGCCGGACATAGGACATAGAACCATACGGCCCGTTCGCGAACGGCCCTGACGAACCACATGAAGACCGTCCCATGGTGCGCGGGTCGAGAGCTGCTCACGGGATTGCCACGGGCCCCCTGTCGCGAGGCGCCGAAGGCGCCGTGGCGATACGGGCCCTCGCAATGACCGCAGGCGCAACCGGACCCTCATCGCGAGGCGGCAACGCCGCCGTGGCGATCTCGTGCGCAAGCGGATGCGTGGAAGAGGATGCCCGGCCTTCACGCCTGAGCCCAAGCGGTGGGGTTCCGGCATGATGGCCGACCTCGCGTCTCGTGGGGTCGGTATCAGCTCACGGGATTGCCACGGGCCCTGCGGGCCCTCGCAATGACGGCATCAGGGACTCGCCGGTGGGCGGCGAGTGCCCACGAGCCGCTCCCCGACGAGACCTCCTCGGGATGGCGAAAGGCCCCGGCGACTGCCGGGGCCTTTCGCACACTCCCGAGGAGGGACTCGAACCCCCGACCCGGTGATTAACAGTCACCTGCTCTACCAACTGAGCTACTCGGGAAAGACAAGCCTGAAAAACTAATCCCCCGAGACCCGATTCGTCAACCAACCAGGACCAACTCCCCATCTTGGCAGACCGGCAGTCTTATCTGCCATGGCCGCCACAACGGCAGTTACCTCGTTCCCCGGTCAACTCCATGGCGAATAACAATCTCCGACAATACAGCGAGCGCTTGCTCACATTTGATTGAATGTGAGCAAATACTCACATGCGCCATTCCGGCACTTCGAGTGCAGTTTTTGTGACTCACATCACCTATAAATCGTTCCAGTACATCATCTTAGGAAACTTCTTCCTCTTCCAATTCACCCCTCCACCCGCTACATTTAACCCCATGATTCATCCCCTCGTCGGCCACGCCGACCGGCTCGAAGAGATCGGGAGCGCCATCGCAACCGATCGATTTCCCCAGGTCATCCTTCTCATCGGACCCGAGGGTGTCGGCAAGCAGAGGCTCGGGCTCTGGATCGCGCAGCGCCTTCTCTGTGCATCCCCGGAGGGGCCTCTGCCCTGCGGCCACTGTCCCGCATGCCACAAGGTGCTCAACCTGGGCCATCCGGACCTCCACTGGTTCGTTCCGATCCCGCGGCCCAAGGCGTCAGATCCCGATAAACAGGTCGACGAGGCCGCCGACTCGCTCGCCGAGATCATGGCCGAGCGGAGGAGCTCGTCCCTCTACCAATCACCCGATGGGATGGCGAGCCACTCCGTCGCGAGCGCACGCCTCCTGGCCCGGCGGGTATCCCTCACCCCGGTCGAGGGGCCCCGGAAGGTGATCCTCCTCGGCCATGCCAACCGTCTGGTGCCCCAGGAATCGAGCCCCGAAGCGGCCAACGCACTCCTCAAGCTCCTCGAGGAGCCGCCCGCCAGCACCTGGATCATCCTCACCACCACCGATGCGGGCCAGGTGCTCCCCACCATCCGGTCGCGAGTGGTGCCGATCCGGCTCCGTCCCCTGCCCGATGCGATGGTGCGCACTTTTCTGGCCGATCACCTTTCACCGGTGCCCTCCGACCTCGACCTCCGGGTGAGGCGCGCCGAAGGATCCATCGGAGCCGCCCTGGGAGAGGGAGAAGCGGGTTCGAAGGGAGCCCTGGCCGCGGCGAGTTTCCTGGCGTCGATCCGCAACTCGGAGGAGGCCTACACCCGCTGCCTGGCCCAGGCGCCGTGGCAGGCCCGGGGCGAGTTCAGCGATCTCCTCGAATCTCTCGCCGGCTCTCTGGGGGACGCAGTCCGCTCGGCCACCGGAACACCCCCGCGCCGTCCCCTGCCACCGCCTCTGAGGGGCATCAACGACCCCGCCGTTCTGCTCCACGCACTCGGGCGGGTGCAGGAAACGTGGACTCTGGCTCAGGGAAATGGAAACCCCAGGATCCTCCTGGCCTCGCTCGCGGCGGATCTGCACGAGGTCCTGGCATGACGTCACTCTCGCACGTTGATCCCCGGGGCCGCGCGACCATGGTCGACGTGTCCGCCAAACCTCCCACCGTGCGCACCGCCACCGCGTCGGGGCAGGTTCGGATGTCCGCCGAGGCCCTGGCGCTGGTGTCGGCCAACGCCCTGGCCAAGGGAGATGTTCTCGGCACCGCGCGCCTGGCGGGGATCATGGCCGCCAAGCGCACCACCGACCTCATCCCCCTCTGTCACCCCCTTCCACTCGACTCCATCGCGGTCGACTGCACAGTTGATCCGAAGCTCCCCGGCGTGCGAGTCGAAGCCACGGTCGGCGCCACGGCACGGACCGGGGTGGAGATGGAGGCGTTGACCGCCGTGTCGGTGGCCTGCCTCACCGTATATGACATGGTCAAGGCCGCCGACCGCCACATGACGATTGACGCGATTTCCGTCCGCAGCAAGCACGGAGGACGCCACGACTGGTCCGCGGACGCCACCTCTTCAGGAGACACTGCATGAGTCGATGGACCGTGGATCACCCCCGCCCGCGCCGACGAAGCCGGTGGGCCCTTCGCATGCGCCACGCCTCGCGCCTGGGGCTGCTCGCCCTCGGACTCGGCGGATTGACTGCTGCCCTCCGGTCGCTCGTGGCGGATCCCCAGCCGCGCGAGGAGCCGGCCGCCGCCGTGCTGGAGGAGATGGCCGATCTGCAGCAGGACCTCGAATCGACGCAGGGCAAGGTGACCCTCCTGGAGCTTCGGCTCGAGCGGGCCCAGTCGGTGATCGACTATTCCGCCGAGTATCGTATCCCGGCGGACGTCTCCGGCGCCGTGTATGACGCCGCGCTGAGCGAGGGACTTCACCCCTCGGTCGGATTCCGGCTGGTGAAGGTGGAAAGTGGCTTCCGCCATCGGGCGGTGAGCCCCAAGGGCGCGATCGGATACGCCCAGGTCCGGCTGCCCACGGCGCGTTTCTATGAACCCGACATCACCGAGGAACGGCTGCATGACCCTGAGGTCAACCTCCGGATCGGATTCCGGTTTCTGAAGGATCTGATGAAGCGGTTCAATGGGGATCTGCGGGTGGCGCTGCTGGCCTACAACCGGGGTCCCACCCGTGTGGCGGAGATCCTCGCCGCGGGGGAAGATCCGGCCAACGGCTATTCGCGGGCGGTGCTCAGCGGGATGAAGAAGGAGTAGCGTCCCCCGGAATGGTCAGCCGGTCCCCGGCGCGGATTCGGCTTGACCGGAGGCCATTGGCCGACTGCAGAGCGCGAATCGACACCCCATATCGCGCCGCGATCACGGAGAGGGTTTCCCCGGATCGAACCTTGTGGACCCGGCCGGAGGCCCCATTCGCGGCACGGGACGGATCGCCCCCGGCCACCCGCAGCCGTTGTCCTGCCCGGATCGTGTGCCCCCGCAGGCCATTCCATTCCTGCAACGTGGCCACGGACACGCGGTAGCGCCGGGCGATCGCTCCCAAGGTCTCCCCCCGGCGGACCACATGGGTGCGGGCCGCGGTGGATTCCGGAGACGGGGCCACTTCGGCCGCCGTCCGTGCCGAGACCCGACTCGCCGAGCTTCCGCCCAACGTGGGCACCACGAGCACCTGACCGATCTGCAGTCGCGTGGGCCGCACCCGGGGATTGGCATCCCGAAGATCGGCCACACTCACCCGGTATCGGCGCGCGATGACGGCGAAGTTCTCCCCGCGTTTCACCACATGCTCCAGAAACGAGACCCGCTCCTCCGGGGGAAGCGCCGCGAGTCCCGCCGCCGCCGCCGCTCCGGTCCCTGGGGGAAGCCGGACCACCGTGGTGCGCCCGGGACTGGTGATGCCCCTGAGGAGGTGCGGGTTCAGGTCGCGAAGGGTCTTTTCCGGAGCACCGGCAAGCCGCGCCACCACGTCGATCCCCACGGCCCCCTCCACGCTCAGGGAGTCCGCCTCATACGGTAGTACGGCTCGCTGCGGAGAAAATCCGTAGCGTTCCGGCTCCTTGGCGATGAGCGCCGCGGCAATCAACTTCGGAACGTAATCCTTCGTCTCGCTATGAATGTACCGGGTATCCGCCAACTCGAAGAAAGCGGCATCCACGAAGGACGGTCCACTGGTCCCGTCTCCATCCTCCATTAGGGCACTGCGGGTGGGAAGCCGGTTCAGACCCCGGGACACTCGGCCCGGGCCTCCATTGTAGGCCGCGGCGGCCACATACGGTGATCCGAACTGGTTGGTCAGATCCGTCAGGTACCGAACGGCGGCATGGGTGGCCTTGACCGGATCGCGGCGCTCATCGACCCAGCGGTCAATCCGGAGACCGAACATCCGTGCGGTTCCCGGCATGAACTGCCACATGCCGACCGCGCGCGACCGGCTGACCGCCGAATTCGAGAACCCCGATTCGATCAGCGCCAGGTACACCAGATCGCCCGGGAGGTTGGCCCGTTGCAGAGCGGACCGGATCATCGGTTCATAGACCGGGAGGCGCTCGAGCCAGATCGCCATCCGCTCCCGGGCCTGGCTCTGGAAGAAATTCAGGTAGAATTGGACACGATGATGAGTGGTGTAGGACGAAACGTCGATGTCCCAGGTGACCTCGATGGCTTCCCCGGTCGTGTCGGGATCGGTCGCGGTCTGCAGCAGGTCGAGGATGAACGCATCGGCCAGGGAGTCGGCGCGGGCGGCGGAGTCGAGGACCGGAAGGATCTGGTCTCCAGAAGATGGCTCATCCCCGACAGAAACCGGCGGGGCGGAAGGCCGGGGTTCGGGGCGATCTGCCCCGGCCGGAGGCACCTCGACCGGCGAACCGGCCATCGGTGCGGCGCAACCCGCCACCAGCGCGAGTCCTCCCAGAAACAGCGAGCGCACGAAGGACATGGGACCCCCAGGGTGTTCCCGCCCCGGGGGCGGATACTCGGAAATTGTTGTCACAGGGCACCTTGGCCGACGGACTCGGCGGAACGAGGAGGGCCCCAGTGCAACAGGATGCGTGACGCCCGGAAAGGGTTGCGCCCCCTCATGCCGGCGCCCGGCCCCAGAGGAGCCGGTTGGTGGCATGCAGCACGGCAAGAGCCGCGCCGCGCGGAACATCGGAATCGGTCAAATAGGAGCCGACAATTCTCGGACCCCGGGGGTGGTCGGCATCCAGCGAGACAATGACCACGGTGGCGTCAAAGGCCCGCACGGCCTTCACCCCCAGGAGTTGGAACGCGGGGTCATGCACGGCCTGCGCCAAGGCATGGATGCAGGCGAGGGCGGCACACCGCAATTCACCCGAGTCCGACGCCACTCCCTCCGCGCTTCCCACCACCTCGGAATCATCATCCCACGCGAGGGTCACGCGGGCACGACAGCGCCCATCCGGTCGTCGCTCCAACTCGAACGCGTGGAAGCGGGGCCGGGACCGCTCCGGGACGACGGCGTCCCGATTCACGAGGGAACGCCGAGCCCGACATCGAGTTGCACGCCGACGACGGGCGGCGTGCGGACCACGTCCACCGCAAGACAGGGCTGTCCCGTCTCGTCCCGCTCGGCGGTGACCAGGAGCTGGAGGCCCGGCTCCATCTCCAACCGGAGGTGCCGGAAATCGGTTCGGAGAGACGCCTCCTCGATGCGCTGCCCTCTCAACTCGCGGAGCGAGGCGGCGACCTGCCGGAGATCCTGCATCGTGACCCGGGTCGTCAAGGCACCCTCCTCACCGAAGGCGTTGAGACAGAACGGAGACCAGCGCGTCATCGCTCAAGCGATCGGCCCCGGCGAAGACGCCGGCCCGGGAGGGAGCCCGGACCGGGGCTTCGGCCCAGAGGGACCGCCGTGAGCCCTCGCGACGGAACGACAGCATCAGGCGCCAGTCCTCCCGATGAGGGGGACGCTCGGCCGCACAGGAGACGCACCAGATCGCATCATCGTGTTCGAGCACGCGCCAGGTCATGCACACCACCAGATCAGGACGGAGAAGGGGGGATCTCGCAATATCCGCCCGATCCCCACGGCGGTCAAGCGACGGCACCCCCGCGCACGAGGGATTGGAAGCGGTTCCGCAGGTCGCGAGTGACGGGACCGGGGATCCCCGACCCGATCGGCCGGCCATCGAGCTCGCGGATGGGAGCGATCTCGGCTGCGGTTCCGGTCAGAAAGGCCTCGTCGGCGGTGTACACGTCGTACCGGTTGAGAATCGTCTCCTCCACCGGCAGACGCGCCTCGCGGGCGAGGTCGATCACCACATCACGGGTGACCCCTCGCAGGATTCCCCCCCACGCGGGCGGTGTCCGCACGACCCCTTTTCGGACCACGAAGAGGTTCATGCCCGAGGCCTCGGCCACCCATCCCTGCGCATCGAGCATCAGAACCTCATCCAGGCCCGCATTCACCCCCTCCATCTTGGCCAGGATGTGGGAGAGGTAGTTCAACGATTTCACGCGCGGGGAGAGGGCCTCGCGGTGCGGAATCGGCGTCCCGGCCGTCATCATCCGGAGTCCCTGGGCGTAGCGTTCCTCGGACCAGATGTGAATCGTGTCCACGATGATGAGAACGGTGGGGACGGGGCAGCTCCGGGGATCAATGCCCAGATCCCCGCGCCCGCGGGTGATGACTGGACGGATGTACGCATCGGCAAGGCCGGACCGGCGCACCGCCTCCTCGACGATCCGGGCGCAGGCGTCGCGGGCGATCGGCATGGTCAGTCCAATGGCGCGCGCGGAGTCATACAGGCGCTCCAGGTGTTCCTCCAGCCGAAAGATCCGTCCGCCATAGACCCGGATTCCCTCGAACACGCCGTCACCGTACAGGAGTCCGTGATCAAAGACCGAGATCCGCGCGGTGGTCTCATCATACCATTCACCATCCATCCAGACCGTGGCCATCCATCCTCCCTGCGCTGAGTGTGGGGGGGGAGCATCCCGCAGCTGCCAAACCGACGCAATGTACCGGAACCGGGGGCGTCGCGCACCTCACCCCCCGGACGCGGCCGGAGAGGGGGACACCCATCGGGTCAGCACGGCGGCCAGATCATCGGGGCGCAGGGGTTTGGTGAGGTAGTCGTCCATGCCGGCGGCGTGGCACCGTTCCCGGTCGCCCTCCATGGCGTTGGCCGTCACCGCGACGATCGGCACGCGGCTCGCCGGCCAGTCGCGACCCCGGATTGCCGCGGTGGCCTCATATCCATCGAGCTCCGGCATCTGACAATCCATCAGAATCAGGTCACACGGGTGCCGGGCGAGAACCTCCAGGACCTCCTGGCCGGTGGAGGCCGAGACCACCTCGCACCCCAGGCGACGCAGCATGCGCTCGGCCACAAGACGGTTCACCGCGTTGTCCTCCGCCAGAAGAACCGTGGGAGGCCCCCCCCTCCCCTCCGGGCTCCCGTTCGCCGTCGAGGGATCCGGGGGCCGTTCCGATTCGATCACCGTGTACCGCGTGATGAAGACGGGCTTCCCCTCGGAGTCCGGAAGGCCCGCACTTCCGAGCACCGCCCCGAGCGTGTCCCGCAGGATGCGCGCCCGCACCGGTTTGACGAGATAGGCGGAGAACCCGGCCTCCTGGAATCGCGCCGCCTCTCCCCGTTGCCCCGACGATGTCAGCAGAACGAGAGGCACCTCCTGTCCCGCCTCGCACTCCCGGATCGCGCGTCCCAGGGCGAGTCCGTCCTGTCCCGGCATCTGGTAGTCCAGAATGATGAGTGCGTACGGATCCCCCTCACGCTGTGCGGCCAGCACTGCCGCCACCGCTTCCCCCGGATCGCCGAGCACGACGGGGCGGAGCTCCCACTCGGCGAGCTGCTCCACCAGCAACCGGCGGTTGACCGCGTTGTCGTCCACCACCAGAGTGCGAACTCCAGCCAGAGTGCCCCGCGGCACGGGCGGAAGGTGCGTCCGGTCCTTGGGCAGGGGAAGCACGACCCGAAAGGTGGATCCCGCCCCTGGAACGCTTTCCAGTGTGATCGCCCCCCCCATGAGCACACTCAACTCCTTCGAGATGGCGAGGCCCAGACCGGTACCGCCGAACTCGCGCGTGGTCGAGGCATCGGCCTGGGTGAACTTCTCGAAGATGAGGTCCTGCTTTTCCTGCGGAATGCCGATTCCCGTGTCGGTCACCGACAGTTGCATCCGCGCCACGCCCGGGCCCTGCTCCAGACACTCCACCTCCACCAGCACATGTCCCTGGCTGGTGAACTTGATCGCGTTGCCCACCAGATTGAGGAGGATCTGCCGTACGCGTCCGGCATCGCCCACGAGACGCCGCGGAGTCCCGTGGGGGTACCGGTGCAGAAGATCGATGCCCCGTTCCCGGGCCCGCGGAGTCATGAGCTCGATCACGTCCTCCACCGCGACCTCCAGGTCGAAGGGGTGGGGATCCACCTCCAGGCGTCCCGCCTCGATCTTGGAGAAGTCGAGAATGTCGTTCATCATGGTGAGGAGGGCATCGGCCGAGGACTTGACGGTCACGGCGCAATCGCGCTGCTCCTCGGACAGGTCGGTGTCGAGCAGGAGCTCCAGCATGCCGAGAATGCCGTTCATCGGGGTGCGGATCTCGTGGCTCATGGTGGCGAGAAAATCGCTCTTGACCCGCGCGGCGGTTTCGGCCCGAATCTTGGCGTCGTTGAGCGCCTCCAGGGACCGGGCCAGGTCCTCGGCAGAGCGCCGGAGTTCGCTCGCCGCCTTCACCTGTTCACCGATGTCGCGGTAGATCCCGAACACGCCGCTCTGGCCATCCCCCATGATGATCGGCGAACCGAGGACGGAGACCGTCACCAGACTCCCGTCGGCGCGGCGGCGCGTGGTGTCGATGTGCACCGGCCGCCCCTGCAACGCCTCGCCGGACACCTGGCGCGCTTCCTCCCTCCCCTCCAGGGGCACGATGACATCATTCAGGAACCGTCCGCGAATATCACCGATGGCATACCCGAAGAGGGACTCGAAGGCGGGGTTGGCGTCAAGGATCCGGTCGGCGCCATCGAGCACGACGATCCCGTCGGGAGAGTTGCGGAACAGCTGGCGAAAGGTCGCCGCTTCGAGCCGGAGGCGGCGCCCGCTCTCGACCTCCTCGCCGAGCCGGGTCACGAGGCGGGCAATCACCTCGTCGGGGGAGGCCTTTTCATCGGTGCCAAGTCCAAGCAGGTACCGCACCTGCGGGGGGGGAGACCAGGAGGGGGGCGAGGCGTCGGGCAATCGGCCTCCGCGGGCGGGAGAAGAAGACGGTGCCGGAGGGGACACCGGAAGCACGAGTGAGGGCGGTGGGGATCGAACCCACGACCTACAGATTAAAAGTCTGTTGCTCTACCAATTGAGCTACGCCCCCGGGCGGGTGAAACGTGGCGCTGGCCTGCCCAAAACTCAAGCGTCCTCCCCCACGAACAGGAAGGTCAACTGGGAGACGGGCGCGAAACTGGTCCGGTGGTGCCGCGTGGGACCGTGACGCCGGAGCGCCTCCAGGTGATCGCTCGTTCCATACCCCATGTTGCGGTTCCACCCGTATCGGTCGTGGCGGGCGCTGAGCCGCATCATCAGCCGGTCCCGCACGGTCTTGGCCACGATGCCGGCTGCAGCCACCGAATAGCAGAGCGCGTCCCCGTCCACGAGAGCCTCGTGCGGCATCCCGAATTCCGGAAGGGGCAACCCGTCCAGCAGAATCGTGACCGGCTGGTCGCCCGGCGGGGGATGGAGTGCGTCGAAGGCCCGGCGGAGCGCCAGGGCCGTGGCCCGCCGGATGTTGTATCGGTCGATTTCCCGGGTGCTCGCCGCCCCGATGCCGAGGCAGAGGGCCCGCTCCCGGATGCGTCCGGCGAGCTTTTCCCGAGCCCGGGCCGAGAGCACCTTGCTGTCGCGCACCCCGTTGATGCGGCGGGCGGAGGGGGCAAAGGCAACGGCCGCGGCCACCACCGGACCAGCCAGGGGACCGCGGCCCACTTCGTCGAGCCCGACCAGAATGTGCCCCGCGGACCAGGCGGCCCGTTCGCGGGCCAGACCGGGCGCACGGTGTGCCACCGGCCTACCGCTCGCGCTTCTCCTTGATCCGCGCCGCCTTGCCGGAGAGGGCCTTCAAGTAGTAGAGCTTGGCGCGTCGGACCCGTCCCCGCCGCACCACCTCCACCGACGCCACCGAGGGGCTGTGCAAGGGGAAGATCCGCTCGACACCGACACTCGCGGAAATCTTCCGAACCGTGTAGCTGGCGCTGATCCCTCCCCCGCGCCGGGCGGTGCAGGTTCCTTCAAAGGCCTGGAGCCGCTCCTTGTCGCCCTCGCGCACCCGCACCATCACCCGGATGGTGTCGCCCGCCCGGAAGTCGGGGAGATCCGTCCGCATGCCCTCACGGGCCACTGCATTGAGTCGTTCCACCTGCTCACCCTCCGCGCCGTGTCGGCGCCATGATTGAAGACATCCTCAACTCGCGTGGTCTCGGCCCTCATGCGCCGCCCACAGGTCCGGCCGTCGTTCCCGCGTCAACCGTTCGGACTCGGCGTCCCGCCAGGCCGCGATCTCCGCGTGGTTCCCGGAGCGCAACACCTCCGGAACCGTCAGGCCCCGGTATTCCGGGGGCCTGGTGTAGCTCGGCGGGCTCAGGAGCCCGTCGTAAAACGAATCACCGCTCGCCGACTCGTGGTCCCCGAGCACACCCGGGAGCAACCGCACCACGGCATCGATCACGCAGAGTGCCGCCGCCTCCCCCCCCGAGAGCACAAAATCCCCGATCGTGATCTCTTCCACTCCCAACCCCTCCACCACCCGTTGGTCCACATCCTTGTAGTGGCCGCAGAGCACCGTGAGCTCCGGCGCCAGCGAGTAGCGCACCGCCGTCTCGTGCTCGAAACGCCGCCCCCGCGCACTCATCAACACCACCGGCCCGGCCGGGGCCAGGGCGTCCAGCGCCTCGAAGAACGGCTCCGGCTTGAGCACCATCCCGGCGCCCCCCCCGTAGGGGTAATCGTCCACCGTGGCGTGCCGGTCGTGCGTGTGGTCCCGCAGTTGAACCAGCCGATACTCCACCAGTCCCGCCGTCCGGGCCCGTCCGGGAATGCTCGCTCCGAGATAGGGAGCGAGGATCTCCGGAAAGAGCGTGACCACGTTGATCTTCATCACGAGGGCCACTCGTCGGAGATCACCACCGTGAGGCACCGCGCCTTCCGGTCCACCCCCGTCACGAACTCCTTCCGGTACGGCACCAGCACCTCCCGCTTCGGGCCCTGCACCTCGATCACGAGCCCCGACGGGAGATCATACACCGCGCTCACCAGCCCCATCAGTGTCCCCTCCGGATCCCGCACCGCGAACCCCTCCAGCTCGTGCAACCAGACCTCGTCGTCGTCCGGCGGCCGCAGACGGTCGGGCGGCACCCCGAGGAAATGGCCGTGCCACGGTTCGATCGCCTCGCGCCGGTCGTGCCCCTCGAAAGTCAGGAGCCATTCCCGGTGATACGACCGGCTCCGCGCGATGGTCAGGGGCCCCGCCACCGCCCGGCCCTCCAGATCGAGCACCCAGACCGTCTCGCCCGTGGCAAACAGCCGGTCCGCCTCCTCGGTCAGGGGGAAGACGGCGCACTCCCCCTTGAGACCATGCGCCTTGCGGAGCCGCCCGACCGCAAAGTGGTCGGGGCGCCCGCTCGTCACGCCGCGGGCGGGGTGTCCAGACCGGCCTTCCGGAGCAGCGACTGGACCGTCTCGGACGGCGTCGCTCCGCGGGAGATCCAGTCGCGGGCCTTGTCCATGTCCACCGTGTACTGCTGCGAGGCCGGCGCCTTCGGATGGTACGATCCGATGATGTCCAGGAAGCGCCCGTCGCGCGGGGCGTCCCGGTCGGCGACGACGATGCGGTACATCGGGAGCTTCTTGCGGCCGATCCGGCGCAGGCGAATGCGTGTTGCCATGGTCCGTTGTCCTGTTTCCTCAACCGAGACCGGGGATTCCGCGCCCGAATGGCATCTTCATGCCCGGTCTTCCTGACGACTTCATGAGCTTCTGCATCTGTTTGAACGACGACACCAGCTGATTCACTTCCTGCACGGTCCGGCCGGCGCCCTGCGCAATCCGGAGCCGCCGGGACCCGTTGAGCACCTCGGGATTCCGTCGTTCCGCCGGTGTCATCGACAGCACGATCGCCTCGGCGTGCTTGAGCCGCTTGTCGTCCAGCTTCGCACTGTTCAGCATCGCCGGGCTCACCCCGGGGAGCATGCCGAGCACATTCTTGAGCGGCCCCATCTTCTGCATCTGCCGCATGGCGGCCAGAAAATCCTGCAGATCGAGCCCCTTCTTCGACGTCGCCTTGCGGGCCAGCTTCTCGGCCTCGCCCGCGTCCATCGTGGTCTGCGCCTTCTCCACCAGGCTCAGCACATCGCCCTGCTGGAGGATCCGCCCCGCCATGCGGTCCGGCTGGAACGGTTCGAGCGCCTCCAGGCGTTCGCCCACGCCGACGTACTTGATCGGTGCCCCGGTGGCACCGTAGATCGAGAGTGCCGCGCCGCCTCGGGCGTCCCCATCCATCTTGGTCAGGATCACCCCGGTGATCCCGAGCGCCTCATGGAACCCGGAGGCGATCCGCACCGCGTCCTGCCCCGTCATCCCATCCGCCACCAGCAGAATCTCATGCGGCCGTACCGCGCTCTTGAGCGCCGCGAGTTCGGCCATCATCGTTTCATCGATCTGCAGCCGACCCGCCGTGTCCACCAGCACCGTCCGGGCCCGGGCCTTTCCGGCGGCGACAATGCCGCGCTGCACCAGGCCCACCACATCGGTGCCCTCTTCGCGGTACACCCCGACCCCCACCTGCTCGCCGAGCGTGGCCAACTGGTCCGCGGCTGCGGGCCGGTAGACATCGGCGGCCACGAGGAAGGGGGCCTTGACCTCCGATTTGAGCCGCCGGGCCAGCTTGCCCGCCGTGGTCGTCTTGCCCGATCCCTGCAACCCGACGAGAAGGATCACCGTGGGCGGGACGCTCGCGTGCTTGAGCGGCTCCTGCTTCTCGCCAAGCATCGCCACGAGCTCGTCGTAGACGATCTTGACCAGCTGCTCGCCGGGCCGGACCGCCTGCAGGGCCGTGACCCCGACCGCCCGTTCCCTCACCCGTTCCAGGAACTGGCGGGTCAGATCGAAGCTGACGTCGGCCTCGAGGAGGACGGTCCGGATTTCCCGGAGTCCCTCCTTGACGGCCTCCTCCGTGAGCACCCCTCGGCCGGTGAGCCGGCGCAGGGTGGCCGTCAGTTTCGAAGAAAGCTCGCCGAACATAAGCCCAGAAAGGTAGCCGGGCCGGGATCTGCGAGCAATGGGGCGGGGAGTGGGGAATAGGGAGTGGGGAGTAGGGAGTGGGGGAAACTCGGATCAATTGACGGAAGCCGATGCCCGTCATTCCCGCGCAAGCGGGAATCCATTTTTCGTACCCGGGAGCATCCACCGGAGTTGAGAAGGGTGGCGCTCGATGATGGCAAGGGGTGAGATAATATCGAAATACTGTTTCCATCACTACCGGATCTCGTTATTATCAATATCACCGAGGGAAATTGGGGTCTCGACACGCGTCGGACGGCGTGGCTCGATTGTTCCATTCTGAACTGCTAAGGTAAAGTAACTCCATCCGACTAGGAGATGGAGTTGACATAAGCTTAATTGATCGATTAATTGAAGAATGGCTCAGCCTGATCCCACCGGCCCCGGACCCTCCTCCCGCGACGCCATCCTCGACGCCGCCGAGCACCTCTTCGCGGCCCAGGGGTTCGCCGGGACCAGTATCAAGGAGATCGGCAAGCAGTCCGGCACCAACTCCGCCCTCCTCTATTATTACTTCTCGGGCAAGGAAGACCTCTACCGGGCCTGCCTCACCCGCCGCATCGAGGAGTTCGCACGGGAGGGCCAGGCTCGGCTCGAGTCCGCCTCCCCCACCGACGCCATCGGACGTCTCGTGGCGCACCAGGTGGCCCACCTCACCACCCATCCCAACCTCCTCAAGCTCATGGTCCGCGAGCTCCTCGACCATGAGGGCGCCGTCGCCGGTCCCATATTCGGCACCGTCATGCGCGGCATGTTCACTCGTTTCGCCGGCCTGATCCGCCGAGGCCAGGAGGACGGGGTGTTCCGCCGCGATCTCGACCCCGAACTCGCAGCCGTGTCCACCATCGCCCAGGTGGTCTACTTCCTCATCGCTCAGCCCGCGATCCGGCAGATCCTCGATGCCGGCCGGGCACACACGGCCCCGCTGCTCGAACGCTTCGGGGAGCACGCGTCCGCCTTTGCCCTGTCGGCCCTCGCCCCACCGTCCCCCGAGGTCGAAACATGACCCTGCCCCGCCCTGTCCTCTCCGTCCTCGCCATTGTCCTCCTGCTGAACGGGTGCGGGGGCGCCTCTCCCCTGGCCTTCGGAGAGGGAACGGTGGAAGTCCACGAGGCCAACGTGGGGCCGCCCGTTCCCGCCACCGTGCTGCGCATGCTGGTGGACGAGGGAGACGAGGTCCGTGTGGGCGACACCATGGCCCTCCTTCTCCAGCGCGATCTCGACGCCACCATCGCCCTCCGGCGCGCCGAACTTGGCTCGGCCCGCGCCACGCTCCGGGACCTGGAGGCAGGCGCCCGTGATCAGGAACTCCGGCGCGCGGAGGCGGACCTGGCCGTGGCCGAGGCGGAAGTAGTGCGTACCACCCGGGAGCGGGACCGTCTCCAAACACTCGCCGCAACCAACGCCACCAGCCAGCAGTCGCTCGATGACGCCATCGCCCGCCACGATGCAGCGACGGCCCGCCGCGACGCCGCTCTTGAGACTCTGCGACTCCTCACCGCCGGCACCCGGCCCGATCAGATTGCCGCGGCCCGGGCCC
>JBGSKF010000093.1:0-1561 GCA_041741375.1 Gemmatimonadales bacterium | reverse complement strand
CGCCGCGCGCGGCGAGCAGCTCGGCCGTCGCTCTCCCGATCCCCTCGCTGGCCCCGCAGACCAGGGCGCACCGCCCGGTGGGTGTCGTCATGAGGTGGAAGGTACGGGTCCGGGCGGGAACTCTCCAGCCCTGGCCCGGAGCCGGTCAGGCTGCGTGGAGCGCGAGCCGGTTGCGCACTGTGGTCAGGGCGGCTCGCAGGGCGGGGAAGCGCTCTGCGGCAATGCGGTAGACGTCGGTGAGTCCCGCCCGTTCGGCGAGGGCATGGTCTGACGCCGAAGCGTATCCGCGATGCCCGAGCGCTTCGTAATAGGAGAGATCGGGTGCCCCGCGCCGCATCCGTTGGGCCTCGATCCGGTCGGGGAAGAAGCCGCCCAGCCAGAGTGTGTGGTTGCCCAGATGCACCAGCAGCCGGTACTGGCGAGCGGGATCGGCCGTGGACAGGTCGCTCAGGAGGTCGACCAGAAAATGGTGCTCCCGGTCATCCACCGACGCGATGCGGAAGGCACGCCGCCGCTCCCCGAATTCCCGGAGCAGGGCCGCGCAGTAGTCCGCCATCCGGCGCTCGGGAACCCCTTCCGCCAGGAGGGCCTGCCGCACCAGTGCGTAAAACAGGAGGGACACGGAGGGCCCCGGCATCGGGCTCGCGAGGAGGGCATCGACCACGGGGGCCCAGTCCAGCACCTCGTCCATGCCGCTCCGGGCGAGGGTACGGTCGGCCCGGGTGAGGTCGGACCCCTCGACGTGAGCCAAGGTAGAACGCACCAGTTCCAGGTCCTCCTGCGTGAACCGCATGCGAGCATCGGCTGCGATCATGGTACCTCCGGACGATGAGTTGCCCAGCCTGCAACCAATACGACGCCAAAGTCTCCCCCGATGCACACCAGCCAGAATCGTACCAAACCCCCGCCGACCGCTTGCACCTTTTTTCACAAGCGTCCGGGGAGCATCGAGGCTCGGATGCGAAGCAGGGTGAGCTCTTCCCCCCGCCGCGGCTTCGCGTGAGCCCTTCCGAGAAGTGAGGGGAGAGGAGTGAGGAGTGAGAGGGGAGGAGGTCGCTGCTTGTGAAATAATTCACAAATGACAGGGGACCCGGAGAACAGCGTCTCACGCGAAGACGCGAAGACGCGAAGTGCGCGCGTTGCCGGGCCCATTGTGAAATCCGATCCATGACAAAAGGGTGGCCCCACCCACCACCAACAAGCGCCATTGCTTCCGGTGCCATGCAAGGTGATCTCCTCGACTCAATGTCCGTGTCTTCGTGTGACGCCCTTTCGAGGAGTGAGAGGAGAGGAGTGAGGAGTGAGAGGGGGGATGCCCCTGGGGATGCCCCCCCCTTCGTGCCTTCGTGTCTTCGTGTGAAACCATTCTGGATTCCGGCCCGATGACGATGTCCGCATTCCCCCCTTCGCGGCTTCGCGGCTTCGGTGCGCCAGGCCAAGCCTGGCCTTTCTTGTGAGCTGAAAGGAGCTCGCCATGTGAAATGCCTGTGAGACATGTAGCCGACCGGGCGGGGGTTCCAGGTAACTGGGCCGTCGAAGCCCCGGGAGGCGGACGATGTGA
>JBGSKF010000092.1:0-11252 GCA_041741375.1 Gemmatimonadales bacterium | reverse complement strand
GGCGGCCGCGGCGGCCGCGGTGTCCCTCCTGGGTGCGCTGCTGTCGGTGAGCGGGGTCGTGACCCAACCCGCGGGTTCCGTGGCGGCTCTGGCGGTTCCCCTGTGGCTCGGAACCGCGCTGAGCCTTCGACGGGTGGGGGGGACTCCGGCCCGTGCAACGCCTCCCGGGTCAGACCCGGAGTGATCCCGCGGCTGTGGGGAGCGGCGCGTGCCCGGGCTCAGCGATTCCCGGCCTTGCGCAACCCTTCGCGGGCTTCGGCATACTCCGGAAAGAGGTCGAGCGCTCGGCGGTAGTACTCCACAGCCCGTCTCTGGTCTCCGCGATCCTCGTAGAGGAGACCGCGGCTATAGAGAGTGATCGCCTCCGAGGGCACGGTAAGGGCCGACCGGCGGGCGAGAGTGGGGAGGTCAAGGCCCTCAAGCACGGAGGTGGCCACGGACCGGATGATTCCGTCGAGTTCCTTCGCCTCGGTGAGGCGGGGGTCACTGCGCACGGTTCGGAGGATTTCTCCGGTTTCAACATCAACGACCCGGGCATCGATCCGGAATTCGCCATAGAGATCGATGAACGTTCCGGCGATCATGTACCGGGCCCCCACCAGACGCCCCACCCGGGCCGCCGTGGCGGCATCCACTCGTCCCCCCGCGGACAGATCCTGTTCGTCGAGTAGCCGCTGGGTGTGGGCGCGATCAACGATCCGCAGGTTGGGCACCTGGCTGAGATCGGAGATGAGCATGCCGGCGATTCCCCGGCTGAGCGCGTCGAAATCCTCGCGGTTCTTGCCGTAGGATCCGCCATTCTCAAAGGGGAGCACCGCGAGTCCCGGACGGGTGTCCTGTCCGGCCACGGGGAGCGCCCCGCCGAGTCCAAGGGCCGAGAGCAGGAAAAATGTTGTCACGCGATATGTCATGGCCCCTCCTGGAGGGTCAGCTGCATCGTGTCATGGGCGGCGATGATCTCAATGGCCCCCTTGAGATTCTCCGCTACCGCCCGGGCCTCGTCCACCATGGCATCGATGGCCCGGTCGCACCGGTCGGGTGCGTGATGGAATAGTACCAGCCTCGGGCACCCGGCCTCCAGAGCGAGCCGAGTTGCCTCACCAATGGAAGAATGTCCCCACCCTGCCCGGGCGCCTATTTCGCCGTCCCGGTACATCGCGTCATGGACCAGCAGACTCGATCCCCGCACGAACTGGAGGAGCGCAACGCGCCGCGACAAGGATAGGTCCGAGCCGAGTTCATTGTCTGTGACATAGGTCACGGAGGCGGGCCCGTTCGCGTGCCGAACCCGGAACCCCAGGGTGGGCCCCGTGTGGTGGAGGGGGTGGGTGAGGATCTCGAAGCAGTCCGGAGTGGTGATGAGGGTGGGAGTGGTGGTCAGATCCTCCACTGACAGGTCGGAGGGGACCGAGGCGAGGGGAAGGGGAAACACCGGGGGGGCCATCATTCCCGTGAGGGTGGAATGGACCGAGTGATCGGGGGATGCCGGGCCGAGGATGCGGAGGGAGACTCCCTCCTGGTGGAGGGAGGGGAAGAACGGGAACCCCTGAATGTGGTCCCAGTGGACGTGGCTCAGGAGAAGTGTTTCGGTGGTCCCCGGAGGGGCGGGCGGCACGCACCGGATGCCGGTTCCGGCGTCGAGGATGACGCGCCCCGCCCCCTCCCCTCCCTCGGCGGATCGGATTTCCAGGCACGGGGTATTTCCTCCGTAGCGGAGGGTGCCGGCACCGGACACGGGGACCGAGCCGCGGGTGCCGTGGAACACGAGGCTCAGGGTCATCGGGAGCTGCGCTCGCTCGTGACCTTCAGGGCCGCGAGGTCGAGGATGGTGATCTCACGGCGGGTGACCTGAATCACCCCGGCGGTGACCAGCGATCGGAGGGCACGGGAGGCGGTTTCCCGGCTGGTCCCCACCATCTGGGCGATCGTGGCATGGGTGAGGCGCCGCGTGATGCGATGTCCTCCCTCCTCCTGGGCCAGTTCCAGGATGAGGTGGGCGACTCGTCCATGGACGTCCCGCAGGGCGAGGCTCCCGATGGTGTCATCGGCCCGGCGAAGCCGCCGGGAGAGCTCACGCAACAGACCGATGGCCACGTCGGGGGAGGCGCGGAGCCGAGCCTGAAAGTCCTCCCGCCGAAGGAGGAGGAGTCGAGCGTCGGTCATCGCGACCACGTGGGCCGAGCGGGGTTCATCGTCGAGCAGGGCCATGTCTCCGAAAAAGGCGCCCTCTTCCATCACCGAGAGGATGACCTCCCGGCCGTCCTCGCCGATCAGCAGGATCTTGACTCTTCCCTGTGCGATGACATAGAGCGCGTCCCCCGGGTCCCCCTGCATGAGGATCATGGCACCCCGCGCCACGTGGCGCTCGCGCATCAGGCCGGCGAACGTGGCGAGGTCCTCCGCGGGCAGGGCCCCGAAGAGCGGGATGTGGCGCAGTACGTCAATCGGAGCAACCGGCACTGTCTTCCTGACGCCCAGGGTCGAGACCACGTCCCCCAAGGTGGGCCCCCCTCCCGTCTCCCGCCGTGTCCCACGTCACACCTTGCTGGAGACCGTATTCCAGTGTAAAATACAAGGCTATCGCCATTTTTGCCCGGTTCCCGGACCCCCGGGTCGGGGCATCTGCCCAAGGAGTTGCGCGTGAAGCCGAATGTTCATCCCGTCTACAAGACCATGACGGCGGTCTGTGCCTGCGGGAACTCGATCAGTACCCGGTCCACCTCCGAATCGATCCGTGTGGAGGTTTGTTCCGCCTGTCATCCGTACTTCACGGGTAAGCAGCGCATGCTGGACACCGCGGGTCGGGTGGACCGGTTCCGCCGCAAGTACGCCAGCGACGCGGCCGACGCCAAGGCCTGATCCATGGACGCCCTGCTCCGCCAGGCGCTGGAGCGGGCGGAGGAGGTTGCCCGGGAACTGGCGGATCCCGGAACGGCCCGAGATCCCGCGCGTCTGACTGCCCTCGGGCGGGAACATGCCCGGCTGGTTCCGATCGGTCGCTTGGCTGCTCAGGTCTTTCAGCTGGAGGAGGAACTCCGGCAGGCGCGCGACCTTGCCAAGGACACCGACGACCCCGATTTTCTCGCCCTCATCCAGGCCGATCTGGACCGGCTTCCCGGCACCATCGACACCCTCCGCGCCGAGCTCACCGCCCTTCTCCTTCCACGGGATCCCCTGGATGACCGGGATGCGATCCTGGAGATCCGGGCCGGCACCGGAGGCGAGGAAGCGGCCCTCTTCGCCGCCGAACTCCATCGAATGTACACTCGATTCTGCGAGCGGAACCGACTTCGTGTCGAGCCGATCTCCGCCAGCGAGGGGACGGCAGGTGGAATCAAGGAGGTAATCTCCGCGATCCGGGGACAGGGGGCTTACGGCTTGTTGCGGCGGGAGTCGGGCGTCCACCGCGTGCAGCGGGTTCCGGCTACTGAATCACAGGGCCGGATCCACACGTCGGCCGCCACGGTGGCCGTCCTCCCCGAGGCGGAGGACGTGGATGTGGCCATTGATCCCCAAGACCTCAAGATCGACGTGTTCCGCTCGTCCGGCCCGGGAGGCCAGAGTGTGAACACGACCGACAGTGCGGTGCGGATCACCCATCTTCCCACGGGCACGGTCGTGAGCCAGCAGGACCAGAAATCACAGCTTCAGAACAAGCTCAAGGCGATGGAGGTCCTCCGCGCCCGCTTGCTCGACCGGGCCATTGCCGAGAAGGAGGCGGCCCGACGGACCGAGCGCCAGGCGATGGTGGGAACGGGGGACCGTTCGGCCAAGATCCGTACCTACAATTTCCCGCAGAGCCGGGTGACGGACCACCGGATCAATCTCTCGGTGCACAACCTCCCGGATGTCATGGACGGAGATCTCGAGGAGATCATGGCAGCTCTCCGGGTGGCCAGCCGGGAGGAACGGGCAGGCGCCTGAGTGACCACCCGGCGGGAGGCGATCGAGGAGGCCGCATCCGCGCTGGCCCGATCGGGAGTGAGTGATCCCCGGCGGGAGGCGCAGCGTCTTCTCGCCGATCTTCTCGAGGAATCTCTGGGAGGGGCGGCGCTCCGGGGGGACCAGGTGCTTGCCCCGGAGACGGCGGCCCGCTTCACCGCCCTCGTGACCCGGCGATGTGCGGGGGAGCCGGCGGCACAGATCGCCGGATGGACCGAGTTCCGGCGGCTCCGCATCGGGGTGAACCGGCAGGTGCTGATCCCCCGTCCCGAGACCGAGGGGCTGGTGGACCTGGTCTTTGCCCACGCTCCCCCCGGAGGGGGACGGGTGCTTGATGTCGGAACCGGAAGTGGGTGCGTGGCCTTGGCTCTGGCAGAGGAATCCGCCGGGCGGCTCGGTCCGGTGACCGGGGTGGATCTCTCGCGCGAGGCTCTCGCCGTGGCCCGGGCCAACGCCGTGGCACTGGGGCTTCCGGTGCGATACCTTGCAGGCGATCTCACGGCGGCGATCGCGGAGGGATCGATGAGTGTGGTGGTCTCCAATCCGCCGTATCTGACGCAGGAGGAGCATCGCCTGCTGGAACCGGGTGTTCGTGACTGGGAGCCGGTCCTGGCCCTGGTGGGGGGAGTGGATGGCATGTTCCCCTACCGCTTTCTGGTGCAGGATGCCCTGCGCGTGCTCGTGCCTGGCGGGGTGCTGGCGCTGGAAGTGGATGTTTCGCGCGCGGCCACGGTGGCAACGCTGGCCTCTGACGCCGGATGGAGTGCCGTGGCCGTACATGTTGACCT
This sequence comes from Gemmatimonadales bacterium, assembly GCA_041741375.1. Classification (GTDB taxonomy): domain Bacteria; phylum Gemmatimonadota; class Gemmatimonadetes; order Gemmatimonadales; family GWC2-71-9; genus OFTM291. The sequence continues at coordinate 6,522 of JBGSKF010000092.1, read as the reverse complement.
TTTCGGACGCGATCGGTTTGTTACCGCGCGTCGAGGACTGATCCCATGATTGATGACAAGGCGCTGGAACTTGGACGCCTGCTGGGCCAATCCACGGAGTACAAGGCGCTGCGGAGAGCGGAAACGGACCTGCGGGCCGACGCCGATACGGTGGCGCGCCTGGAAGCGATCCAGACGCTGGCTCGGCAAGTGGACGACATGATCCGCCAGGGGGGGATGCCCGATGAGGACACCACCCGGAAGTATGAGGAGGCCGTCCATGACCTGGAACTCAGTCCGGTGGGGCAGAGCTATGTGGTCGCGCGGGCCAATTTCGACAAGCTGATGGCCCACGTGAACCAGCAGATCAGCGCCGGAATCGAAAAGGGCGCCACCAGCAGCATCATCACTCTCTAGTGACCGCATCATCCTGCATGCCGGGTTTCTTTGTTGTCGTGGAGGGCCCGGAGGGCGCCGGGAAGAGCACCCTGGTGTCGGCGCTGGCCACACGGCTCCGCGCCGAGGGGGTCGAGCCGGTTGTGGTGCGGGAACCGGGAGGGACACCGGTGGCGGAAGCCCTCCGGTCCGCCATGCTCGAGGGGGGCTACCTCACTCCGGAGCGGGAGCTCCTCTATGCCGTCACCGCCCGGGCCGATCTGGTGGCCCGGGTCATCCAGCCCGCCCTCTCGGCCGGTCGTCTGGTGCTCTCCGACCGATATGATCTCTCCACTCGAGCCTATCAGGGCGCGGGCCGGGGGATCTCTCCGGACCCATTGAACTGGGTGAACCGTGCGGCCACGGGGGGGCTGCAGCCCGACCTGACGCTGGTGCTCGACCTCCAGGCACCCGTGGGGCGTGGCCGGCAACTGAGCGCGGGGAAGACGGGGGATCGTCTGGACCGGGAAAGCGAGGAGTTCCACGCACGGGTGGTGGAGTTCTACCGGAACGCTGAGGGCGAGGGCCTGATCCACCTGGACGGGACCGAGGCCCCGGAGGCCGTGTTGGAGGCGGCCTGGCTGGCCCTCCAGGAGGCTCGCCGGGCTGCCGAGGTGCCTCGATGACCTCCGGGCGCCCGTGGGCCGGAGCCGTGCTTCTGGCGGTGGCATTCCTGGGTGGGGGACTCATTCTCCGGTCCGGGGCCGGCCAGGCCGCGGGCCGGGGGGAGGGCGGGTCCAACCGGCTCTTCCAGAATGTCTACGAGACGATCCGGCGCCACGCCGTCGATTCGCTGGCCCCGGGGGACCTGTACGAACTCGCCGCCGAAGGGGTGCTGGCTGGCCTGGAGGATGACTACGCCGAACTGCTCCTGGGCGACGAAACCCGGCAGTTGTCCGAGCAGACCACGGGCAACTATTTCGGCGTGGGTCTGCGGCTCGATCAGCGGGGTGGAGGAGCCACGGTGGTGGCCGTGCTCCCGAACTCACCCGCCGAGCAGTCCGGACTGCGAACCGGGGACCAGGTGCTGCGCATCGACGGAACTTCGGTGACTCGGGGGGCCACGGCACAGCTCCGGGGGGAAGCCGGCTCCGCCGTGCGGCTCCAGGTGCGCCGCCCCGGGGTCGCGCGCCCGTTCGAGGTCACCCTGGTCCGACAGGCGGTGCATCGCCCCTCGGTGATCGCGGTCACCCTCCTCGATTCCGGCGTGGCGTACGTGGCGGTCAACCCCATCACCGAGCGATCCGCGGCGGAGTTGCAGGAAACGCTGGATAGTCTTCAGCCTCTGGGCATGACTCGCCTGCTCCTGGACCTGCGCGGCAATCCGGGCGGGGTGCTCGAGCAGGGGGTGTCGATCGCGGATCTTTTCCTGGCGGGGGGACAGGAGATCGTCGCGGTGCGGGGACGCACCCCCGAGGTCAACCGGACGTATGTGGCCAGCGGACAGGACCGGTACCGGGACCTCCCCATGGCGATCCTGATCAACGAGGGAACCGCCAGTGCGGCGGAGATCGTGGCCGGTGCCCTGCAGGATCACGATCGGGCCTTGGTGGTCGGACAACCGTCCTATGGCAAGGGCGTGGTCCAGTCGGTGTTCCCCCTGGGAGACTCCGCCGCGCTCCGCCTCACCACAGGCCGCTGGTTCACCCCGAGCGGGAGGACGATCCAGGCGCCGTCCCCCGGCGAGGAGAACGGGTCCCCGGGGTTCGCGCCGCTGGGTGACACCGCGATCACGGCCCGTCCCCTCTTTCGCACGGATCAGGGGCGCGAGGTGCGTGGGGGGGGGGGCATTGTGCCGGACCTCGTGATTCCACAGGATACCCTCCGTGCCGCGGAACGCCAATTCCTGCGGGATCTGGGCGATCGGTATGCGGGCTATCGGAAGGCGCTGACCGGACTGGCGCTCGAACTCCGGACCGAGAGTGCCCCGTTCCCGGAGGACTTTGCGGTGACGCCGGCCCTTCGAGCGCGCCTCGTGGCCCGGTTGCGGGAGGAGGGAGTTCCCCTCTCCCCCCCCGAGGCCGAAGTGCTGCGGGGCCTGCTCGACCGTGCCCTGGGGAATGAAATCGCTCGTTATGTGATCGGGCGGGAAGCCGAAGTCCGGAGGCGCCTGGTCCGGGACCGGCAGGCCGGAGTGGCGTTGCAGTTGTTGCGGAGATCGGCGACGGTCCGGGAGATGTTCGAGGTGGCCCGGACGGTGGAGAGTGCCACGCTTCACTGATCGACGATGCGCACTCCCGAGGGAGGAACAAATCGAAACGCGTCCCGAGGCACCGGAGCGTTGGGTCGAAGGCGGGTGAGCACCAGGATGCGGCGTTGTCCCCCGGGTTCGTCCAGTTCGATGCGCCGGGGGAGGGCATCGGCCTGATCGATCCAGACCGTGGCACGCCGGAAAGGGGGGGAGTCGGTTCGGGGGGTGAGTTCCACCACGTGGGTGGCGCGTCCCCCGAGGACTTCCGAAGCGAGGTACCGGCTGTCATACCGTTCCTCGGGCCGATCGAGGATCCGGGCGAGAAGGTTGGGACCGTAGACGGGGTCGGAGGGCACCTCAGCTCGAATGACCTGCCCCGGGGTTGTGCTCGGCAGATAGAACCAGACATGAGTGCCGTCACTCACGATCAGGTCCCCCTCGGGGTCGCTGAAGCGCATCCGCAGGTTCGCATTGCCCGCCTGCAGGAGCTGCCCCCGGCTGTGGAGCGTGTCGATCATCCTGTCCTCGATGACCTGTTCAAAATCCGCGGAAAGGGATGACAGGTTCCGGTAGACCCGGCTGGCCTCCCGGAGCACGCCCGCGGCGCTCTCCTGGGCGTCCAGGGGGCCGGACAGAAGCAGGGCGGTGGCGACGGTTATCGCCCCGAAGGACCGGGCCATCACGCGTGGGCCATGGGGGCGGTCAGGAAGGTCCCGACGGCCGAGCAGATCGGGGGCAGGGAGCGCATCAGCGCGTCAAACTCCGTGTGGCTGAGGCTCTGATGACCATCGGAACGGGCTGCGCCGGGATCGGAGTGAACCTCCACGAGCACGCCGTCCGCGCCGGCGGCGACCGCCGCGCGGGTCACCGAGGGGACGAGAGCATGGTGGCCCGTGGCGTGACTTGGATCGGCGATCACGGGCAGGTGCGTGAGGCGGTGGAGGAGGGGGATCGCCGCGACATCGAAGAGGTACCGCGTCGCCGGATCGAATCCGCGCACGCCGCGCTCGCACAGAACCACGTGGGGGTTTCCTTCCACCACCAGATATTCCGCCGCCAGGAGAAACTCCTCGATCGTCGCCGCAGGGCCGCGCTTCAGCAGCACCGGCTTGCCCGTCCGGGCCGCGGCGCGGAGGAGGGGGGCGTTCTGCATGTTTCGGGCGCCGATCTGCAGCATGTCCACCACCTCGGCGACCGGCTCGACCGACGCCGGGTCCACGACCTCCGTCACGATGGCGAGTCCGGTGGACTCGCGAGCCCGGGCCAGAATCGGAAGGGCGGCGAGGCCCAGCCCCTGAAAGGAATAGGGTGAGGTCCGGGGCTTGAAGATCCCGCCTCGCAAGACGGTGGCTCCCGCCTGGGCCACGGCGGCGGCGGTCTCCAGAAACTGATCGGCCTCCTCCACGGCGCACGGGCCGGCCAGGACTACGAGGTTCCCGGGGCCGAACACCGGACCGGCTCCGAGGGTGACCCGGGTCGGCGCCTCCCGGGTCTCGCGGGCCACGAGCCGGTAGGGGGTGGTGATGGGGATGGTCCGGGCCACTCCGGGAATCCGGCTGAACCGCCCCGGGTCGAGCGGGCCGGGATTCCCGACCACCGCCACCGCCGTACGGCCCAGACCGGGAACGACATGGGCCCGGAATCCGAGCGCATTGACCGACGCGACCACCGCCTCCACCTCGGCGAGGTTCGCATCGGGGCGCATGATGATCACCATGGGAGCCGCCGTGTCACGCCGCCCCCACGGGGGTGGCATGTTCCCCCAGCCGCACGCCGACGATGGTCGACACCCCCGGTTCCTGCATCGTCACACCATACACCGCATCCGCCGACTGCATGGTGCGCGGGTTGTGGGTGATGACCAGGAACTGGGTGCTGTGCTTGAACTCGTCGAGCAGCGTGGTGAACCGACCCACGTTGGCATCGTCCAGGGGGGCGTCCACTTCGTCCATGAGGCAAAAGGGACTCGGCTTGGTCAGGTAGATGCTGAACAGCAACGAGACCGCCACGAGGGTGCGCTCCCCCGAGGAGAGCAGGTGGATGCGCTGGGTGCGCTTCCCCCGGGGGGCGGCGTGGATCTCGATCTCGCTGTCCAGGGGATCCCCTTCGTCGGCCAGGCGCAGGTCACACTCCCCGCCGCCGAACAGCGTCTGAAACACGTGGTGAAAGTTGGCCTGGATGGCCGTGAAGGTGTCGAGGAACATGGTACGAGCGGTGCCGTCGATCTCGCGGATGGCCTGCAACAACGACTGTCGTGCCGCCACCAGATCGTCCCGCTGCGTCGTGAGGAAGGCGAGACGGTTCACTTCCTCCGCGTGTTCCTCCAGCGCCAGCGGATTGACCGGACCGATGCTCTCCAGAGACGTGGCGATACGCTCGGCTTCCGTCTCCAGAGTTTCCCGGTCCAGGTCGAGCAGGACCATGCCGGCTTCCAGGGTGGCCAGGGGGGACTTCCATTCGGTTTCCACTCGCTCCAGAATGCGGCGACGGGTTCCTGCCACTTCGGTCAACTCGATCTCGAGGCGGTGATGCTCCTCACTCAGGAGATCGGCGGTGGCCCGCAGGTCCCCCACCTGGCGCTCGGCGTCGGTGAGCGCATCACTGACCCGGGTGAGGTCGGATTCGGCCTGTGCCAGGGCGGTTTCCCGGGTGACGAGGATGGTGCGCTGCTCCACCCGGCTCTCCTGGTTGCGGGCCTGCTGCACCTCGAGGTCGGCGCTGATCGTCTCCAGCTCGGTGGTTTCCCGGACCAGGCTCTCGATGCTGGCGCGAGACGCACTGATGGCACCCTCCACTCGGGCCAGCCGCTCCTGGTTGGTCCGGAGGCGGGCGCCCACGTGTGCCTCCTGCACCTGCCACTGGGCCCGATGCTCCCGGGCCGTTTCCTGATCGGCTTCGCAGGTGGCAAGGATTGCCTGGGCCCCGGACAGAGTTTCGCGCAGGTTCACGTCGGCCAGTTCGCGTTGGCCCAGCTCCTGGTCCACGATGGCGAGACGAGATTCCGCCTGACCGATTCGCTCGGTCAGGCGCTCCCGTTGCGTGTCGGCATCCGCGAGTTCCCGCGTGAGATGTCCGAGCACCCGGTGAAGGTCGTCGCGACTGGCCGCGCCGCGCCTCTCGGCCTCCCGGGCCTGCTCCACCTGCTGGGTCGAGGACGCCAGGTCCTCCTCGGCGCGGGTCAGGGCCTCCGTCGTCCCCGTGAGCTGGCTCACCGCGGCGTGGAGCACTTCCTCGGCGCGACGGAGCTCCTCGCCGAGGGTCTGGAGTTCGGCGCGGCGTTGCAGAGGACCGGTTGGACTGCCGGAACCCAGAAGGTGAACGGCTCCGATGCCCCGGCGCAGGACACGTCCCCGATCGTCCAGGACCTCCGCACCGTCCAGGAGAGCCGCGACCCACGACCGAGCCGGATCCTGAACCTGGAGGCGCGAGTCGATGGCAGGAAGCGTGCCCTCGGACCGGGGGCCCGGAGTCAGGGGGAGCAGGACGAGCGGGCCGGGCTGCGCCGATTCGTGCCAGGACCGGATGGACTCGATGGCGTCCGCATCCCGGACCAGCACGGCGTGCATCGATTCACCGAGGAGCCGTTCCGCGAGTTCCGCGTGGCGTCGGTCGGCGGAGACGTAATCACTGAGGGGACCGAGGACGGCATCGCCAAAGCGGTTCCGGTCCGCCAGCAACGCCGCGGTGGCGGGGGCAATCCCCACGCGATCCCGCTCCAGTTCCTCCAGTGCCTGCCGCCGGGCCGACAGCTGGGCCACGCTCTCCTCGGACCGGCGCCGGGCCGATCGCTCGTGAACTTCCCGTTCCCGGATCTCCGCCAACAGATGCCGGTACCGTTCGGCGTCCTCCAGCGCGGCGCGCGTCACCGCCGCGAGCCGGGACGCTTCCGCGACAGCGTCCTCCGCCCGGGCCGCCGT
>JBGSKF010000091.1:0-2494 GCA_041741375.1 Gemmatimonadales bacterium | reverse complement strand
AGCGGGACCCGCTCCACCAGCACCGACCACGACGCCGTTCTGGCGGAGTGACCTGCCGTGCGACCCCAGGTCGTCCTGGCTGACGCCGGCCCACTGTACGCCGCCGTGGACCCCGATGACCAGTATCACACGCGGGCACGGCGGGAGCTCGAGGCCCTCAACCATCACGAAATCTCCGTGGCCGTCGCCTACCCCACGCTGGCGGAGGTCTACACCCTGGTGCTCCATCGGCTGGGCTCCCGCCGCGCCGTCGCCCTCGGCGGTGAGCTCGCGGCCGGTGCCTCGCTCCTCAATCCCTCCCCGGAGGACTATGGGCAGGCACTGGTCCGCCTCGCGGCGCACCGGGATGTCAGGGCTTCCCTGTTTGACGGGATTGTGATCATCCTGGCCGAGCGTCTGGGACTCGACGTGTGGACCTACGACAGACATTTTCACGCCTTCGGGGCCAGGGTGTGGCAGCCGGACGACTGAGACACAACCCCGTCGCGAGAAGAGAGGGCCAGCATCCCGGATCTGTCCCCGTTGTCGGGCAGCGATGGGTTGATGCCGGGCGGAATCCCGAGTGGATACAGTTGTTCGGCACGCGGGGTGGTACTGTTCGGTGACCACCGCTTGTAGGACGGACACGCAACCCCGTTGGGGTTGGTTGGATCGCGGGCCTCACGCTCCCAGGGTAGGCGCTGCCGCGCCAACCCCTGGGCTGGGAACCACGGAATCCCTTCGGGATTCACCCTGCCCCGAACCCGGTGGTGTAAGCCGCGCCACCTGGCCAAGCGAGGGACGCAAGCCCCGGGATTCCACTCCTCCAGCACCCGGGATCGGCGTGCCGCTACGGGGACGACCAGGATCCCAGCCTGCGTCGGGTACGGGGCGACGGGCATCGGAGCCCCGGACGACCGCAAGGACACCTGCGCCCTCCTCAGATCCCCTCGCAGGCTCGGGACAGGCTCCTCGTTTCACTCGGGATGACCGTGAGAAGTTCGAAGTTCGAAGTGTGAAGTTTGAAGTTTGAATTGAAGGGCGAACCCGCGGCACACCCGGCCCATAGCAATGGACCCCGGCGTCCGCCGGGGTGACGATCCCGCTCCATTGAGTTCCGGCGTCCTTCAGGACCCGTCGCGACGAGCCAGGGGAGACACCTGAACCCTCTCGGGTACGAGTACGGGTACGAGTACGAGTACGGCCGAGCCCCACAAGGTCTTGCTCCCCTCTCCCGCTTCTGCGGGAGAGGGGCCGGGGCTGAGGGCTCACACTCCGAACTTCCTCCCCCGCGCCACCACCTCCCAACTCCGCTCCACCCGGTCCCCCCGCACTCCGACACAGAGATCATTCAGGTGCACCACGATGCACACATGGTTGGGGATGATCCGCACCTGCTCTCCGACCTCGGGACGCCACGCCGTCTCCGACAGATCAAGCATCCCGTGCTCCTCGCTCATGGCCCGGACCACCACCTCGGGCCGGTCCAGCAGCTCCCCGAACCCGGCCAGGTCGCCGAACGGCTCGCGGCCCAGGGCCTTGGTCCCGGCGTCCACCACGGCCTGACCGGGCACTGCGGTGCTGACCACGGTGGCCAGGACGGTGAGGGCGCAGTCACTCCGGGAACAGGCCCCTGTGGCCACGGTGATCCGGTCATTGTAGACGTAGGTGCCGGGCCGCATTTCCGTCAGCCCCTCCACCTCACCGGTCCGCCCCGCCGTCGGCGTCGACCCGCCGCTCACGATTGCAGCCGCAAGCCCCTCCCTCTCCAGCGCATGGAGCACGCCGCCCAGGTCGTTCCGCAACCGCTCCAGGATGGGCCCCTGCTCCGACACCGGCCCCTTGATATGACCGGGATAGAACATCACTCCGGCGTACCGCAGATGCGGCTCCCCCTCGATCATCCGGGCCAGCCGCACGGCGTCCTGCGGATCCTGAGCCCCGACCCGCCGCATGCCGAGATCGAGTTCCACCAGCACTCCGATCTCCCGGCCTCGCTCCCGTGCCCCCGCCCCGAGCAACCGGACAGCCTCCTCCGAATCGAGCCCCACCATCGGCGACGCGGCCTCGGACAGCGCCAGGAGCCGGGCCAGCTTGCCGGGATGCACCGGTGGGTGGGCCAGCAGAAGGTTGCCGGTCACCCCGGCCATCACCTCGGCCTCCGCCGTGGTGGCGCAGGTGACCCCCACGGCGCCCCGCCGAAGCTGCTCCCCGGCAATCCACGGTGTCTTGTGGGTCTTGACGTGGGGGCGGAGGGCCAGGCCGAGCTTGTCGGCGTGAGATGCCATCCGGCCGAGATTGGCCTCGAGACGGTCGAGGTCGACCAGGGGGACCGGGGTTTCCAAGGAAGGGAGAGTCATGGGGGAAGTATGGTGGGAGTGGGGAATAGGGAGTAGGGAATAGGGAGTAGGGAGAATTTAGTTTATTTAGGCGGCGTTGTGCTGTAAAGTTGGTCTAAGTATCTTCTAACAAATGACCGCCATATTTAAACCGCTTGCATGAAAACTCATCATCT
>JBGSKF010000090.1:0-6426 GCA_041741375.1 Gemmatimonadales bacterium | reverse complement strand
CATCTACGTGGCGAACTGGTTCTATCTCAGCTTCATCATCACCATCGCGATGCTGCATGTCGTCAACAACCTGGCGATGCCGGTGTCGCTGCTTGGAACCAAGAGCTACTCGGCATTCTCGGGCGTGCAGGATGCACTGACGCAGTGGTGGTACGGCCACAATGCGGTCGCCTTCTTCCTGACCACGCCGTTTCTCGGCCTGATGTACTACTTCCTGCCGAAGGCGGCCAATCGCCCGGTGTTCAGCTATCGCCTGTCGATCCTCCATTTCTGGTCCCTGGTCTTCCTCTACATCTGGGCCGGCCCGCACCATCTCCACTACACCGCCCTGCCGGAATGGGCCTCGACGCTGGGCATGCTCTTTTCCGTGATGCTCTGGATGCCCTCCTGGGGCGGCATGATCAACGGGTTGCTGACCCTGCGGGGCGCCTGGCGGAAGGTGGCCGAGGATCCGGTGCTCAAGTTCTTCGTGGTGGCCGTCACGGCGTACGGCATGTCCACGTTCGAGGGCCCCATGCTCTCGGTGAAGAGCGTGAATGCCCTGGCGCACTACACCGATTGGATCATCGCCCATGTGCATACCGGGGCCCTCGGGTGGAATGGGCTCCTCACCTTCGGGATGGTGTACTGGCTCCTGCCCCGGTTGTACCAGACCAGGCTGCACAGCGTGCGACTGGCCGAAGTCCACTTCTGGCTGGCCACCCTGGGCATCCTGCTGTACGTGACGGCGATCTACAGCGCCGGCCTGACCCAGGGTCTCATGTGGCGCGCGTTTGATGAGACCGGGCGATTGCAGTATCCCGACTTCGTCGAAACCGTGGTGCGGCTCCTCCCGATGTACTGGCTCCGGGTGATCGGCGGCTCGCTGTACATCCTCGGGATGCTGATCTTCGGGTACAACATCTTCATGACCTGGCGTACCCGCCCGGCCACGCTGGCGGAGCCGACCGTCCAGGCGCCCCGGCTGGTTCCCCCGGCGGCGCCGGTTCCGGCCCTGGTACCGGCCCGGAGTCTCTGGGGTCGGTTCGCGGATGCGGCGTGGCACCGCACCTGGGAGCGCCTTCCCGTCACCTTCACGGTGATGGTGACGGTGGCCGTGCTGGTGGCCTCCCTGTTCGAGATCATTCCGACCTTCCTGATCCGAAGCAACGTGCCAACCATCGCGTCGGTCCAGCCCTACACTCCGCTGGAGCTCGCCGGACGGGATCTCTATATCCGGGAGGGATGCTTCAACTGCCACTCCCAGATGATCCGGCCGCTCCGGCACGAGACTGAGCGCTACGGCGAGTACTCGAAGCCGGGCGAGTCGGTCTATGATCACCCCTTCCTCTGGGGGTCGCGCCGGATCGGTCCCGATCTGGCGCGGGAAGGAGGGAGATTCCCGGACCTCTGGCATGTGCGCCACATGGAGGATCCCCGGGCCATCACCCCCAACTCGATCATGCCGGCCTATCCCTGGATGCTCACCACCGATCTCGACTTTGACGGCATCCAGCGCCGGGTCGACGCGATGGCCATGCTCGGCGTTCCCTACGGTGACGCCCTGACCCGCGCTCCCGCCCTGGCCCGGGAGCAGGCCCGGGCCCTCGGCGCCTCGATCGAGGCCCAGGGAGGACCGCCGGGCCTGGAGACCAAGGAGATCGTGGCGATGGTGGCGTACCTCCAGCGACTGGGGACCGACATCCGCCGCATCGCCCCGGCTCCGGCGGCGGCCCCGGCGGGAGCGCCCTGAGATGCGACTCTCCGACATCATGGCGGCCGCCGGACTGGCGGGGTGGGCCCAGGCCGCCCTCATCCTCTTCCTCCTCGCCTTCGTGGCGATCGTGATCGCGGTCCTGGCGCCGAGCCGGCGCCGCGAGTATGACCGCGCCAGCCGCATCCCCCTCGACGACGACCATCCCGTGACTCCCCGCGAGCGCACCGGAGATACCCCATGAGTTCCACTCCTTCCACTCCGCCGGAGGGCCGCGACCCCCTCCTTCTCGACCACGAGTACGACGGCATCCACGAGTACGACAACCCGATGCCGCGCTGGTGGCTCTGGATCTTCTACGCGTCGATCGTCTATTCCGTCCTCTACTGGTTCAACGTCCCCGGGATCGGCATCGGGGACGGACGACTGGCCCACTACGAGGCGGAGGTCACCGCCGCGGAGGCACAGGCCGCCGCCCTCGCCGCGGACACTCCGGGCATGTCCGAAGGCGCCCTCCTCGCACTCGCCCGTGACGAGGAGGTGGTCGCCCGCGGCAGGACAACCTATGGCCAGATGTGCGTCTCCTGTCATGGCGCCGACGGCGGCGGCGTGATCGGTCCCAACCTGACCGATGACGCCTGGATCCACGGAGGAACACCCCTGGAGATCCACCATACCGTGGTGGAGGGGGTCCTTGAAAAGGGGATGCCGGCGTGGGGACGGATGCTCGATCCCGGCGACCTGAACGCGGTGGTGGCCTACGTGATCACACTGAGGGGCACCACACCAGCCGCTCCCAAGGCCCCGGAAGGCACGGTGGCTCACCCGGCCACGGACACCATCGCCACGCCGGGGCCGGGATGACCCGATGAGCGATTCCTCCGACACCACCGCTCCCGGAGCAGGACGGCGGTCCGCTCCCCTGCGGGTGCTCTCGACACTCAACGAAGATGGTTCCCGCCGGTGGATCCGCCCCAAGCCGAGCCCGGGGCGGTTCTGGCATGCGCGGCGGTGGCTCGCGTACGGGTTGATGGTGGTCTTCTTTGCCATCCCCTATCTGCGGATGGGGGGCAAGCCGCTCGTCCTCCTGGACCTGCCCCGTCGCCAGTTCACCCTCTTCGGTTACACCTTCCTGCCGACCGACACGCTGTTGCTGATGCTGCTGATGGTGAGCATCGCCATCACCATCTTCCTCCTCACCGCGTTGCTGGGGAGGGTCTGGTGCGGATGGGCCTGCCCCCAGACCGTCTACATGGAGTTTCTGTTCCGCCCGATCGAACGGTGGCTCGAGGGAGGACGGAGCGGCTCGCTTCGCCTCGACCGGGAGCGCGCGCACCTGCACCCCCGCCGCCTCCTCAAATACGGAGTGTACTTCGCCCTCGCACTCTTCCTGGCCCACACGTTCCTCGCCTACTTCGTCGGGATCGAGCAGCTCGTCGTCTGGGTCCGCCGGTCACCGCTGGAGCACCCGACCTCGTTTCTGGTCATGGCCGGAACCACCGGGGCCATCTTCGCCGATTTCACCTGGTTCCGCGAGCAGACCTGCATCGTGGCCTGTCCCTATGGCCGCCTCCAGTCGGTGCTTCTCGACCGCCAGTCGCTCATCGTGGGGTACGACCCGACCCGGGGCGAGCCGCGGCAGCGCGGCCGCCACCGGCCGGACGGAGCCGGCGATTGCATCGACTGCGGCGCCTGCGTTCTCACCTGCCCCACCGGCATCGACATCCGGGACGGGTTGCAGATGGAATGCATCCACTGCACCCAGTGCGCCGATGCCTGCGACGCGATCATGGACCAGGTGGGGACTCCCCGGGGGCTCATCCGGTACACCTCCCAGGACTCCCTGGCCGGCATCCGCCGCCGGCTGCTCCGGCCCCGCGTGATACTCTATCCGATGGTTCTTCTCCTGTCGGTGAGTCTCCTGGCCTGGAACCTGGGGACCAAGTCCGATACCGATGTGACTCTTCTTCGGGGACAGGGGGCGCCCTTCACGCGGGACCCGAATGGGGCCGTGGTCAATCAGATCCGTCTCAAGATCACCAACCGCGGCTCCGAGGAGCGGGCCTACCGCATCACGGTGAGCGAGGGCGAACCGCTTCGGCTCATCGCGCCCCGTAACCCGATGCCCGTGGCCCCTGGAGCCACCGAGGAATCGAGCCTCTTTGTGGTCGTTCCCGCCGACCGGTTCCATCGGGGAGAGTATCAGGCCACCTTCCTTCTCGATGACGGACTCGCCTTCCGCGACACCCTCCACTACCGGCTCGTCGGGCCGGGATCGGCCGACCATGATCCGTGATGGACGCCTCTGGCCCTGGGCCATGGCACTCGTCCTGGGACTCACGATCGGAGGGAATCTCCTCGTGTTCCGGCTCGCCCGCGGCGACGCCTCCTTTGCCGTGGAGCCCGACTACTACGCCAAGGCCGTGGCCTGGGACTCCACCCGGGCGCTCGACGCCCGCAGCGACGCCCTGGGGTGGACCGTGAATGCCTCCCTCGCACCGTTGGCTGCGACGGAGACTCTCCACCTTGCCGTGCGCCTCCACACCGCGGAGGGCACGCCGGTGGAGGGAGCCCTCGTCTCCGTCGAGGCGAGCCACAACGCCCGCGGATCCCGGGTCCTGTCCGACACGTTGCGGTCCACCTCGCCGGGCACCTGGGAGGGTATGCTGGCCTCGTCCCGCACCGGACTCTGGGAGGTCCGGGTGACGGCCATCCGGGGCCGGGATCACTTCCGGAGCACGCTCCGCCTCGACACGGCCTCTCCCGCCCACACCCCGACGCCATGATCGAGGTGCTCGCCCCCGTGTTCGTGGCGTCGCTCCTCGGGAGTCTTCACTGCGCGGGGATGTGCGGGCCGTTCGTCTGTCTCTATGCCAGCGCGCAGGGGCCCCGCCATCCCTGGGCCCACGTCGCGTACAACGGCGGGCGCCTGATCTCCTATCTCTCTCTGGGGCTTGTCGCGGGTCTGGCCGGAGCGGGACTCGACCGGGCCGGCACGATGGCGGGCGTCCCGCGGGTGGCGACACTCGCCGCGGGTGTCCTGATGGTGCTCTGGGGATCGGTGACCCTCGCGGCCGCGTTGGGCCTCCGGTCTCCCGCGCCGGCCGTCCCCGGACCCCTGCGCCGGGCCCTGTCCTCGGCGGTGGCGCGTCTCCAGAGTCATCCTCCCCTGCCTCGTGCTCTTGGACTTGGCCTCGTCACCACTCTCCTCCCCTGTGGATGGCTCTACGCCTTCGTGGCCCTCGCCGCCGGCACCGGATCGGCTCTCGGCGGTGCCCTCGTCATGGTCACCTTCTGGATCGGCACCCTGCCCATGCTCACCGCTCTCGGACTGGCGGCGGGCCGGACACTCGGCCCGCTGCGTCGGCGCCTCCCGATTGTCAGCGCCACGGTGCTCGTCCTCCTCGGCCTCTGGACCCTGACCGGACGGGCCCGCCTCCATTCTCCCGATCTCCCGGCGCCCACGGCTCATGTCGGGCATTGACACCCTCGCTCCCGCCCGCGGAGCCCTGTCTGCGGATCCTGAGGCGCGTTGTGCCCACTGCCTGCTTCCCGTTCCCCGGGGCCTGCACGACCCGACTCGGGATGACCAGTTCTGCTGTGCCGGATGTCATGCCGTCTGGCAGATACTCCAGGACCATGGACTCACGGGGTACTACAACCTCCCCGAGCGCCGGGAGATCGCTGTCACCTCCACCGGCCGCCGCTACGAGGAGTACGACCACGACACCTTCACCGAGCTGTACGTCCGGGTTCTTCCGGACGGGAGCCGCGAGGTCGACCTCTACCTCGAGGGGATCCACTGCTCCGCCTGTGTCTGGCTGGTGGAACGGATTCCCCGTACCCTGCCCGGAGTGCTCCGGGCCGAGGTGAACCTCACGCGATCCCGGGCCACGGTCACCTGGGATCCCAACGCGGTGGATCTCTCCGCGGTCGCCCGGTGCCTCGACACGCTGGGCTATCCGCCCCATCCGTTCCGCGGGATCAGGGCCGAGACGGTTCGGCGGCGGGAGGATCGGGAGATGATCGTCCGGATTGGAGTGGCGGGCGCCCTGGCAGCCAACGTGATGCTGCTCGCGCTGGCGCTCTACAGCGGGTGGTTCGGCGACATGGACCCGGTGTTCACCCGCTATTTCCGCTGGGTCAGCCTCCTCGTCACCACCCCGGCGCTGCTGTGGCCGGGACGGGTTTTCTTCCGCGGCGCTCTCGCGGCCCTGCGCGGCCGGACCCTCCACATGGACGTGCCGATCGCGCTGGCCCTCGCAGCGGGTTACAGCCGAGGTCTCTGGAACACCGTCACCGACAGCGGGCCGGTGTATTTCGACGGCGTGGCGACCCTCATCTTCCTCCTCCTGGTCGGTCGGTTCCTCCAGCAACGGGCCCAGCGCGCCGCCGCCGACAGCGCCGAACTCCTTCACGCCATCGCTCCGTCCACGGCTCGGATGGTGGACGGAGACGACGTGCGCGAGATCCCCGCCGAGGCCCTCCTTCCCGGCATGACGATCGTGGTGTACCCGGGTGAAACGGTGGCCGCGGATGGCATCGTGAGTACCGGGACCTCCGCCCTCAACCTGGCCCTTCTCTCGGGAGAGTCCCGCCCGGTTCCCGTGGGGCCCGGCGACCCGGCCTGGGCCGGCACGGTGAACCTCTCCGCACCCCTGCGGGTGCGGGTGGAGCAGACGGGGGAGGCGAGCCGCGTGGGGCGCATGCTCCGCGAGGTGGCCGAAAGCGCG
>JBGSKF010000089.1:0-9266 GCA_041741375.1 Gemmatimonadales bacterium | reverse complement strand
CCAACCTTCGCACCATCCGATCCTTGAAGGAACTACTGTACGCCGTCATCATTCGGTCACCTCGTCGCCCCCAGCGGTGAGCACCTCACCCCGTCACAGCAGGTGACGGGCGATGCGACAACTATCCTGACACAGGGGGCCATTCGGTCATCCTCGATGAGGAAGGCCGGCTTCACGGAACGCGATGCCCGCACCGTATCTTCCCACGTGGCGACCAGGTGCCGCGCCCCGAAACTCCGGTCGGTGATCACGTTGTACATCCTGTACGTGAGATACTCGACCAGGCAGCTCTGCTCGAAGTCTTCGTTGTCGCGGCAGTGGGTCACCAGCTTGAGCTCGCGCTGGCCGGCGAACGGGGTCCCGGCCTTGCCACCCTGATCAAAGACGACCATGACCGGCGGGACCGAGCAGGTGGAGCGGCGCAGCCGGTAATTGCCACGGGTGTGATAGCTGACGGGGATGGTGTCCATCCCCGCGCCGTTGGCGACGACCAGCGAGCCCGGCACCTTGACCTCCCGGTTGGGATCGCGGTTCCGGAACACGGCTTCCCAATCGGCTCGGGGAGTCACCTCCAGCGGCCGGTCCACCGTGAACAGGGAATCCCGGGGGCGAAGATCGCCCTGGGCGTGGGCAGGCATCATGAGGACTCCTGGAGCCACCGTGGCGAACACCGCGGCCCGAATCAGCGTACGCATGGCTTACCTCCCTGGTCTGTTGGATTTCGCCGCCTCGCGCCGCCCTCGGTGCGAAGCCCTCACTTCCAATAACGAGGTTTTGGGGAGATCCAGGCTCACGCTCACCGGTCCCGCGCGCCCAGAGTCGAGGCCGTCCGCTCCTCGAAGACCGCCTGCAGTACCCCGGCACTCCCCAACTGCTCCACCGCCGACACCAGGTCGGCCGGGGCGCTGCTCTTCCGGAGCCGCACCCAGAACACCACCACCTCGTTGGTCTCGTCTCCCCGTTCCACTCGGTGCACACTCCACCGCTTGACCAGGGGCGCGAACGCCGCCTCGACCGTCGAGCGGGCATCCGCCGACCGAGCCATCGTCACCCGGAGTGTCCCCTCTCTCGATGGCTCTCCTCCCCCACTCCCACCCTGCTCCACCCGACGACGTCGGCGCACCCGGTCGGCCAGAGCGTCGAGTTGGGCAGGCGCCATGGCCTCCAGCACCTCGGCGTCGAGCCGGGCCACGAACTGGCTGGTTCGGTTGGCGAGAGCCATGGCCGCCTTCAATCTCCGCCTCGCCCGGTCCTCCTCCAAGCCCGGTGGGGTGCGGCCAAAGTCGGTATGCCAGAGCGAGAGCACCACGATATTGAAGAGAACTGAGATGGCGATCGCCACCCCCGGTTGCGCCCCTGCGGCCAGCCCGAGCACGATGACCATGAAGACGTAGACGGTGTCGCGACTGTCCTTGAGGGTGTTGCGGAAGCGGACGGCGGCGACGATGCCGGCCAGCGCGAATGCCAGCGCCAGACTGTTCTTGACGAGGACCACCACCGCAGCCACCAGCACCGGAAGCAGTATCAGCGAGTGCATGACGGACTGCGTATACCCCTTCTTCTGCCGGGTGTGGATGTAGACCCACGCCACCGGAAGTGCCAGGATGAAAGCGGTCACGGAGGCGACCGTCGCCAGCAGGGCTCCACCCAGAAGGACCGCGGGTCCGGTCCCGTCCCCGGAGAATATTTCCCCCACGGAGCCGACGCTCGGCACGATGGTGATCCACGCCGCGTGGAGGTTTTCCAGGACGCTGATCATGGCGGGGGGGAGAAGCCCCCAGGCCACCAGGGACACGAGCGCCAGCACCCCATAGTAGACAATGAGGCGCACCGCGATGCTGCTGGAGAGCACGTTGTTCATGGCCTGCCCGGATTTTGGCGGAAAGCGGTCCCGGACACCGGGGCCCTTTTCCAATATACAGCGCGGAATCCGCGGCGGGGGGCTCAACTCCGAGCCCGATCGTGGTACCTTCCGGGATGACCAGAACCCTGCTCTGTGCCATCTCTCTGGCCGGACTGGTTCCGTCGGCCACCGCCCAGACCGCCTCCCCACCCCGTCTGGTGGTGGTCATCACCGTGGACCAGCTGATTCCCGAGTACCTTTCCCGCTTCGGGCCACAACTCGAGGGCGGCCTCGCGCGGATCGTCAGGAACGGTGTGTACTATCCCCACGGCCTGCAGGATCATGCCGTCACCGAGACCGCACCAGGCCATTCGACCATCCTTTCGGGGCGATCGCCCGCCTCGACCGGCATCACCGCCAATAATCGCGGCGTGCCCGATCCCGGTGCTCCTCTGGTCGGAGCCTCAGATGCGGGCGCCTCGCCAGCCCGATTCCGGGGCACCACTCTGGCGGATTGGATGCTCGCCGCGGATCCCCGGCTCCAGGTGCTCTCCGTCTCCCGAAAGGATCGGGGCGCGATCCTTCCGATCGGGCGGATGGTCGCGCCCGTGTTCTGGTATGCCCCCTCGACCGGGACCTTTACCACCAGTACCTGGTACACTTCTGAGCTTCCCGAGTGGCTGACGGATTGGAATGGTCGCGGTGGAGTCGCCCGGCTCGGGGGACACACCTGGAACCTCCTGCTACCCGAAGCGGCGTATCCCGAGCCGGACTTCACGGAGTGGGAGCGGGCTGGCCGCGGCAATACTTTCCCCTATCAGCTTCCCAGTGATCCAGGCGCCCGGCTCTTTGCCGGGGTCCAGACGGTGCCGTGGATGGACTCGCTCACGCTGGATTTGGCGCTGGAAGGGGTGCGTCAAATGCGGATGGGCCGACGCTCCCGTCCTGACCTTCTGGCGGTCTCCCTTTCCACCACCGATGCGGTGGGCCATGCCTGGGGGCCGGAATCCCGCGAGATCCATGACCAGATACTCCGGCTCGACCGCTGGCTGGGGTGGTTTCTGGATTCGTTGGAGACCGCGGTCGGCCGGGGACGGCTGCTCGTGACACTGACCTCCGACCACGGCGTGCAGCCCTATCCGGAGGCTGTGGTCGCGGCCGGTCGTCCCGCAGGCCGGGTTTCTCTCGGGCGGATCATCGCCGAAGTCGATTCGGTTCTGTGGACCCGCTACCGGGTGGACTTTGACCTCTTCACGGACAGTGGGCTCCTCTCCGCGAACCTCGCCGAGCTGCGTGCCCGGGGCATCGATACCGACAGCCTGAGCGACGCGGTGGCGGCGCGGATGCAAGCGCTCCCGGGGGTCCGCCGCGTCTTTACCCCGCGCACTCTGCCAGCGGCCGACCCGGCGGATACGGAGGCCGGTTTCTGGCGCCGACTGATACCGGTGGGATTCGAGTGGGTGGCGGCTGGATCCCTCGAGCCGAACTTCATGTGGAACTCGCTCTCCAGCATGACCACCCACGGCACGACCAACCTCGCCGACCGCACCGTGCCGATCGCCTTCATGGGCGCGGGAATCGCCGCCCAGGTGGTGGATCGAGCAGTCCGCACTGTCGATATCGGTCCGACCCTCGCGGCCCTTTTGGGGATACAGCCGTTACAGGAGGTGGAAGGCGTGGTACTGGCCGAGGTGCTGGGCAACCGGAGGTAGTTGGAAGTGAGGCCCCCTCTGACACACCTGGTTGACCTGGGTGTAGTCGGGAGAGGTACCCGCTCGCGCCCCTCTGCGATCAGCCCGAAGTCCCGGAACCCCGCTCCTCCCCATCCCCACGCAACCGGAACCGGGGTCTCTCCGCCGTGTCACCGTCCCGCCGGTCCCGAAGCCAGGCGCCACCGGGTCCGAATCCCCTGCCGGGGCCTCCTCTCCCTTGTCCAGGCCCGAACGACCGATGCCCGAATCCTCCTCGCCCCGGTCCTGATCCGCGACCCTGCCCCTGCCCGCCGCGGAATCCCCGCTGCCCCAGCCTCTGCCGAAACTCCTGCCGCCGCAGCGTCTGAAGCTTCTCCCGCTGCGCCTCGCTCAGCACCGCCGACACCCGGTCGGTTCCTTCGCCGCCGAGCCGCGCCCCGATCGCTTCTCTCCTCTTCCCCATCTCCGCCGCGAACTGATCCTGCGTGATGTCTCCTGCCCTGAGCCGGGACTGCAGCTCCATCCGTGCCGTCATCTCCTCCTGGCGTACCCTCAGGTTGTCCTGCCGGATGCGGGTGAGGTCCGCGATCTGGCGATCGGTCAGCTCCAGCCGGGCCCGCATGCTCAAGACCGCCTCTGCGCTGGGCCGGAGAAGGCGTTGGCGACGGGACTGGGCCGCGGACGAGTCCTGCGCGAACGCCGGAACGGTTGACGCCGCAAGGAGACTCACAAGAGCGAGGTGTCGAAACATGGTCATGCTCCCTTCTGGTGAACCGGCAGGTGAACCCGCCATCTGCTCGACGTTTCCCTTCGCAACATGAGACGCGTCATCCTGGGCCCGCGTTAAGGCTTGGGCCTGGACATGGACCGACCCCGCCCGGTCTTCCGGTATATTCCGAGGGTCCCCCGACCCACGGTCGTTGTTGTCTCGGCGATCGGAGCAAGGAAGTGAAGTCCCCATGACCCGTCCTCGTAAAGTCGCCCTTGGCCTCGGAGCCGGCGCTGCCCTCCTCCTGGCCCTTCTGGTCGTCACCCCGCTCCTCTTCAAGGACCGGATCGCCGAACGGGTCAAGTCCGCCCTCAACGCGTCGGTCAACGCCCGGGTGGAGTGGACCGGCCTCGGTCTCACCTTTCTTCGGAATTTCCCGAACCTCACCCTCCGTCTGGATGACCTCAGCGTCGTCGGGACCGGCACCTTCGAGGGCGACACGCTCGCCTCGATAGACCAGTTGCGCCTGGTCCTGGACCTGCCAAGCGTGGTGAGGAACTGGAGACGGGGAGACCCGCTCCTCATCCGGGCACTGGTCCTGCGGGAACCAGCGTTGCTGCTGCGTGTCCAGGAGGACGGGACCGCCAACTGGGACATCATGCGAACGGCGGACGCGACGGTGACGGACACCACCACCTCCCGTGGTGTGGCCGTGAGCCTCCGCCGGATGATCATCCAGAACGCCTCGGTCACCCTCGACAACCGGGCCACCGGCCTGAGCGCATCGCTCTTCCGTCTCAACCAGTCCCTGAGCGGCGACTTCGCCAGGGAGAGCTTCTTGCTCCGTACCAGCGCGACAGCCGAGGAGGTCTCCGTGCGTTTTGCCGGAGTCCCGTACCTCACGCGCGTTGCCCTGGACCTCACCGCCGAGCTCGACGCGAACATGGCGGAGAACCAGTTCACGTTCCGTGACAACACCCTCCGCCTCAACGACCTGGCACTTCGCCTGGCGGGGTCCCTGGCACAGAAGGAGAACGGCACCGCGATCGATCTGACCTTCGAGGCCCCCGCCACCGATTTCCGGCACCTCGTCTCCCTGATCCCCACGATCTATGCCCAGGACTTCCAATCACTCAAGACCACCGGCACGATGTCGGTGTCGGGCACGGTCAACGGCATTCATGGAGACGGCTCCTTTCCGGCCTTCACCCTGCGCGCCACGGTCGACAACGGCTCCTTCCAGTACCCCGACCTTCCGCTTCCTGCGCGGGACATCGGTTTCGACCTGGGTCTGGACAATCCCGGTGGCTCGCTCGACAGCACCGTCATGAATCTGAGCCGATTCCATGCACAGATCGGAAACGACCCGATCGACCTCTCACTCCGGCTCCGCACCCCGGTGTCGGATCCGGACATCGACGTGAGGCTGGCGGGACGGGTGGACCTCGCCGACGTTCGCCGCACCATGAAGCTCCAGGGGGTGGACCAGCTCGCCGGTGTCATCACCGCCGACGCCGCCGTGCAGACCCGCCTCTCGGCCCTCGACCGGGGTCAGTATGACCGGGTGAACGCCCGCGGCGCCGTGGACATCCGCGACCTGACCCTTCAGATGGCGGACCTCCCCCACGCCATCGCGATCGACGAAACCCGGCTTCGGCTCACCCCCCGTTTGACGGAGCTCACCTCCTTCCGCGGACGAATCGGCGGGAGCGACATCGACATGACCGGCTCCCTCGACAACCTCCTCCGTTTCCTTCTTCGGGGAGAGGAACTCCGTGGCAACGCCACGCTCCGGAGTGCCCGCTTCGACCTGAATGAGTGGCAGTCATCCGGATCGCTCGAGATCATTCCCGTCCCCGCCAACCTCGACTTTACCCTGCAGGCGGACGTTGCCCAGCTCGCCTGGGCCGACCTGAACCTGACCGATGTGGAGGGAACCGTCCGGGTGAAGGACCAGCGGGTGACCCTGGAGAATCTGCGGATGAAGGGCCTGGGCGGCACCCTGGGGATGAACGGATACTACGACACCACCGATCCCACCCGCCCCTCGTTCGATGCCGCACTGGAGTTGACCGACCTCGAGATCCCCGCGTCCTTCTCCGCCCTCACCACCATTCAGCGATTTGCGCCGGTGGCGGGTTTTGCCCGCGGCACTTTCTCCGTGCAGATGGGGCTCACGGGCGCGCTCGGAGAACGGATGATGCCGATCTTCAGCGCCCTCAGCGGCCAGGGGTCCCTCCAGACCTCACAGCTCGCCCTGGAGGGGTTTCCTCCCCTGGACCGGATGGCCGGGCTGCTCAAGCTCCCCCAGTTCACCCATCCGACCTTCCGGGCGATTCGCTCCACCTTCGCCATCCGTGACGGCCGGCTCCATGTCCAGCCGTTCGACCTCCAGCTCGGCGACTTCCAGCTCACCGTGTCGGGCTCGAACGGAATCGACCAGTCGCTCCAGTATGCCCTGCGACTCCAGGCACCGAGCGCCCTCCTCGGAGCGGAAGCGAGCCGGGCCATCACGGGGCTCGTGACTCAAGCGGGAAGAACCGGCTTTGATCTCAGTGCCGTCGATGTCCTCAGTCTCGGCCTGCAGCTCGGCGGCACCATCACCGATCCCTCGCTGGGCATCGATGCCGGCAATCCCGTGGGCAGCGTGGCCGGGGCGATCCGCCAGCAGGCGGGACAGAAGGCCGAGTCGTTGGGTCAACAGGTTGATTCTGCCGCGGGTGCCGCCCGTCAGCGCGCGCAGGCAGAGGCCGACAACGCGATCGCCGAGGCGGAGCGGCGGGCGGAGTCGATTCGGGAGGAGGCACGGCGGGTGGCGGACCAGGTGCGAGCCGAGGCCAATTCCAGGGCCGATTCCCTGGTGGCCCGGGCCTCGGGGCCGGTGGCTCAGGCTGCCGCGCGGCTTGCGGCCGACCGGTTGCGGCGGGAAGCGAATGCGCGGGCCGATCAGATCCTCGCCGAAGCCGACAAGCGGGCGTCGGATCTGGTGGCGGAGGCTCGCCGCAAGGGCGCCGACTGATTGTGGAGCGTCACCCCGGCGGACGCCGGGGGTCCACTTCAAACTTCACACTTCGAAAGTCACACTTCGTTGTTCATCCTTTGTCCGCCACCAGCCGCTCCAGACGTCGACGGGCTTCCTGCACCCTCGGCTGCAGCGCGGGCTCCGCGTCCTTCCAGAGCGACACGAACTCTGTGTAGTGGGCCACCGCCTTGTCACGGTTCCCCTTCATTTCGTACAGTTCTCCCAACCGGTAGTGCGTACGGGGGCGCCAGTACGAATCGACGATCGCATCGGGGTCCGGAGTCATGATGAACTGCTCGTAGTAGACAATGGCGGAATCCGGTCTTCCCGCCTGGTCATGCGCCTGCCCAAGGAGGGTTGCCGCATATCGCATGTCGATCTCGAACCGTCGGTCCGCTTCCTGCAGAAGCGGAATGGCCTCGGAATACTTCTCCTCCGCCAACGCGACATGCGCCGCATGGAAGGCGCGACGGCCCACCGGGTCGTTCACCAGAGACGATTCGTCTTGTTCGAATCCCTGCTGAGCCCGCCGGGCGAGTGCAACGTCCCCGGTCGCCCCGGCGAGAATAGCCAGCAAGGTCCACGGGCGCTCGCTGGGGGGGATCTCCTCCCACCGTACGCGACTGAGCCCCCGGACAAGGATTTGACGAGCAGACGCAAGATCATCTCTTTCGACGGCAGCAAATGCCGAATCGGTTGTAAAATTGAGTCGGTTCCGGGCCGAGGCATCCGAGCGAAGGAGGGCCTCCGACGCGAGCACCCTCCAGCGGAGCGCCTGGCTTGGACGCCCGCGGAAACTGGCCAGGTCCCCAGCCGTCCAGGCGCTTCGCGTCGCCTGGCGGAGGGTTTTGGCTGTACGGTTGGTGGCACGAGAAATCGAATCGGCTGCGTCCAGGGAGCCCTTGCCCCATGCCGCGTACCACTCCGCTTCCCAGAGGTCGTTGTTGTCGGGAAACTTTTCCCGGAACGCGGTCACCGTCGAATCGAGAGCCGAGGATCCACGCCGGTTCACAATCTGGGACATCATCAGATTGATGTATGCGCCGCCGAAGGGACGCAGCCGAACGACCTTCCGATAGAGTTCCTCCGCGCGTTCAAACTCCCGCTTTTCTCCCAGAATCACCGCGGCATTGTTGACGGCACCCGTGCCGGTGGAGTCGAGTCGAGCCAGTTCCTCATACGCCACCAGTGCACGGTCCCGGTCCGGTTCCGGGCCCCGGGTGTAATAGAATCCTTCGGTGAGCAACCGTTCCGACTCTGTGAGACGCTCGCGGTGACGGAACGCCGTGGCAATCGCAGCCAGGATCTGGTCCCGATCCCGACCCTCGTTATTGAGCAGCACGGCGATCTTCCGCCACGCCATCGCGAAGCCGCTATCGAGGGAGACTGCCTCGCGAAGCAGGACCAATCCCCGGTCGACTTCCCCCTCCTCGTCGGCGAGACGAACTCCCTCGATGTACTTGCGGAGGGCACTCAACGATGGCGTGGTGACCCGGTCAAGTTCGGAGTTTGCTCTGATGGTGCGGAGGGATTCTCCCGCCTTTTCCCGCACCGCCCGTGACAGCTTTCCCAGACTCGGGATGAGTCCGTTCTCGTTCTCAGCGGTTTGCCGAAACGTCGCCAGTTCCGAGCCATCGAAGGCGGACACCAACCGGGCCGAGATCACGTAGCCATCCCCGAGCCGGACCACCTCCCCGTCGAGCACCGCCTTGGCGCCTTCACGCGTGGCGATCTCCCGGGCCACGACAAAAGGGACCGTGCTCTCGCTGGGTCGTTGCATGAGGGTCAGGATCTCGCGGGTCGCGGCGCGGGTCAGCACATTCAGTTGACCGTGACTGTCCCAGATCGGTGCGGAGTGCTTCGGCCACGGTCGGCCCCAGGGTCGAGTCCGACGCCGGCGCCCGGAAGTCCGCCACCACCAGCGTCTCCCGCTCCCCGAACACGCCCGACCCCCGCAATGACGCCGCCGGCCCGATTCCCAGCGCCCGCGTCACCATGAAC
>JBGSKF010000088.1:0-4934 GCA_041741375.1 Gemmatimonadales bacterium | reverse complement strand
GACCGCCTGCTGTCCCGAAAAGCGCCAGCGAAGCCCCGAGCTCACCGATCCGAAGGTGGTGTTCTGGAAGGGCTTGAGTTCGGTCTCATGTCTCGGAGTGTACCCCAGGCCGGCGGTGCTTTCCCAGGTCCACCGCCGGGCAAAGGGAAACCGTACTGTGGTCACGAGGTTGGTGGAGACGACCCCTCGTCCGAACCCATCGGGGCCGGTGCTGGTGGGGAGGGTGAGGGTGGCCACCGTCTGGAGGTGTCGGTTGAGCCGCCACCCGGCCCCGACCCGAAGGTCGCCGATGAAAGCCCCGTCCCGCTCGCGATCGATCACCACGCCGTTGGGGAGTTCGATCCGATAGGCAAACTCGTTCTCGGGGCGCTTTTCGCTGCGGGCCGGCACCGGGAGGCTGATGAAATCGTGGCACCAGTTGAGGAAGGGGTCGAGAAACCCATCGTAGGCCCCCTCCAGTCCAAGCGATGCCGTGACGAAGATGGTGCGGGTGACATCGCGCGAGAGCGTCAGGTCGGCGCGGAGATATTCTCCATCGAGCACGAAGGTGCGCCCATCGGCGCGCTGGTTCAGTTCGGCGCTGTTGGCATAGTCCAGCAGTACGCTGAAGCGCCAGCGGGGCGTGGGGTCGAGATACGGTTGGGTGATGAGCCCGCTGCGGGACGAGACGACGGGATTCACCGAGGCATAGGGGGGGAGGGACTGGGCCCGCAGGCTACCGGTCCCGCTGGTGGCCAGCAGCAGGAGGGCCGGGAGGATCCGGCCGGAATGTAAGGTGAGCATGGGGGTGAAAGTAAACCGGGATGACCCTGGTGGGGCCACCCCGGCGGCGACCATCGGATCGGGGGGATCGTCTAGCGTCCGATCGTTCCGGTCACCTTTTCCCGCTTCTTCAAGCGAAGAACCTCGAAGGTGATCTCCTCTTCCGGCTCATACGTGCGAAGAATCCGGAGGAGGGCCGCGGGGTTCGTGGGTTTGCGGCCGTCCAGATTCAAAATCACGTCTCCCCCCTTGAGTCCGAGGCGGCTCTTTTCCGGCACCCGGATGACCAGAATTCCTTCGGCCGTGCCGAAATAGGCAGCAAGGTCGGGATTGAGCGGAGTCAGTTCGAGATCGGCAAGGGGACCACCGAACTCCCGGAAGACGATGTTGGGCCGGGTTTCAAACATCCGGATCCGGGAATCGTCGTTCGGGAAGAGCCTCTCCATCCGGAACTCCGGCATGGTGAGCATCCGTTCCACGGAGGCGCGCGTCGAGTCTCCCAGACTCCCCATGCTGAAGGCAAAGGCGCCCGGCTCGGTCGCCGTGACGAGGGAGGTGGTCGTGCGCCGGCCGTCGCGGGAATACTCCACCGTGACGGTGTCGCCCGGTTCCAGTTTGGCGGCAAGTTCGATCAGACGGGCTCCCGGCGCCGATTCACCATCGCGCGGGTTGGGGGTACCCGGACCAACCAGCCGCTCGCCGTTGAGCCGGGTGATGATATCGCCGCTCCGGATCCCGGCCCTCGCGGCGGGTCCTCCCGGGGTCACCGCGCTGATCCGGGCCCCGATCGAATCGGTTTCCGCAGACGGAACCAGTTCGACCGTCACCCCGAGACGGGCGCGGCGGAAGAGAACGTCCTGAACTCGGCCGGTCACCTCCTCGCCGTTGATCCAGACCCGGGGTTGTCCATCGCGATCGGTGACCCGAAGGGGGGAGCGGCCGATGATCCGGACGCGGGAGCCAGTCGACGAATCCTGGGCCGCGATCGATGGCGCCAGGGCCATGACGGCGAGCAGTGGGAAAGTGAGTGTGGTCATTCGCATGGTGTACTCCTGGGCCTACAGGCCCGCGTAGCGTGCTCGGGTGAGATGGACGTCCATCAGGGCTCCGAGGAGTCCAACCCGCTCCCGCCAGAGCTTGAGCTCCTCGCTCATCCGCTGAGGGGCGGAGGTTTCGAGCTGGCCGGTCACCTGAATCCGATGGTCGAGGAGTCCGAGCTGATCCTCCAGGCGTGCGGCCATGGTAGCGGTGCGGCCATCGAGCGAGCGGACGTCGAAATTGAGCGCACTGAGGGCCGCCTCCAGCTCCCGGGACCGGAGCTTGGCGAGCTGCAGTTCGGCTCCGGGGTCGAGTGTCAGGGAATCACTCCGGGACCCATCTGCGGACCCCGTACTCCGCGGAACGATGAGAACAGCGGCCAAGGCCGCGGCGGCCGCGAGGCCACCCAGGGCGCCCCAGCGAGCGAGGCGCCGCCGCCGTTCATGCCGAAGCGTTCGTTGGATATCGGGGAGGCGGCTCCGGGGTGGACGAAGGGTGGGCAGGGCCCGAAGGCGAGCCACCCGCTGGTGCAAGCGGTCGGATTCCGCCTGGCACACGGCGCACGCCTCGAGATGGCGGTGGGCGGCGTCGGTGCCGGGTTCGAGCCCCGGCTCGCGCAGGTCCAGAAGCTGGTCCATCGTGAGATGTGTCATACGGCAACCTCCTCGCCCAGCCAGGACCGCAGGCGGGCATGGGCCCGCGAGAGCTGGGACTTGGAAAAACTCGCCGTCCGGTCCATCATGGCGGCGATCTCCTCGTGCGTGTACCCCTCCACGTCATGCAGCCAGACCACGGCCCGTGTGGTCGTTCCGAGCCGCTCCAGGGCCGCCTCCAGGTCCATCCGGAGGGCGATGTCCTCCTGGCGCCGGGCGGGAGGATCCTCGGGGAGGTCATCGGCGTCGCGGTACTTGTTCCGCCGGAGCCGCATCAGCGCCTTGCTGGCGGCGATGGTCCGAATCCACCCCCAGAGACTCCCGTCGCCCCGGAAACGCCGGAGACTGCGGAAGACCTCCAAAAAGGTCTCCTGCAGCACGTCCTCGGCATCCTCCACGGTCCGGCAGATGCGCCGGGCCAGGTTGTATACCGGGGCCTCGTAGGCCCGGTAGATCGCTTCCTGCGCCGCGGGATCGCCCGCAATGGCTCGGGGAACGACCGCCTCATCCGCCAGCGGCAATGCGTCCATGGAAATTGCCCGTGTCGTCACACCCGATAAGATGCACTGGAGGAGGGGAGGGTCGCAGCCCCCTCCACCCCTCCACCCCTCCCTCCGGCGGTCGGCGGTCGGCGGTCGGCTGTAGGCGGTAGGCCCCCTTCCTCGCGTTCTCCTCCCCCCGGCGGTCGGCGGTGGGCGATGGATCACCCCTCCCGAATCCCGGCGAATGTTATTCGCCCCTAGGTGCCATCCCCTATCGCCCATCCCCTATCGCCTACCACCTACCGCCTACCGCCTACCATGTATACTTCCGCCCCATGACGCCGATCCCCTCCGCATGGGCGCATCACCTTCAGGATGAAGCGGATGCGGCCTTTCTCTACCGCCAGCTCGCCGACCTGGAGCCCAACGGGGAGCGGGCGGAGATCTATCGGGAACTGGCCCACGTCGAGGATCGCCATGTCCTTGTCTGGAAAGAGCTTATAAAAAAGGAGACGGGGACGAGTCCTACCGCGCCGGCCCCGGGGTTTCGGGCCCGCACCATGGCCCGGCTGGCGCGGTGGTTTGGTCCGGGTCTCCTCCTCCCCTTGCTGCTCGAGGAAGAGGGGCGGGAAGTCAAGAGTTACCTCGCGCTGTATCAGGGGGCACCGGGGTCTCCGACGGCGCCGGCGGCACTGACGTTGGCCCGGGAATCGAAGGCCCACGCGGGACGGCTGGCGGGTCTCGTGGCCGGGGGCGAGGTGGATACGGCGGGACGGGAGCCGTGGCACAAGACGGGGGCCGGCGGGGTCCTTCGGAATGTCGTGTACGGGTTCAACGACGGTCTCACGGCCAACTTCGGCCTCCTGGCGGGCATGGTCGGTGCCCAGGCCACACTCGGCACCGGGAATCACGTGGTGCTGGCCGGGCTCGCGGGGATGGTGGCCGATGCCCTGTCCATGGGATCGAGCGGGTACCTCGCTGCGCGCAGCGAACGGGAGGTGTACGCGTACGAGATCTCGATGGAAGCCGAGGAGATCCGGCTCATGCCGGAGCTGGAGCAGGAGGAGTTGCGGCTGATCTACCGGGCCAAGGGCATTCCGGAGGCGGACGCGACCCGTTTGGCGGCCGCGGTGATGGCCGATCCGGAGCGGGCCCTCACCGAGAAGACCCGGGAAGAACTCGGCATCGCCGAGGCGACCAGCACCCCGATGCGGGAAGCGCTGATCACCGGGGCCGCGACGGCATTCGGGGCCTTCATTCCGGTCGCGTCCCTGCTGGTGAGCACCGCCCCGTGGGCCATCTGGACCTCCTTTGCAGTTGCCATGGCGAGTCACTTTCTGGTGGGAGCGGCGCGCAGTCTCCTTACGGGGCGCGGGATCGTCCGCAGTGGGATGGACATGTTCCTGGTTGGGCTCGGCGTGGCTGTGGTCGGGTATTTCCTGGGAGACTGGATTGTGCGAATCCTCTGATGAAGAATGCGCCGACGTCGATGTCCGACGAGACGATGCTGGCCCGCCTGGAGGCGCTCGAGGCCGAGGCGCGGACACTGGAACCCGGGATCGAGGAGCGGGGGAGGCTCCGGGCGGCGGTGACCGCCTATGCCGACCGCTTTCTCGAGGCCCTCCCCGGCTCGCCGGCCTACGCCGTGGGCGATCAGGGTGCCGGCATTCTCGGGCGCCCTCCCGGGGAGGGTCCGGAGGAGGTGGAGGATCTCCTCGCCCTTCTGGAAACCTCGGTGGACCTGCCGGGCATCAACCCTGCGAGTGGGCGCCATCTCGGGTACATCCCGGGCGGAGGAGTCTACACCTCCGCGCTCGGCGATTACCTCGCGGACGTCACCAACCGGTATGCCGGCGTGTTCTTTGCCTCTCCGGGTGCCGTTCGGATGGAACATGAACTCCTCCGGTGGCTCGCCGGGGTCGTCGGATTTCCGGAGACGGCGGCCGGAACCCTCACCAGCGGTGGCAGCATCGCCAATCTGGTGGCGGTGGTGACGGCG
>JBGSKF010000087.1:0-3083 GCA_041741375.1 Gemmatimonadales bacterium | reverse complement strand
CTGCAGCGTCCCTCCAAGGGCCGTAGGCGGATCATCCGCGATGCCCACCACCCGATGCCAATTCCGGGGGTCGGTGCCGAGGCGGATCCGCCGGCCGATGGCGTTGCCGTTCTCGAAGTGGCGGACGGCGAGGGCGTGGTTGACCACGGCCACCCGTTCAGCCGCGTCCCAGGTGTCCTCCGCAGTGATGCCCCGACCGGCCCGGAGATGGACCCCCATCGCGGCGAACGAATCGGCGGACACGAGGTGGTGGGTGGCGTCCCGCACATGGTAGCGGAGGGGGACGCCCCCGTCGGAGCATCGCCCGCAATCGGTTGTGACGGGACTCACGGTGCCGAGACCCTGAAGGGCACCGGGGCTGGTGAGACTGGCAAAGGGCCAGGATCGGGCCACCGTCTCCAGAAAGCGCCTGATCCCCGCGGCGCGGACGTCGAGGTTCGGCTCGGCCGAGATCACCTCATACCGCTGACCACCGCCCGCCATGGATCCGGGGTGCCGAGTCTCCTCGTTCCCGGCATGACGAAGCAGGAGTGCAGCCCCGGTCAGCACCATCAGCGCGATCCCCGATTGAATAGCCGAGAGCACCAGGGGGCGTCCCGGTGTCGAGGGGAGGGAGAGAGGGGTTGGTCCCACGCGCAGGGCGGGAGCCAGGAGGGCGAGACCAACCACGCCGGCGAAAATCACCGCAACCGGTGCGGCCAGGGCGAAGCTGCCAGGTGTCACTGCGCCCGGCCACGAATCGAGGGCCTGGCGTGCGAGCCAGGTCCCGACGCCACCGCCGAGACCGAGGCCCGCGGCAGTGACCACTCCCGCCTCCAGGAGGACGTCGCGGAGGATCCGCCTTCGCGACGCCCCGACCGCACGGGCTACCTGGAAGTCGGCTCGGCGCTCGCGTCCCAAGGCCGCCCCGGTCATGAGTACCGTGAGGCCGGCCATGAGGAGGGTACCCAGGGCCGTGGCGAGGAGCATCAGGGAGACCCGGTCGAGTGCGAGCCGCTCGGTGCTGTGAGCCTCGTGAACCGGTTCCCCCCAATCGAGTCCCGTGGCGGCGAGTGGGCGTTCCGGCGCAAGATGGCTCACCGCTCCAGGGGTGGCCGGAACGAGAGAGACGACCGGGAGCGCCGCGGCGAATCCGAGGGCCATGGTCGCGAGGAGAAGGGTGACGTGGCGCCGCCCCCGGCGAAAGAGCGAGAGGGGACCGGGACCCCGCAGACGCGCGGTGGCAGGACTGAGGGAACGTGACAGGGAATCCTCCGGAGCGGGATACCCGGAACCTTGGGTTTCGGGCCGCCCCCGTCAAGATGTCGCTGCGGAACCTCTTCGGGTTTCAGCACGTTCTCTCCCTGTCCGGTTTTCCAGGCAACATCCGGCGACCACCACTCGTATGGGTATCAATTCCGTGCTCCCGATGGAGCCCCTTCGCCTTCACGTTGGAGTTGACATGTTGAGACGCACCATGCTCGCCGCGCTGTCCGGAGTCGTCGTCCTGCTGGCCGGAAGGGGCGACACAGTGCAGGCCCAGGACGGCGGGGGCGGGATTCGCTATGTGGTGGCGCCCGAGGGGAACGAGGTGAGGTACCGGGTCCGGGAGCGGCTGGCCCGGCTCGAATTCCCGAATGACGCAGTGGGGAAAACGGCCAAGGTCACCGGGGGGATCACCTTCACCGAGTCGGGGCAGATCGCCCCGGGATCGAAGTTCGTGATCGACCTCGGCTCCCTCACGAGTGACGAGGAGCGCCGGGACCGCTATGTCCGGATGCGGACCTTGGAGACGGAAGCGCACCCGGCCGCGGAACTGATTCCGACGGCGGTGCAGGGTCTTCCCAACCCACTTCCCGCGTCGGGGGAGTTCTCCTTCACGATGGAAGGCACGTTCACCGTGAAGGGAGTCACCCGACCGTTGACCTGGGAGGTGAAGGCGCGGAACGACAACGGAGTGATCACCGGATCGGCGACGACAGCCACCACCTTCGCGGACCTCCAGCTGACCAAGCCGTCCCTCGCCTTTTTGCTCGACGTGAGTGACACGATCGGGCTGGAGTACGATTTCCGGTTGATCCGGGCCCAGTGACCGGGCCCGGGGGATCGGACCGGGACTGGCCTCGGCACCGGGTTCCCGCGGTGACGGTGGCCCAGATGCGGGAGGTGGACCGGTCGATGGTCGAGGATTTCGGCATCGACCTGGTCCGGATGATGGAGCTGGCGGGTCGGCACCTCGCCGAGGTCGCGCGGTGGCATCTCCCGGGACGAGACGCGGCCGGGCGGTCCGTGGTGGTCCTTGCCGGTGCGGGCGGGAATGGAGGTGGTGCCCTGGTGGCCGCACGCCGACTGGCTGGATGGGGGGCCCGGGTGACGGTGCTCCTCTCCGGGCCCGCCACTCGGGTGACCGGTGTCCCTGCGGAACAACTCGCCCTCCTGGAACAACTCCCGGTAGCGCTCCTTGACCACGATCCGGAGGAGGATGAGGCCGCCGACCTGGTTCTGGACGGTCTCATCGGGTATGGTCGCACCGGGCCTCCCCGGGGCCGGACCGCCGATCTCATCGGATGGGCCAACGGTCAGGACGCTCCGATTGTTTCGCTGGACGTGCCCTCGGGTCTTGACCCCGACACCGGGTCCCCCGATCCCCCGACGATCCTGGCCGAGGCCACGGTGACACTGGCTCTCCCCAAGACGGGGCTGCTGGCTCCCGAGGCGAGGCTCTTTGTGGGTGACCTCTACCTCGCGGACATCGGGGTTCCCCTGGAGCTCTACGAACGCGAGATGCTGGCGCTCGACGTGGGGCCGGTGTTTTCCCGCCACGACATCGTGCGGCTGGTGTAGGGGCGAGGGACAGCATGAGGACATAGGACATAGGACATAGGACATAGGACATAGGACATAGGACATAGGACATAGGACATAGGACATAGGACATAGGACATGGACGTGCCCTGATGCCCTTTGCTCTCCCATCTACCGCCGACCACTAACCCCTACTCCCTACTCCCTACTCCCTACTCCCTGCCTCGGCGCCGGTGTCACCCGCAGGTAGGGCTTCTTCGCCACGAATCCGGGAAACCTCCGCTCGGCTTCCTCATTCG
>JBGSKF010000086.1:0-20717 GCA_041741375.1 Gemmatimonadales bacterium | reverse complement strand
CCTCGAGGCGTGCGCGGCCTGGCGGGCCACGGTCTGATGCGCCCCGCCGACCTGGTGGCGGAGTACCTGGCCCATTGCGAGGGGGAGCGGGGGCATGCCCCCAACACGGTGGCGGCCTACCGCCGCGACCTCGAAGGGTTCCTGGCCTTCGCCGATCGCCACTATGGCGGGGCGTGGTCCTGGAGTACGGTCGATCGTCTCGGCTTGCGGGGGTTCCTCGGTGAGTTCGAACGACGGGGGCTCTCCCGGCGCTCCGCGGCCCGCGCCCTCTCCGCACTGCGGAGCCTGTACCGGTACCTTCAGGTGCACCATGACGTCGCGGGCGGGGTGCTGCGGTCGGTTCGAACCCCTCGCACGGCGAAGCGGCTTCCCACCTGGCTTCGGGGAGAGGAGACCGCGATGCTCTTCGAGGCCGCGGAGGCCCGGGCCGCGACGGGCGAGTTCATGGCCCTTCGCGATCTGGCGATGCTCGAACTCTTCTATTCCACCGGGATCCGGCTCGGGGAGCTCCAGAGTCTCGGGATGGGACAGCTCGATCTGCTCAGCGACCAGGTCAAGGTGAGGGGGAAGGGCCGCAAGGAACGGATCGTGCCGGTCGGGAGCCGGGCAGTCGGGGCGCTGCGCCGTTATCTTGAGGTCCGGGAGGGCGTGGTCCGGGACACCGGGGGCGACCGGGCTGCGGTGTTTGTCAGCCGGCGGGGGGGGAGACTCGCCGCGGTGAGCATTCAGCGACGGATGCACCGGCTGTTCGACGAAATCGGGGGGGACCGGCTTCGGGTGCACTCGCTGCGGCACTCGTTCGCCACGCACCTTCTCGATGCCGGGGCCGACCTGCGCGCCGTGCAGGAACTGCTCGGCCACGCGTCGCTGACCACGACACAGGTGTACACCCACACCAGTGTCGAACGACTCAAGGACGTTTACCGGCAGGCCCACCCGCGCGGCGGATGAGGCGTCCGGGACGAGGGAGATGCCGATGACGGAGTTCCATGGCACCACCATTCTGGCCGTCCGCAAGGGGGGGCAGGTGGCCCTGGGTGGTGATGGGCAGATCACCATGGGGGACACCGTGGTGAAGGCCCATGCCAACAAGGTGCGCGGATTGAAGGGGGGGAAGGTCCTGGCCGGGTTTGCCGGCGCCGTGGCCGACGCCCTCAATCTCTACGAACGCTTCGAGGAAAAGCTCGACCGGTACCCCGGCAACCTGCCCCGGGCTGCGGTGGAGTTGGCCAAGGACTGGCGTAGTGACCGGGTGCTGCGGCGCCTCGAAGCTCTCCTCGTCGTGGCCGACACCGACCATGCCTTCCTGCTCAGCGGGTCGGGAGAGCTCATCGAACCCGATGACGGGATTGTGGGCGCGGGGTCGGGAGGAAACTATGCCGTGGCGGCGGCTCGTGCCCTGCTGCCCGATCCCTCCCTGACCGCGCGCGCGATCGTCGAGCGTTCTCTCGGCATCGCCGCGGACATCTGCGTCTACACCAACCGCCACCACACCATCCTGGACCTCGGATGACGGAGCCCGCCGCCGGAGCCACCCCAACCGCCGAGCCGCTCCCGTGGCTCGAGGAGATGCCCCCCCGCCAGATCGTGGCCGAACTCGACCGGTTCATCATCGGGCAGGAGGCGGCCAAGAAGGCGATCGCCATCGCGGTCCGGAACCGGTGGCGCCGCGCCCAGGCGCCGGAGGAGATTCGGGAGGAGATCACACCCTCCAACATCATCCTGATCGGTCCCACCGGAGTCGGCAAGACCGAGATCGCCCGCCGCCTGGCTCGCCTCGCCGGGGCGCCCTTCATCAAGGTGGAGGCCTCCAAGTTCACCGAGGTGGGCTACGTGGGGCGGGACACGGAATCGATGGTCCGGGATCTGGTCGATGCCGCGATCAGCCTGGTCCGGGGGGAGCGCGAGGACGACGTCCTTTCGCAGGCGGAGTCCTTCGCGGAGGAACGGCTCCTCGATCTGCTCCTCCCCGCCGCACCGGTGGTCCCTCGGGTGCGGGAGAGCGAGTCGCCCGAACCCGCCCCGGAGGCGGGGACCGTCTTTGCCGTGTCCCCGGGAGGGGAGGTCACTCCGCAGGATGCGGCCGGGAGCGCGGAACGCCGTCGGCAGGAGTCGCGCGAAAAGCTCCGGGCCCTCCTCGCCAGTGGCGCGCTCGACGACCGCGAGGTCGAGGTGGAGGTGAGTCCCCAGAGCTATCCGATGCCGGAGATGCTCCAGCCGCCGCAGGGCATGGAGGGGCCCGACATCAACATCTTCGAGATGATGCAGGAGATGATGCCGAAGCGGAAGAAGCGCCGCCGGGTGCGGATCCCCGAGGCGCGCCGCATCCTGACCGACGAGGAACTCCGGCGCCTGGTCGACATGGACGACGTCGTCAACGAGGCGCTCGACCGGGTCGAGAACCATGGCATCATCTTCGTGGACGAGATCGACAAGATCGCCGGCGAACGGGCCCAGTCCGGTCCCGATATCAGCCGCGAAGGGGTCCAGCGCGATCTGCTTCCCATCGTCGAAGGGTCGACCGTGCAGACCCGGTACGGATATGTGCGCACCGATCACATCCTGTTCATTGCCGCGGGTGCCTTCCATGTGTCGAAGCCGTCCGATCTGATCCCGGAGCTGCAGGGACGCTTTCCGATCCGGGTCGAGTTGACCCCTCTCACGGAAAAGGACTTTGTCCGGATCATGACCGAGCCGGAAAACGCCCTCACCAAGCAGTATCAGGCGCTGGTGGCCGCGGAAGGGGCGGAACTCAGCTTCACTCCTGATGGCGTCGCGGAGATCGCGCGGGTGGCCGCCGTGGCCAACGACCGGCTGGAAAACATCGGG
Source organism: Gemmatimonadales bacterium (assembly GCA_041741375.1). Classification (GTDB taxonomy): domain Bacteria; phylum Gemmatimonadota; class Gemmatimonadetes; order Gemmatimonadales; family GWC2-71-9; genus OFTM291. Next base: position 17,888 of record JBGSKF010000086.1, on the reverse strand, counting down.
GCGCGCCGGCTCCATACGGTGATGGCCACCCTGATGGAGGACCTGCTGTTTTCGCTTCCCGGCGACGGACCCCGGACCTATGAGTATGACGGTCCCACGGTGCGGAGCCGGCTCGCCGCCGTCCTGGCCGATGACGACCTTCGGCGGTACATCCTCTGATGCGGAGTCTCGTCGAGGAACGGCTCCGGGGCGCGAGGGACTTCCTCACCATCCCCGACCTGACGCGGGACGAGGTGGAGGCCCTGCTCGTCCTCGCGACCCGGATGAAAAGGGGCGAGTACCGGCACACGCCGCTGCGGGGGAAGACCCTCGCCCTGATCTTTGCCAAGAGTTCCACCCGCACGCGGGTTTCCTTCGAGGTGGGCACCCTGCAGCTCGGCGGGCATCCGCTCTTCCTCTCCAGCCGCGACCTGCAACTCGGCCGAGGCGAGCCGATCCGCGACATGGCCCGCGTCCTCTCGCGCTACGTGGACGGGATCATGATCCGGACCTTCGCCCACGCGGAAGTGGAGGAACTTGCGCAGTGGGCCACCGTCCCCGTGATCAACGGCCTGACCGACCTGCTCCATCCCTGCCAGGTGCTGGCCGACCTGCTGACGATGCGGGAGGCATTCGGGGCCGTGCGGGGCACCACGGTGGCGTGGGTCGGTGACGGCAACAACATGGCCAACAGTTGGATCACCGCGGCGGGGCTCCTCGGGTTTGCTCTCCGCGTGGCCTGTCCCCCGGGGTTCGAGCCGCGCGCCGACCTGTTCCGGCCCGGCGAGGAGGGGGCGTCCCTCACCGTCACCCACGATCCGGCCGAGGCGGTGGCCGGCGCCCACGTGGTCACGACCGATGTCTGGGCCTCGATGGGGCAGGAGGAGGAGTCGGCGGCGCGCGCCGTCGCCTTCGCCGGCTTCCAGGTGACCGAGTCGCTGATGCGGCGGGCTCGCCCCGAGGCGATCTTTCTGCACTGTCTCCCCGCGCACCGGGGGGAGGAAGTGACCGAGGACGTGTTCGAAGGACCGCAATCCCGTGTCTTTGACGAGGCCGAGAACCGGCTTCATGTCCAGAAGGCTCTCTGTACCACACTCATGGGCTCCCCGGAGGTATCCACCGCATGACCGACTCTCTCTCTGCCGCCTCGCTTCGCGAAACACCCCTGGCCGAGGCGCACCGCGCCCTCGGGGCCAAGATGGTCCCCTTCGCCGGTTACACCATGCCGGTGCACTATCGGGACGGCATCGTGGCCGAACACCACGCCGTGCGCACCGGGGTCGGCGTGTTCGACGTCTCCCACATGGGCGAGTTCGAGGTGACCGGGCCCGACCGGAACGCCTTCGTCACCCGGGTGACCTGCAACGATGTGAGCGTCCTGGAGACGGGGGGCGTGCAGTACTCCGCGATCCTCAACGACCAGGGGACCTTCGTCGACGACTGCACCGTCTACCGCTTCGACGACAAGCTGATGCTCGTGGTCAACGCGGCCAACCGGGAGGCCGCCTGGAATCACCTGGTGAAGCTGAAGGGAGGCGCCAACATCCGCCTCAAGGACATCTCCGACGAGGTCGGTCTCCTCGCCGTGCAGGGGCCCCGGGCCGAAGCCCTGATGCAGCCCCTCACCGAGATTACCCTGAGCGCACTCGGGTATTACCGGGTGCGCACCGCCACCGTGGCCGGGTGTGGCACCTTCATCAGCCGCACCGGCTACACCGGGGAGGACGGCTTCGAGATCTACTGCCGGGGCCGGGACCTCCCCACCCTCTGGGGGGCGATCGTGGGCGCGGGGGCGGCGCCGATCGGTCTCGGCGCGCGGGACTCCCTCCGCCTCGAGATGGGATATGCCCTCTACGGCCAGGAGATCGACGAGACGATCACACCCCTGGAGGCGGGGCTCGGCTGGATCGTCAAGATGGACAAGGGGGCACCCTTCGTGGGGGAACCCGCCCTCAAGGCCCTGAAGGCCCGCGGGGTGACGCGCCGGCTCGTCGGGTTCCAGTTGAAGGGCCGCGGGATCGCCCGCCCGGGGTATCCGGTCTGGTATGGCGGGCGTCAGGTGGACGTGGTCCGGAGCGGAGGACAGAGTCCCTCGCTCGGCGTACCGATCGGCACCACGCTGCTTCCGCCCGATGTCAAGGCCGGGATGACCTTCGAGGTCGAGTGCCGCGGGACCCGCATTCCGGCCGAGGTGGTCAAGCGCCCCTTCTGGACCCGGGGGTCGGTGCGGAAGGCGGGATGACCCTTCGGGTGGCCGTGCTCACCGTGTCGGATGCCGCGAGCCGGGGCGCTCGGAAGGACACCTCGGGTGAGCGGATCATGGAGTGGGCGGCGATCCACGGGTGGCCGGTGGTGTCGCGCGAGACGGCTCCCGATGAGCCCGACACCGTTGTGCGCTTCCTTGCGCAGTGGGCCGATGGGGGAGAGGTGGACCTGATCCTCACCACCGGTGGCACCGGGCTCTCCCCGCGGGACCGGACCCCCGAAGCGACCCGGGCCGTCATCGACCGGGAGGTGCCTGGCATTCCCGAGGCACTCCGCGGGGCGGCGCACCGCGCGACCCCTCGGGCGGTCCTGTCGCGCGGGGTGGCCGGACTCCGGGGGCGCACCCTGATCGTGAACCTTCCCGGAAGCGAGGGGGGAGTGAGCGACGGGCTGTCGGTTCTCGATCCGATCGTCGAACACGCCGTGGCCATTGCCCGCGGCGATCCGGTGGATCACACCTGATGTCCTCCCGCATTCTGATGACCCTCGATGACCTCGAGGTGGCGGTCCCCCTCAACGCCGCTCTCGAACAGGCGGGATTCACCACCGCCCTGGTCTCCTCGGTCGACGACGCGCGCGGAACGGCCCGGCGGGAATCGCCCGACGTGATCGTGCTCACCGGCGCCCTGCACGAGCCCCCGGCCACGACGCTGGTGGCCTACGCCCGGGACCACGAGATCCTCACCCTCGCGCTGCTCGAGCCGACCGACCGCGACCGGGCCGATCGCGGTGCCCGGCTCGGGGCCACCGAGGTTCTCACCAAGCCGGTCCCGGTCGAGGAACTTCTGGAGAGCGTCCGGATTCTCGCGGGGCGCCGCCGCCTGCAGCAGCAGACCGGGATCGCCGGACAGAGCGCCGCCATCCACGAGCTGCTGGTCAAGATCGAGCAGATGGCTCCGGTGTCGAGCACCGTTCTCGTCCAGGGCGAGTCGGGCACGGGCAAGGAACTGGTGGCCAAGGCGATCCACGACCTCTCGCCGCGGCGGGGAAAACCCTTCATCGCCGTGAACTGTGCCGCCCTGCCCGAAGGGTTGCTCGAGTCGGAACTCTTCGGCCACGAGAAGGGAGCCTTCACCGGCGCGGCCGAGCGCCGCCTCGGCCGGTTCGAACTCGCGGACAACGGCACGATCCTCCTCGACGAGATCGGGGAGGTGCCGCTCAGCATCCAGGTGAAACTGCTTCGCGTCCTCGAGAGTCGTTCGTTCTTCCGGGTCGGAGGAGTCCAGCCCATCCGGGTCAACGTGCGGGTGGTGGCCGCCACCAACCGGGCCCTGCGGGAGTCGGTCGGGCTCGGTGAGTTCCGGGAGGATCTCTACTACCGTCTCAACGTTCTTAACATCTACCTGCCGCCTCTTCGGGAGCGGCGGTCGGACATCCCCCTGCTGGTGCGCCGGTTCATCCGGGAGTTCAGCAGGCAGCACGACCGGGTGTTCCATGGAATCACGGCCGAGGCCATGCAGCGCCTGGTCGACGCTCCCTGGCCGGGCAATGTGCGCCAGCTTCGCAATCTGGTGGAATCGATGGTGGTGCTCGCCCCGGGGTCGGAGATCCGGGCCTCCGACATCCCGCCCGACATCGTGGAGGGGACTCCGGTGGTGCTTCCGGTTCTTGCCGGGCGGGGAGGGGGTGAGGGGGGTCCGGAGCGGCATCAGCTGGAGTTCATCTTCAGGAGTATCATGGAGCTGAGGCATCAGGTGGAGGACTTGAGGCGTCAACTCAACGATCAGTCTTTGCATGGTGCATCAACAGTACAAATCATTGAGGTTCCGACGTCGCCGACGATCTCCCTCGATGAGCCGGAAGAAGAGCCCAGGGAAGTGGTGTACCGGAAGGGGATGACGATGGCGGAAATGGAGCGGGCCGCGATCGAGGCTGCGCTTCGGGAAAATGCCGGTAACCGGCGATTGGTAGCTTTGGCTCTGGGGATTGGCGAGCGGACGCTGTACCGAAAGATCAAGGAGTATGGTTTGGCGTAAGTCACGAGACTATCGCGTTTTCCGGCACATTTCTCGCTTGACTTGCATGAGGGACTGTGGGATATTGGAACATCACTCCTCAGTAATAGCAGAGGACTGGCCCGTGAAATTCATAATCGACGCGGAGAGCTGCGTCGGGTGCATGGCCTGCGTCCGGGTGTGCCCGACCGGGGCGATCGCGGTGCCGCCCGATGGCTCGGTGGTTCAGGTCGTCGATGAGTCGTGCATCCGGTGCGGCAACTGTGTTCCGGCCTGTCCGCACGAGGCGGTTCAGGTCAGCGGAGAGCTGGGTCGGGCCCTGGCGATAGCCGCGCGTGGCACCGGTGTGTTGATCCTGGGGACGGAGGCGGCGGCACACTTTTTTCCGGCCACGCCGGAGCAGGTGGTGAACGCCTGTTATGCGGCGGGGTTCCGGACCGTGACGCGGGGGGTGATCGGGGACGAGCTGGTGGCCCGGGAGTATCTCCGGTTGTGGGAGGAGGAGAACTGGGGGACGCTGATCCGGTCGACCGATCAGGTGGTGGTGGACGCGATCCGGGGGGAGTATCCCGAGCTGATTCCTTTCCTGGCTCCGGTGGTCACTCCGGTCATCGCGGAGGCACGGTATCTGCGGGAACGGATGGGGGGGGATCTGCTGGTCGTTTTCGCCGGTGTGACCCCGGTTTCTCCCTCGGGAGAACTGGATGCGACGGTGACGTTCGCGGATCTGGAGCAGGTCTTCGCCTTGCGGGGAGTGACCCCGCTGACGCAGCCGCTCGAGTTCGACCGGGTCCCGCAGGAGCGCCGCCGCCATCTGAGCGCCGCGGGTGGGCTTCCCCTGGCGATGCTGGAGGAGATGAGGCATTCGAGCCGCCGGTTCCTCAAGGTCCGGGGGCTCGCGGGGTTGCGAGGCTTGGCGAGGGCGGTGGCGGTGGACCGGATGGACCTCGGCTTTGTCGACGTTCTCTCGTCGGATGGAGCCCTGGACCATCCGGTCTCGGGTCCTCCGGAGGAGCTCTACTGGCGTCGGGCGGTGGTGCAGAGTTCCGAGCCTCCGCGCAGCATGGTGCCGGTGCTGGAGAATGGGGTGAAGGCTCAGGTGGGTGCCTCCTTCGCGTTCCGGACCCGGAGGCCGGCGGCGGACCCGGTGCAGGTACAGGCGGTGCTGGAGGCGATCGGGCCCGGCCCCAACGGGAAGCCGTGGGACTGCCGGGCCTGTGGCTACGGGTCGTGCGCGGAGTTTGCGGACGCGGCGGCCCAGGGGCGCGCAGCGCTCCGGCTCTGTCTTCCGTACCTGGAGAGGACGGCGCGGGAATCCCAGCGGGCGGCGGCGACGGATCTGCTCACCGGGTTGGCGACGTATCGGGTCCTGCGGGATCGGTTGTCGCACGAGATCGAGCGGAGCAAGCGCAGCGGCGAAGTGTTCACCGTGCTGTTCCTCGACCTCGACCGGCTGAAGGAGATCAACGACACCCACGGGCACGAGGCGGGGAACGAGGTGCTGCGGGCGGTGGCGGAGGAGGTCCGGCGGGCGGTGCGTGCGTCGGACCTCGCGGCACGGTACGGAGGGGATGAGTTCGTCGCCGTGCTGACCCGCACCGACACTCCGGGGGCCCGCCGCGTGGCGGAGGCCCTGCGCAGCGGGATCGAGGGGGTGGGGAGGCGGCTCGGCTTCGGGGCCGAGGCGGTGACGGTGAGCATCGGGATCGCCACGTTCGATCCGGCCGATCCCCCGGTGGGGGACATTGTCGTCAACGCGGACCGTGCGCTCTATCAGGCCAAGGCGCTGGGCCGCAACATGGTGGTGTGAGGGGCCCGTGGTCCGACTCATCACGAAGGGGCTTGCCAAGTGAACAGCTTTTCGTCGGTGCGCCAGCCGGAGGCATCCAGTGCCGGAGGCTCCGGAGGGAGCGATGCGGGGACCCCCGATCCGTGGGGCGTTCGGCGCGCGGAGAATCTCCTCACGAGCCTGGAGGGGGTGCTGTCCGCCCGGCTGGTCACCACGCCGCTGGGAGAGGTGAGCGAGGTGCACATTCTGGCCCAGTCGGGGCAGGCGCCGAAGCAGATCGTCCGCAACATTGAATCGGCGCTGCTGGCCCATCTGGGCCTGCGGGTGGACCACCGCAAGATCAGCATCGCCCAGACCGCGGAGACCCGGCCCCTCGAGGCTCTGGAGCAGGGGGCGATCCGGGACCGCGCCCGCCACCGGGCGGTCCTCTTCGAGCGCATGGCCATGGTGCCCTCCTCGCGCGAGCACCGGGCGGTGGTGACCGTGACGCTGAGCTATGAGGGACGCACCGAGTCGGCCCAGGAGGAGACGGGGGACACTCCCAAGGCGCGGGTGGAGGGGGCGGCACGAGCAGCCGTGGCGGTGCTGGAGCGGCTGTTGGAGAGGGATGCGATGGTGCTGGAGGGCGCCAAGGTGGTGGAGGCCTTTGACCGCGAGGTGGCATTCGCCGTGGTCCAGGGCGTGGGGGGGAGGGAGTCCCGGTTTCTGACCGGGACGGCGGAGGTGCGTGGCAACCCGGAGCGGGCCGCCGTGCTGGCGGTGTTGGACGCCACCAACCGGTGGATCGAACTCCGGCGCCAGGCGTGACGGTCGGTCGCCCCGACTGACACCTCGATCACGAAAGGAAGACAATCGGAGGAACCCCGGTCTTCGGCGGGACACCAGCGGAGACCCGAGCGGACAACTGAGCGGAGCGTCGGGAGGCCATAGCGAGGCCTGCCACTACCTTGGGACGGCACGATAGACCCGAAGGGAGGTGACGCTCACATGATCAGCTGGCTCGCAGCCGCGTTTAGCTTTGCGGCAAGTGCATTGGCAACCATCGACCAGGAATGGTAGGCATTTCCTGAGATGGAAGGCCGGGGGTCCATCCTCCTATGTGTTTTATGAAATCCAAAGATCTGGTCCGCTTCTACGTTGCCACTGTTGGCCTCCTTGCCATCGTTATGATGATAACTGCTTGGCCAACTCGGCCACCGTTCCCGGGATACTGGGGTTTCACTCTCTTTTTAGGCGTTTCCTTCATCTTGGACGTGACAAAAATTCGCCTTCGAAGTGGGGACGGAAGCGGGTCGGTGGCTTTTATCGCCGCAAACGCAGCAGGGATTCTCTTCGGTGGGTTCTGGAGTGGGCTGATCGTTCTGTTCTCAACAGCGGCGGCTCAGCTTGTAAGGCGACCCCCGCTGGTAAGAATAGTCTTTAACGTGTCGCAGAAGGTACTTAGCATATCGGCTGCCATCATGGTATACCGGTCTTTGGGTGGTCCAACTCCCCCGGGGTTCCTTATTGGCCAACCCTCGGTCGAGCCGGCCGTTGTGTTAGTGTACCTTTTGGCGTTTTTTGCTGGTGCTATCACCTACATGATGGTGAACACGATTGCCGTGAGCGGTGTCGTCGCGCTCAGCACCGGCAAGCGGGTCTGGGACGTGTGGAAGACCAATACCCTCTGGTTCCTGGGGTACGACGTGCTCCTCACGTCCACCTCCCTCCTGGTCGCCTTCCTCTACCTCTCGGCGGCGGCCCAGAGCGGGATGGCCCGGTTCTGGTTCGTCCTGATTCTCGCGATGGCGGTGGCCATCCGGCACGTGTACGGGAAGCTCGCCACCCTGCAGAACCTCTATGCGGAGCTGGACGCCACCCATGAGCGGCTCGAGCTCAATCTCCGGGAGCAGCTCGCGGTCATGGTCCGGGCCATCGAGGCCCGCGATCCCTATACCTCGGGCCACTCCCGGCGGGTGGCGATCCTGTCGCGCACCATCGCCGTCGATCTGGGGCTCCCCTCCGACGTGGTGGAGGAGGTGGCCAACGCCGCCCTCCTGCACGATGTGGGGAAGATCCACGCCGAGTTCGCCCCGCTGCTCCAGAAGGAGGGGCGGCTCACCGAGGACGAGTGGGAACTGATGAAGACCCACTCCCTGCGGGGCTTCGAGCTGGTGTCGATGTTCAGCCGCTTCCACGGGACGGTCGACCAGGCGGTGCTCCACCACCACGAACGCTGGGACGGGAAGGGGTATCCGGCCGGCCTCGCGGGGGAGGCCATCCCCCTGGGAGCCCGGATCATCATGATCTCGGACACCATCGATGCCATGACTTCGGATCGCCCCTACCGCAAGGCGCTCCCGTTCGAGGCGGTGGTGGCGGAGCTGCTCAAGTATCGCGGCACGCAGTTCGCCCCGGACCTGGTGGATGTCGCGGTGAGGTCGGTGTCGGTTCGACGCTTGGTGGCCGACCCGCATCTAATGGCAGGCAATCAGAAGGAAGAGCGAGCCCCGCGTTCCACACCGATTCCACTCCGATCACAACGTAGCTTCTGGGATGGACTGTTGACGGGATCTAGGGACAAATAATCCGAGGATCTTCACTCGTCAGGTAGGGGGCTTTGCGCGGATTCTGAATATCCCCTCAACGCTACCGTGTTTTTCCCCGGCTCTGGAAGTGCGTCAAGGGCTTGTCGGGCTTGGTTTCTGAACCAACGAGCCCTCCGCTCTTCCTGAACCAGTTGGCCAAGTGCCCACAAGACGTCCACCCGGTCGATGGGGTCGAGTACTCCGAGCGTCTCGTAGAGCCCCTCTAGTCGTTGCAGCGCTTCCTTTTGGTCGGTTCTCCGTAGGAATGTCTTACTTATCCAGAAGGCGAAAGCCCCACCGAAATTGATTGCATGGAGGGATCTATGTTCACCGGTGGTTCCCAGGATCCCGAAGGAGATAGCTTCTCTGGTCATGCCAAGATACATGTACCCCTCAGCAGCTAGGAGGAGAGCAGCCTGAGCCATCCAAGAGATACTATCATTCTCATATGTGGCTGTAAGCGTGTGTAAATGGTGTAGCGCTGCCTTGGTGTTGCCCTGCTTTGCCTGAGCAAAGGATGAGTAGGCATACGCCATGATCTGGTAGTAACCCCTCTGGCCATTCCCCAAAGCTAGTGCATGGGCCGACCATGTGATTGAATCTGGCAGGTTACGCCTGTAGAACTGACACATGCCAAGATTCGCTGCCTGCCTTGCTGCGATCGGTTCGTTGCCAAGGCGCTTGGCTAGTTTGAAGGTCAGGAGGAAGTCATCATAGGCCACGTCGAAGTCAGTAAGACCCGATCTGATTGCAGCGATGCCAGCCTGAAGTCGCATTGCCAACGAATTCGGCGGAGCAGGGTCTCCAAGCGCCTCCACGGCATTCTGGATGGTTTCCATCGCCATATGTGGGCAACCATCAAAATACTGGATACGAGCCAAGGCCAATAGCACTCGGGATCGATCATGCCCGGAGAACGAATCAGGATCCAGGTTGTTTATGGTTTCCCTCGCTTGATCACGATAGTCCTGCTGTCGTATGAAGTCGGTCATCGCCAGGGCGACGGCGGCCATCGCCCGGGTTGACAGGTCTTTCCCGTCCGTGATCAATCCGATGATCCGCGGGACCCACTGCTGGAGCTTTTCCGAGTCCACGTGCAGGAGACCGGCCTCGGCCTGGAAGTGGAGCACCTCGGCGCGCTCAACCAGGGCCGCGGGAACCTCGCGCACATCCGTCAGCACCTCGATCGACTCCTCCCAGCGGGACATCTCCTGAAGCACCTCGGCCAGGAGGAGGTGCGCCTCGGCCAGCGTCTCCTGCTGCAGGTGCCCCAGCCCCGTCCGGAGCGCCAGTTCCGCCTCATGCAGAGCCCCGGCATCGATCGCCTCCCGGGCCCCGTTCAGCAACCAGGGGATCGACTCCTCCACCCGGCTTGACCGCACCAGATGCCACGCCACCTCCAGGCCCGGTACTCCGGTTCCGTCCCGGCGCAGGGTGATCAGCCGGTCGGCCACCTGGCTGTGCAAGGTGCGGCGGAGCTGGCCGGGGTGGGCCAGGTAGATGTGGGCCCGAATGAGCTGGTTGGTGAATTCCAGCCCGGTCCCCGCATCACGCAGGGCCCGGCGGGAGGCCAGATCGGCCAGGGCGGTCATGGCCTGCCCGGGAGACACGTCGACCAGGGTGTACATGCCGAGATCGTTCAGCCGCCGGTCGAGAATCGAGGCGAGACGGAGCACCCCGCCCGCCACGGGGTCGAGGCCCGCGAGCATCCGGTCGGCGAGCCGATGGTAATAGTCGGTGAGCGGGGGAGGGCTCAACTCCTCGGTCATCGCGCCGACCGCCAGGGAGATCGAGTCCGTCCCCCGATCGACCCAATCCTGGGTGAGCAGCTCGAGGGCCATCGGGATGCCCCCGGAGGCCGAGACGAGGGCCCGCCTCTCGGTGGGATTCGGGGCCCGGTGGCCCGAGGGAAGAAGCACCCGCACCAGCTCCTGGGATTCCGCCTCGACGAGGGGTCCGAGCACGAGGGGCTGAAACCGGAGGGCGCTCCCCGAGGTCATCGTGCCCTCGTGCCACCCTCCTCCCTGCGCGGCGGAGTTGGCCGTCGCCACCAGGACCAGAGGGGTTCCCTCGCAGCGCCGCACGATGAGATGCAGGACAGCGAGGCTCGCCTCGTCCGCCTGCGGAAGGTCATCCAGCACGAGCATGACAGGGTGCTCGTCCATCAGGGCCAGCAGGAGGGCATGGAGCGCTTCGGCAAAATAGATCTTGGCCGCCTCGCCTTGGGATTCCCGGGGCGGGGGAAGGCCCGGAAAGGCCCGAGAGACGGCCGGGATCACCCGGGCCAGTTCGGCCAACTCTCCGGGCGCAGTGGCTGCGGCCCCTGGGCGGTCGAGGAGGCCCGTCACCAGTCCCGACACCGCGGCGTAGGGGATGCTCCGTTCCAGTTCGAAGCACTGGACCCGGGCCACCGAGGCTCCCTCCAGCGCGATCGCCGTGGCCAGGCGCGCGGCAAGGGTGGTCTTTCCCACGCCGCTGTCACCGATCACCAGCATGTGGATCGGAGCCCCGCGCTGGGCGGATTCCCATGCCCCATGGAGCCGCTGGTACTCCACCGTCCGCCCCACGAAGGGACGTCCCCTCCACTGGTCGGTCGGAACGTGCGGAATCTGCACCTGCGTGGTGCGTTCCCACCCCCGCCGCCGCAAGCGCACCGCCATCCCCTCCAGGGCCTCCGACGGGGACGCACCGAGATCGGACGCGATCCGCCCGATCCAGTCATCGTAGAGCCGGAGGGCGGTGATCCGGTCCCCGGCCATGGCCCGGGACTCCATCTTTCCGCGGATTCCCTCCTCCGCAAACTCATCGATGGCCAGCAACTGCTCCGCCGACCGCTCCATGCCCCGGGTGTCCCCCCGCCGGCGGGCCTTCTCGATCTGCTGGTGGAGTCCTTCATGAATTCGCGGCAGCCAGCGGGCGTGTTGCCGGTCCCGCCACGCCTGGAATTCAGGGCACTCCGAGAGCTCGAATCCGGCCAGGAACCCGTCGAGCTCCAGGGCCGGGTGGTCGGCCGTGGCGTCGAGCTCCCCCCGGTCCAGCCAGTCGAGGTCGGTCGATACCGCACCGGCGGCCAGTTGGACATGCTCCCGCGTCGCCTCGATCACTCCGGGGCCGAGGGCACGCCGGAGGGCGCTGAGGGCCGTGGCCAGCGACTGGCGCCCCTGGAAGGGAGGGACGCCGGGCCAGAGCAGGCCGATCAGGGTGTCACGCCGCCACCGGGCCCCCTGGGCAGCCAGGAGTATCAGCAGCGCCAGGTGCTTCCGGATCCGGATCTGAACCGGCTCGTCCCGGAAATTGCGCAGCGTCGGTGTCCCGAGGCAGTTCAGATAGAATGGTCTGGGCATGAGATCCCCGAGCCGTGTCCACAGGTACAGATACGCTACCTCTGGTCCCTCAATAAACTCTGAACTGGATTTTGATCTGGGGGGACGCGGAGTTCAAGTTTAGGAAAATGCCGATCAATTGACAGGCACCACCACGCCGTGGGGCCCTGGGGTTCAGCGCCCCCGGGCCCAGACCTGGCCGGCCACCAGCTCCCGGATGAGGTCCTCGCTGCTGCGATCGGCTGCTTCGGCGGCGAAGTTGGTCATGACACGGTGTCTCAGTACGGAGGATGCCACGGCCTCGATGTCCTCGAAATCAGCCATCGGGCGACCGTCCATCGCCGCCCTCGCCTTGGCCCCGAGCACGAGGTACTGGCTGGCCCGAGGGCCCGCACCCCACTCGACGTACTCCCGGACCGTGGCCGGAGCGTCCTCATCCGAGGGCCGGGTCATCCGGGCGAGGCTCACCGCGGCCTGGATGAGGCCCCGGGAGACGGGAATCCGGCGGACCAGGGCCTGCATGGTGCGGAGCTCATCGGCGTCGAGAACCGAGTCGATACTCCGGGTGGAACTCCCGGTGGTCTGTTCCACGATCGCCTCCTCCTCGCTCCGGGTCGGATAGCCGATCCGGACCTCCAGCATGAACCGGTCGAGCTGAGCCTCGGGGAGGGGGTAGGTCCCCTCCTGCTCGATCGGGTTCTGGGTGGCGAGCACGAAGAACGGGTCGGGGAGATTCCAGGTTTTTCCGGCGACGGTGACCTTGTGCTCCTGCATCGCCTGGAGGAGAGCGGCCTGGGTCTTGGGAGGGGTCCGGTTGATCTCATCGGCCAGGACCACGTGCGCAAAGATCGGCCCCTGGACGAAACGGAACGACCGGCGTCCCGAGGCGGGATCCTCCTCGACGATCTCGGTGCCGGTGATGTCGCCCGGCATGAGGTCGGGAGTGAACTGGACCCGGTTGAAGGAGAGTGCCAGGGTCTCCGACACGGTCTGGACCATGAGGGTCTTGGCGAGGCCGGGGACGCCGATCAGCAGGGCGTGCCCCCCGGAGAGGATGGCGGTGAGGATCCCGTCCACCGCTGTCTCCTGCCCGACGATCCGCCGCGCCACCTGAGCCCGGAGCCGGCTGATGGCGGTGGAAAGGTGCCGCAGCCGGGCGACGTCATCCCCTCCGGGGTCGGCATCGGCGAGGGCGGTGGGGACGGCGGAGGCGGAACGGTTGGACGTCGTCATCGGTCTCCCGGCGATTGAATGCGGCACCACGGTGCTTGGGCTTCCGAAACACCGTACGCGCAAGCGGAGCGGGAAGTTACCCGGTTGGCCCGGAATCCGGCACCGGAACACGGACTCCGGGGTAAAGAGTGTCATCCGAACGACCTCCGCGGAGCTTGCGAAATTTTTCACAAGCTCCTAGTTTTGCCTCCGCCATGCCCCGGCAACCGAAGGATCAGGGCCTCGCCGAGGGGCAGCGATACCTGGGGCTCGGCCTCAAGTTCGCGGCCGGCATCGTGGGGTTCACCCTCCTCGGCTACGCGGTGGATCGGTGGCTCGGGATCATCCCGATGGGCACCGTGACCGGTACCGTGCTGGGGACGGTGTTGAGCTTCGTGAGCGTGTGGCGGGAGATCGGCAGCGATGGCAAGGGGAAGCCGCCCGGATGAAAACGGCGGTGACGGGTCTCCTGCTCTCCGCCCTGGTGTCCGGGGTTCTGCTGGCACTCTCCGGGTGGCCGGCGTTTGGAGGGGCCCTGACGTTCGGGCTCGTGGCCACCGCGATTCAGATGGGGGCCGCCCGGGCGATGCGGGGAGCGTCATCGCTGCCGTTTTCCGGGTTCGTGGCCCGGTGGGGCCTCGGGATGGCACTCCGGTTCGGGGGGATCGTGCTGCTGGCGGGAGCCATCGTAGCGGATCGCACCCGGTTTCCGCCACTGCCCACGGCGATGGGTTTTCTGGGAGTGTTGATTCCTCTCCTGTTTCTGGAATGGCGGTTGTCGCGATGATGCAGGCTCCTGACATTGGCGAGGTGGTCCTCCACCACACGGCGGACGCCTATTCCATCGGCATCGAGCCGTATCTGACTCTGCACTGGAACCGGTGGCCCGACATTCACCTCGGTCCTCTCGCGATCAACCTGACCCCGACCAAGCATGTGATCTTCATGGTGCTGGCCGCGGTGCTGGTGTTCGTGACGATGAGGCTGGCGGGCCGCTCGCTGGCGAAACAGAGGGCCGGCGAGAAGGCGCCCCGGGGCTTTGCCAATGCGATCGAAGGGCTGGTGCTCTTCGTGCGCAACGACATCGCGATCGCCAACATCGGGGAGGAGGGTCACAAGTACGCCCCCTTCATCATGACCCTCTTCTTCTTCATCCTCTTCGCCAATGTGCTCGGCCTGCTTCCCCACGGTTCCACCGCCACCGGCAACCTGGCGGTCACCGGCGCGCTGGCCATCCTCGTGTTCCTGACGGTGGAGATTTCCGGGATGCGGAAGCTCGGTTTCAAGGGGTACATGGGGACGATCTTCCCCCATGTGCCCGGACTGCACGGACCCGGCGCGGTGGTGATGTCGATCGCCATGGCGCCGATCGAGATCCTGGGCAAGTTGGTCAAGCCGTTCGCTCTGGCGGTCCGTCTCTTCGGCAACATGACGGCCGGTCACTTCGTGATCCTCTCCCTCTTCGGCATCATCTTCCTCTTCGGGGAGCTGGGCATCTGGAGCTGGGCGATCGCGTTCTCGACGGTGTTGCTGGTGGTGGGGATCATGCTGCTGGAACTGTTCGTGGCCTTTCTGCAGGCGTACGTCTTTGCGCTGCTTAGTGCGGTCTTCATCGGGATGATGCAGCACGAACACTAGGCGGTAGGGAGTAGGGAGTAGGGAGTAGGGAGTAGGGAATAGGCGGTAGAGAGAGTTTGCCAGGGATGGCGCGGGATATCCGGGGTTTTGCCCCCTACTCCCTACTCCCTACTCCCCACTCCCTATTCCCTACAGTACTCCGCCCCGGGAGCATCGGCCCGGGTGCGGGACAGGTACTCCGCCGGATGGCGGAGGAATGCCCGCTGGCCTTCGGCCGACGGCGGGCGCCTCGACGGAACCGGGCGGGAGACCCGGGTTTGCGCGGGGCCGGTGCACTTCACCCATGATCTCCCCGACGACCAAAGGGTTGGCACATGTTGAACTTTCTCGCGTTCCTGCAGGCCTCCGACGCCGCCGTCATCGCAGCGGCGAAGAACACCAACGCGCTCCTCGGAGCGGGGATCGGCATCGGTCTCGCGATTCTCGGCGCCGGGATCGGTCTGGGCCGGATCGGGGGTCAGGCCGCCGAGGCGATCGCCCGGCAGCCCGAAGCGAGCAATGAGATCCGGGGCGCGGCCCTGCTGATCGCGGTGCTCCTCGAGGGCGCCACGATCATTGCGCTGGTGTTTGCCCTGCTCTTCAAGCTGATCGCGTAGTCCGATGCCGACTGCGCTGTACGCGCTGCTGGTCCTCGCCGCGGACCCGGAGGGCGGACCCACCTCGCCGTTCGAGGTGAACTTCGGGCTCATCTTCTGGGCCTGGGCGGTCTTCCTGATGCTCTTCTGGGTTCTGCGGAAGTATGCCTGGCCCCAGATCGTGTCGGCCACGGAGGAGCGGGAGCGCACCATCCGGCGTCAGCTGGAGGAAGCGGAACGGCTGCACGCCGAGGCCCGCACCGCGCACCAGGAGGCGGAGCGGCTGGCCTCCGAGGCGCGGGCGTCCGCGCAGACGATGCTGGCGGAGGCCAGGGCCGTCTCCGAAAAGGAGCGGTCGCTGGCCATCGAGAAGCTCCGGCAGGAGCAGGACGCCCTGCTGGAGCGGGCTCGGCGCGACATCGCGGACGAGCGGGACCGGGCTGCGGTGATGCTGCGTACCGAGGCGGTGGATCTGGCGCTCGCCGCGGCGGGTCGCCTGATCGAGGCCCGTCTCGACAGCGTGGCGGACCGGGAGCTGGTCACGAGCTACCTCGCCTCGGTTGAGGCGGTCAGGTGAGGGCGGAATCGGTCGCCCTCAACTACGCCGAGGCGCTCTTTGCCCTCGCCGAACGGGGGGGGGCGGGCGATGCGGTGGCGTGGGGTGATCTGATGCAAGCGCTGGCGGATGCCATCGCCCTGTCGCCGGGAGTGGACCGGGTGCTGATGTCCCCCAAGGTGCCCAAGTCGGCCAAGGCGGATCTCCTGGCCGCCAGCCTTCCCGCCGCCCCGAAGGATTTTGTCCTCTTCCTCCGGGCGGTGGTGAAGCGGGGGCGGCAGGGGATGTTCGCGGAGATCGCCCGTCAGTACGGCACTCTGGTGGACGAGAAGCTGGGCCGGACCCGGGCGTCGGTGCTCGTGGCCCGGGAGCCGGATCAGAAACTGCGTGATACCATCGTGCAGGCGCTGACCCGGGTTACCGGCAAGGAAGTGATCGCCACCTTCGTGACCGATCCGTCGATCCTGGGCGGGGCGATCGTGCGGGTGGAGGACCGGGTGCTGGATGGCTCGGTGCGGCGCCGGATGACGCGGTTGAGAAGGCAGCTGGTGGGGGGAAGGTAGGGAGTAGGGAGTGGGGAGTAGGGAGTAGGGAGTAGGGGAAGACGTCATCCCGAGCCGAAGGCGAGGGACCTGAGACGGTTCTCTCGCACTTCCTCAGTAGGGAAGGTGATGGCCCGGTCACCCTTCTCCCGATGGCGGGAAGTGGTCGGGCTGCGTTCGCAGGCCTCCCTCAATTCGTCGGGGCTTCAACGCTGACCCAGTTGTTCCTGGCCCTCCATCGCCCTCGGCCCTGCTTCAGACCCGTCGGCAAGAACGGCCTCCCCGTTGATGCCGCCTGGTCCGGGGATCCCTACAATGGAATCCCCACCAGGTAGTTCCATTGGCTATCCAGAAACAGCAACCATCGCTTGAGCACTCCACCGCCCAGGATGGCGCGACGGGGCCCCACCGCGAACACGACGACGTTCTGGAGGCTGCTGTCGTTGCGGAACTCGAGGAAATGCCCCAGTGCAACAGTGCACACGGCCGAATCCTGTACGAGGACAACCTCCTCTGGATCCGTGACACGCTCCAATCCCCAGTGACCCAGGCTGGTGGCATCCCCGGACAACACCTCCAGCACGGTTTGCCGGTCAAGGGCTACGACGGCTGGCGTCGTATCGCAGGGGCTCTGCTCGTGCCCGGCGATCAGTCCAACTGCTAGCAGAGTCTGCAGGAGCATGGTCCCTCCGGGTGAGTGGCAGAATCAGAAGGCAAGTGGGTCACATTGTTGGCGGTCAATGACTCGACTCCCAGCACGGTAGGCGGAAATACCAGGTGTAGTTTCCGCTGGATCCTCGGGATCAAGGGGCAGTGCCAGGCCAAGATCCGGAATGAAGTATACCCGTGCCGGGTCAATCACATAGTGTGGTATTCCCGTGCCCCACACGTTAACGATGTCCGCGTTCGAAGGCCGCGGCCGCGCCCCGACTGGCTGGGAGGGACGGTCATCCTCGTCGGGCCAACAGAGCACCCGGGGCAGGGTGTCCGTGGGCCCAAATCCCACTGGCCAGAAGGGATGCGCGTGATAACGGACCAGCGCCCCCACTGGATCGAGATTGATCGCGTTGCGACACGGGGTGGTCTGTGGGGTCACCGGTGCCAGCTCTGGAGCGCAGTTCCCATCAGCGCAGGAGATCTGTCCGCCACGCTCCAAGCGCGTGTTGGCTGGTCCGGTTGGGTTTGACGCGTCGAAGGCGTCACGAAGGCCGCGACGCAGAAGGGGGTTCCCGTTCAGGAGCGTGTCCGGAACCCCGGCAGAATCCACCACGAGGCAGTCCAGGACGTTCACGGTGATACTCGCCTCCTGCTCCGGCCCGCCGTTGACCGAGGCCCGGACCGTGAGCGTTCCCGATTCCCGTGCGGTGAACGAACAGAAGATCCATAACTCGGTGAACCCGGTCGGGCACGAGGCACCGGGTCCCGTCAGAGTTGTCTGGGCCGACACCCCGGCCTGGGTCGGGGTCCAGGTCCAACTGGTCACCCGC
>JBGSKF010000085.1:0-14238 GCA_041741375.1 Gemmatimonadales bacterium | reverse complement strand
GCCAAAGCGTCGCTCAGGCGGGCCCATTCCTCCCGGGTCTTGGATCCCTCGCCCGGGGGCACCAGAAGGGGTGGGGGGGAGGACCAGGTGGGGGGGACGTACCGCTCCACGGCGGCGTCGGCGATGACGGCGAGGGACCGGCCGGGCAGGTGCCGAGCCGCAAGGGCGGGGAGGTCGGCCAGGAGACCCGCGCCGACGTGGACCGGGTAGCGTCCTGCCGCATGCCGAACCGTGAGGAGGGGGACCGGGGGAGCGTCCTCCGCTCTACCAGGTGACGTCACCAGCGCCCTCACGATGGTTTGACAGCCGGGCCAGGACAAACAGCAGGTCGGAGAGCCGGTTCAGGTAGACGAGGAAAAGCTCGGGGACCTCCTGGTCCGCCGCGAGGGCCACGACGCTGCGCTCGGCGCGTCGGCAGACGGTACGGGCCAGATGGAGTGCCGCCGCCTTCGGGGTTCCGGCCGGAAGCACAAAGGCGCGGAGGGCGGGGAGCTCCTCGTCGGCCGCGTCCATGGCGGCCTCGAACTCGAGGATGCGGTCGCCGGAGAGGGTGGCCTTTTCCAGGGCCTCCCGCACCCGCTCCGGCTCAGGAGTGGCCAGGTGCCCGCCGATGGAAAAGAGATCCCGCTGGACCGTTTCGAGGAGGGTGTCGTAGAACTCGATCGGCTCGGTGGCTCGGACCAGTCCGAGGACGGCGTTGAGCTCGTCCACGTCCCCGTAGGCCGCGACCCGGGGGTGATGCTTCGGCACTCGGCCGCCGCCGAAGAGGGCGGTGTCTCCGGTGTCGCCGGTGCGGGTGTAGATGCGCATGGGAACCAAGATACTCGGAAGGCGGCGGAGGGAGGGAGAGCGAGGACAGAGGACAGAGGACTGAGGACCGAGGACATAGGTGACAGGCTGGATCTGAGGAAGCTCAAGAATCGTCATCCCCGCGGAAGCGGGGATCCACCTTGCTTGCTGAGTTTCAGGAATGAAAATGGATTCCCGCGTGCGCGGGAATGACGGGCATTGGCTGTCCCGTCAAGCGATCAGAGTTTCCTTGGAGGCGGGTCACTCCCAGAGGACGGGAACGCCACCCCAGGCGTGCAGGCGCTGGTCGGCGGTGATCAGGGTGGCGCCCAGGCCGAGCGCCGTGGCCGCGATGAGGCGATCGGCGGGATCGCGGTGCGGGAAATCAGTGAGCTGCACAGCGCGAAGGGCCACGGCGTTGTCGACGGGGACGAAGGTGAGGGCCTGGAGGGCCGCGTTCCGGCCGAGCCAGGTGCTGATATCGAGTGTGAGGGTGAGTCGCCCGTGCTGCACCAGCATCGCCACTTCCCAGACGCTGATGGAGGAGATGGCGACGGTTCCCTCCCCGGCCACGGTGTCGTCGATCCGCCTGCGGGCCGCGGCAGGGAGGCGATCCGGCGCCCCCACCCACCAGACCCACGCATGGGTGTCGAGGAGGATCACTCCGCCGCTTCCCACTCGGCGTCGGCCACGGGCTCCGTGGGGGCGGTGTAGCTCACGACGGTGTCGCGGAGGAGCCTCAAGCCGGCCAGGGGATCTTCCCGAAAGGGGACGAGCTTCAGGACCGGCGTACCGCGGTCGGTGATGATGAGGGGAACACCGGTTTGCTCCACCTGACGGAAGAACTCGAGGGCTCGGGCCTTGAACCGGGACTTGGAGACGGCATCTTGCATATAACGACCATGGTCATGAGACTATGGTCAAATTTAGCGAGGGACTAGGGAATGGGGAGTAGGGAGTAGGGAGGGCGGGAATCACGGGTCGGCAAACATCCGGAGCCCGTCCATTCTCGGAGCGTCACCCCGGCGAACGCCGGGGTCCATCCCCCCTGAACCTGGACCCCGGAGCGCGGAAGAGGGTGATGACCCTCTGACCATCCCACGGGGCCCTTCACACCCGACTCCCTATCCCGACTCCCTATTCCCGACTCCCTAAGCCGGCAGAGCCGGAACCAAAGAGATTCACGAACCTGTGTCACTGTTCCGCTGGGACTATCCCCGTTCGTGAACGGCCCCTGGGCCGATCTGCCGACGTGTACGGGCCGTTCGTGAACGGCCCCTGGGCCAAACTGCCGGCGTGTACGGGCCGTTCGCGAACGGCCCGTACGCTGCCTTCCCTGCCAACCCGCGGCGGCCCACGGGCCGCCGGTGTGGGTTTCCGGCCGTTGCCCACAATATTGCTGCCGTTTTGCGTTCAATTTGTTCGTAAGGGACTACTCCCTATTCCCTTTCGATCGCCTACCGCCTACCGTCTACCGCCTACGATCGCCGCCACCACGCTGTCGATCCGGGCGATCATCGCTGCCCCCCCCTGCAGGTGGTGATTGGCCAGGATCGAGATCACGAGGGGGCGACCGTCCTCCCGTTCGATGTACCCGCTCAGCGTGTTGACCGTCGAGATGCTCCCCGTCTTGGCCACGACCCGGCCCTCCAGCGGTGTCCCGACAAAGCGGGTACGGAGCGACCCGGGCCGTCCGCTTCGGGGCAGGCCCGCCGAGAAGACGGGCCACCGTGGGTGATCCCGCATCCAGGAGAGGAGCCGGGTCATGGCCGCGGGTGTCATGAAGTTGGTGGCCGAGAGTCCGGAGCCGTCGCGCAGGGCGAAGGCCGTGGAGTCGAGTCCGACGGAGTCGATGAGCCAGCGGCGTTCGAGGGCGATTCCCCCGGTCCAGGTGCCCGCGCCCCCCGTCTGCCGGTCGAGCTGGTGCAGGAGCATCTCGGCGAACCAGTTCTGGCTGGTGTTGAGCACGGGGAAGATCCAGTCGGAAAGGGGCCGCGACCAGGTTTCCGCCAGCGGAGGGTGTGATCGGGCCGTGCGGGTGGCGAGGGAGTCCCCTGTCGTGGTGGTGCTGCCGCGGACCACGATGCCGCGTTCGGCGAGCGCGGTACGGAAGGCGAGTGCGGTGAAACGGTCGGGGTCGTCGATCGCGGCGTAGACGCGACGGGTTCGTCCCGGAGGGAGTGTGCCGGTGGCCACAAGCCGCCACGGGTGCTCCCCCGTGGGGGCCCAGTGGAGATCGAAGGTGAGGGAGTCCCCGGCCGCTCCCGTGCGGGTCTGGTTGTCGAGCACGATCTCGGGCAGGGCCGGGTAGAGGGTGATGGCGGCGGGCGCGCCCGGCAAGGTGGGTGTGGCGGTCACATCGACGCTGTTGTCGTTGAAGCCGAGCCCCGTCACCGGCGCCGCGTACCACCAGGTGAGATCGGCGGTCTCCCAGGTGGGGTGGATCCGCGGGCCCTGGAACCAGCTCCCGTCTCCCACCAGATCCCCCTCCACCGCCGTGATGCCCCGCTCCGCGAGCCGATCGGCGAGATCCCGGAAACGGTCGAGCGGGTCCCGGTCGCAGACTCCGGCGCGGGAGGTGTCGGTGTCGTAGCAGCGGCGGCTCAGGGTCGGGTCGCCCCGGCCGTAGAGAATGAGGTCGCCCTGGACCACGCCATTCCGGACCGGACCGGAGGCGTACACGCTGGTGGCCACTCGCAGGGCGGGATCGAGAAGTGTGCTGGCGGCGCCGGCCACCACCAGCTTGGTGTTGCTCGCCAGGATGAAGAGGCGATCCGCGTTGCGGGCATACTCCAGGGTGCCGCGATCGCCGGTGAGGGCGATGCCCCAGAGGTGCCGGTCGAAGGGGGGAGCGTCGAGGAGCCGGTCGAGGGCGCTGACGGTGACCGGGGGCGGGAGCGCGACGGAGGAAGTCTGGGCGACGAGCGCGCTGCCCGGTCCGAGCATGGCAAGCAGGCCCAGGACCGACCTCGACGACCGGAGGAGGCGGCGCTCACGAATGACGGATGCGGGGATCGATGCGGGCATAGAGGAGATCCGTGGCGAGGTTGACGAGGGCGAAGACCACGCTCAGGAAGAGGATGCTCCCCTGGATGGCGGGGAGATCCCGCTTGTCGATGGCGGTGAGAACATAGCGGCCGACGCCGGGCCAGGAGAAGATGGTCTCGGTGAGGATGCTGCCGGTGAGGTAACTCCCGAAGTCGAGCCCGATGAGGGTGACGATGACGAGCATCCCGTTCCGGAGGCCGTGCCGCCCGACGACGGTCCATTCGGAGAGGCCCTTGGCCCGGGCGGTTCGGATGTAATCGCTGGCGAGGATCTCCCGCATCGAGGCGCGGGTCATGCGCGCCAGGAAGGCCACCGAGCGCATGCCGAGGGTGACGGCGGGGAGAACGAGCCAGGCGAATCCCCCCGATCCGGAGGGAGGGAACCACCGGAGGGACACCGCGAAGACCAGGATCAGGACCAGTCCCACCCAGTAGACCGGAAAGGAGACCCCCGCATAGGCCCCGAGCGTGATCATCCGGTCCACCAGGGTTCCGGGACGCCAGGCGCCCCACAGTCCGATACCGACGCCGACGGTCGTGGCCAGCAGCATCGCCGCGGTCGCGAGCTGGAGGGTGGCCGGAAACCGCTCCAGGAGGTCGGTCAGGATCGGGCGGTTGGTGATGTAGGAGCGGCCGAGGTTGCCCTGGAGCACGCCGGCGGCATAGTGACCGAAGCGGGTGGTGACCGGATCGTCGAGTCGCAGTTCGGCGCGGAGCCGTGCCACGGTGGCGGAATCGGATCGCTCGCCCACCATGGCCTGCACCGGATCACCGGGGGCGAGGAAGAGGAGGACGAAGGTCACCACCAGGACGCCGGCCAGGGTCGGCACCAGGAGGGCGAGGCGGAGCAGCAGGTAGCGGGTCACCGACGGATCTGCGCCTCCTGCCAGCGCTGACCGGTGAAGAGGGCCGGGATCCGCCACCCCGTGACCTCGGGTCGCATGGCCCAGACATCCACCGGAAACCAGGCGAAGATCCAGGGGGCGAGGGCGTGAATGCGCGCGTCGATGCGGCGAAACCGCGCCGCCGTTTCGGCGGGATCGCCGAGGGTGCGGGCCGAATCGAGGGCAGCGTCCAGGACCGGGTCCGCGAGGAAGGCGAGGTTGCCCCCGGTGCCCGCGTTGCGGGAATGGAAGAGGGGCCAGGTGAAGTTCTCGGCGTCGGGATAGTCGCCGTACCAGTCGGTGAGGAAGAGGTCGGCCTCGCCATTTCGTGCCGCGGCACGGGCGCTCGAGGCGTCGCGCTCCACGATTTCCACGCGGACTCCGACGTCGCCCAGTTGTTGCTGCAGGGCCTGGGCGATGCGGCTGTAGACCGGACGCGGGGTGCGCCAGAGTTGCAGCGAGAGACCGTCAGGGTAACCCGCCTCCGCCAGCAGGGCGCGGGCCCGGGCCGGGTCGTGGCCCCAGGGCGTCCGGGTGCTGTCATGACCGGCCAGGCCGGGAGGGATGGCCCCGGCGGAGAGAACGCCCCGGCCCGCCGCCACCGTCTCCAGAATCACCGGCATGTTGACGGCGTGGTTCAGGGCCTGGCGGACCCGGACATCGGCCAGGGGACCGCGCCGGGTGTTGATCGCGACATAGAGCACCCGAAGGGCGGTGCGTCGCTGCAGCTCGTCGGCGTGGAGGGCTTCCCAGCGACGGGTTTCGCCGAAGGGAACCTCCACCACGCTCAGGCCACCGGCCTCGTACTCGGCGGCCTGGGTCAACGGTTCGGGGATGATCCGGATGCGGAGCGAGTCGGCGGCGGGGACGGTGCCCCAGTACGCCTCGTTCCGGGCCAGGAGGAGGGCGTCGTCGTGGGCCCAGTCGACGAAGCGCCAGGGGCCGCTCCCGATGGGGTGCTCCCCGAAGTCGGCGGGGAGAGGGATCGGCACGATGGCGGCGACCGGCATGGCCAGGAACTGGAGGAAGATGTTGAGCGGCTCGGCGAGGGTGATGGTCACGGTGGAGTCGTCGGGAGCAGAGAGTCCCTCGACGCGGGAGGCCGTTCCCGCGGTGAAGACCTGAGCCCCGGCGATGGGATCGAGAGGCCAGCTCCGCCCGCCACTGCTGCCGGCGGCGAGGACCCGCTCGAAGGATCCGATCACGTCGGAGGCCCGGACCGGTCGGCCGTCGTGGAAGGTGGCGTCGGTGCGGAGGTGGAAGGTGTAGCGGAGTCCGCTCGGGTCGATGTCCCACCGCCGAGCGAGGCCCGGGACGATCTCTCCCTCGGGATTGGTCTGCACGAGATTGTCGAAGAGGAGGACGATCGATTCTCCGGTCGGCACATCGGTGGAGAGAGCCGGATCAAGCGAGCGGGGATCGGAGCTGAAGAAATAGGTGAGGGTCCCGGGGGAGCCTTCCGAACCGCAGGCTCCGAGGGTGAGGAGCAGAAGCGCAAGCAGGGAAGTGTCAAGACGCATGACAGTCACCATCCGTTTCGGCCACGTCGAGCCCCCGGGTGTGGGCTCTGGTGACTGGAAACCTGCCAGTCGTCACGCCCGGCGGGTCCGCCGGTCCGGGTGGCGTAAGCCGAACAGACTACTAGATTTAGAGCGTGGCGTCAATTGGCCTCTCATCGAATGATCCGTCATGGATCGATCCGCTGGCGAAATTTTTGTCGCTGGGGGGCCTGTGGGCATGCCTGGTGGTGCTCGGAATGGGAGCGCCGGGAGGGTCGCTTTTGGCGCAGGACCGCGGTGAGGAGTCGGGGCTGATCGTGCGCGGACTCCATTTCGAGGGGAACGAGGCCATCGACGACCTGAGCCTGGCGGCCGCGATCGCCACCACGCGGTCGGGCTGGTTTGCCACCTCGGCGCTGCGTTTCCTCGGGCTCGGGGCCAAGCGCCGGTTCAGCGAGGTGGAGTTTCGCCGGGACGTGGAGCGGCTGCGTCTGTATTACCGTCGCAGTGGTTTTCTCGAGGTGACGGTGGACACCTTGGTCCGGCGCACGTCCGAGGACGTCTTCATCACCTTTCGGATCCAGGAGGGACGACCGGTCCTGGTCCGCCGGTTGGATTTTCTCGGTGTGGACACCCTTCCCTTTCGGGACCGGTTGCTCCGGGATCTCCCGCTTCGGCGGGGGCGGCCCTTCAACCGGGACTCATTGCGGGCCACCGCCGACACGATCGCGACCCGTCTCCAGAACCGGGGCTACCCCACGGCCGCGGTGTATCTCGCCCCGGCGGGAGATCCGAATGGGGTGGCTTGGGATGTCGATCCGGTGGCGCGCACGGCCGATGTGGTGCTGCGGGTCGATCCCGGGGTGCGGGCCGTGGTGGGGGACATCCGGGTGATCGGCAACAGCCGGGTCGATTCGGGCTTCGTGGTGAATCTCCTGGCCACCCAGCCGGGGCGCCTCTATCGACAGCAGGATCTCTTTCAGAGTCAGAGGAATCTGTACCGGTCGGACCTGTTCCGGTTTGCGAGTGCCACGATCGATACCTCCCGATTCCGGCCGGGAGAGCCGGTGGTGCCGATCCTGGTACAGGTGATCGAGGGCCGGTTGCACCGGGTGCGAGCGTCGGCGGGGTTCGGATCCAACGACTGCTTCCGCACCAGCGCCGGGTGGACCGAGCGGGATTTTCTCGGGCAGGGTCGCATCCTCGACATCTCGGGACAGCTCTCCAAGATCGGCGTGGGCGATCCGTTCAATTTCGGAATGGACAACAACGTCGTGTGCTCCCGGTTGCGGGAGGATTCGGTGGGGTCCTCGAAGGCCAACTTTGCGCTGAACGTGTCGTGGCGGCAGCCGACCTTCCTGTCGCCGTCGAACACGCTGACCTTCTCGGCGTTCACGGAGCGGCGGTCGGAGTTCCTCGTCTACCTCCGCAACGAGGTCGGGGCCAGTGTCACCCTGGCGCACGAGGGGGCGAGCCGGGTGCCGCTCTCGCTCACCTACCGGGCGTCCTACGGGCGGACCGAGGCGAACTCGGCCAACTTCTGCGCCTTCTTCAACGCCTGCACCCTCCGCGACATCGACGAGCTCCGCAAGCGCCGGGTGCTCGCACTCCTCACCGGAACCGCGATTCGGGAGCGCACGGACAATCCGCTGGACCCGACCCGGGGGCAGGTCTACTCCGGCGAGGTCACGATCAGCTCCCGGCTGATCGGCTCCGCGTCGCTGCAGACCTTCACCCGGGCCGTGGGCGAGGTGACGTTCTATCGTCCGATCATCGGTGACGTCGTTCTGGCCGTGCGGGGCCGGGGGGGAGTGATCTTCGCGCCCCAGGTGTCGCTCGACTCGGGGGCCACCAACTTCATTCCTCCGGATCAGCGGTTCTACGCCGGAGGGCCCAACGACGTGCGGGGATTCGACCGGAACGAGCTGGGGCCGGTGGCCTACGTGATCGCGTCGAGTGCCCTCTCCTCCGACCCCGAGGCGCCGATCGCGCGGGATTCGGTGCAGGTCTCTCCGGTGGGGGGAAACACCCTGGTGGTGGGGAACGTGGAACTCCGTTTCCCCTCACCGATCGCGGGGCATCGGATCCGGCTGGCGGCGTTTGTCGACGCGGGCGGCGTGTGGGAACGCGGCGGGAGGGTCCGCGCCCCGGCCCGGATCCGCGCCACGCCGGGACTCGGGATGCGGGTCACCACGCCGCTCGGGCCGGCGCGCGTGGACGTGGCCTGGAATCCGTACGACCTGGAGTCGGGGCCCCTCTTCGCGGTGGACGAGAACGGGGAACTCTCCCTGGTGCGCACCGGATTCCGGCCCGATGACCGGAGCCGGTCCCGGTTCACGCTGCATTTTTCCGTGGGGCAGGCGTTCTGATGCGCGTCGCCGTGGCGCGGTTCGTGTTCGTGACACTCTGCAGCCTGCTGGCGACGGTGCTGGGGGCACTCACCGCATTGACCCTCACCGCCACCGGGCGGGACGTGGTGGCCCAGGCGGTGGTTCACGTGGCGGCGCGGGTGCTGCGGGGATCAATCCGCCTCGGATCGCTGGAGGGCAACTTTCTGCGGACCCTGACGTTTGATGACCTCCAGATCCTCGACACGGCGGGCACGGCGGTGGTGTCGTTCGACCGCCTGAGTGTGGCCTACGATCCCGCCGATTTCCTCCTGGGCCGCGTGGTCTTCACCTCGGTGACGGCAGAGACGCCGGTCATGTGGATCTCCCAACGGCCGTCGGGCGTCATGAACTGGAAGGAAGTGCTCCGGCTCGGTGAGAATCCGGGAGGGCCGCCCTCACCACTGATCGAGATCCGGAATCTGGTCGTGACCGACGGGAACATCGAGATCCGGTCTCCCTGGTCGTTGCCCGGCCATCTGCTCGGCGCGGCGCGGGATTCGGCCTGGGCGGACGAGCAGCAGAAGCCGGGACGCGAGTTCGACACGGTCTCGACCGACGGGGTGATCCGGGTGCGGAGGTTTGAACGGGTCCGGGCCGAGATCCCCCTGCTCCGCATCGCCACGCCGGAGCGGGATCCTCTCTTTGTCCGCATCACGTCTCTGGCCGCCTGGATCTCGGATCCGGGGATCGATCTCCGCGACCTGGAAGCCGAGGTGATGACTGCGGGAGACAGTCTGGTCTTCACGCTGGATCGTGCCCAGCTTCCCGCCACGCGGGTCTCGGGCGAGGGGCGGGTCACCTGGCCCGCAGACACCGTGCTTTTCGATTTTCGGATGGAGGCGCCCCAGGTGGCGCTCCGCGACCTGCGATGGATCACCCCCCACTTTCCGAACCTGACGGGGCGGGGGAGGATGGAGGCGCTTTCGCGGAGCGGGATGCAGGTGGAGTACGACATTCGGGATCTCCACCTGTCCGACGACGTGAGCGCCGTCGACGGCCAGGTGATCGCCATCAAGCACCAGATCCGCGGGCTCGGGGTGCGCAACCTCGATGTCCAGCTCCGGCAGTTCGACCTCGACCTGGCTCGCCGGTTCCTGGACACCCTCCCCTTCGCCGGGACTCTGACCGGTTCGCTCCGGGCCTCCGGCTTCCTCACCGCCCTGCGCCTGCGCACGGACTGGGTCTTCCAGGACCATACCGTGCCGGATCACCCTTCCAACCTGGCCCAGATCGACGGCCGGATCCGGTTCGGGGGCCCGAACGGCATCGTGTTCGACAGCACCAATGTGATCGCCGCCGATCTCGATCTGGAGACGGTGCGCCGCATGGCCCCCGCTGTGCGCCTGGCGGGACGCCTTGCCCTGGGGGGAATGGTCGATGGACCGTGGAGGAACGCGACCTTCACCGGCGTGGTGGAACATCGCCTCAAATCGATTCCCCCCAGCCTGGCCCAGGGGACCTTCCGCTTCGACGGACGGGACACGACGGAGGTGGTGATCGACGTGGACGCCGACCTGGCTCCGCTTCGCTTCGACCTGCTCCGGCCCACCTTCCCGAATTTCACTCTGCGGGGAACGGTCGTGGGGCATGTGCGCATCCAGGGGACGATGGATTCCTTGTCGGTCACTGGAGATGTGAACGGCGAGGTGGGCCGGGTGCGGGGGGAGGGCGTGATCAGCCTCGGCGACACCACCGGGGCCTGGGCGGCGGAGAGACTGGACCTGGAGTTCACCGCGCTCGATCTGGAGGCGCTGCGGAGCACGGGCGTGCCGACCCACCTCACGGGGGTGCTGACGGCGCGAGGGGTCGTGGCGAGCGACACGCTCTGGGCCGGATCGGGCTTCCTGTCCCTCCACGAGAGCCGCATCGGAGGGATCCCGCTCGACTCCGCGGTGTTCCGCGGGTCGCTGATCGATGATCTGCTGACGGTGGACACCATCGGTGTCTCCTGGGGGGGAGGATTCCTGGCCGGCGAGGGCTCGCTCGGCTGGACCGGCGCCCGCGAGGGGCAGCTGACACTGCGCAGCGCCAGCCGGGGTCTGGCACTCTTCGACAGCACGCTCGACGTCCTCACCGGGTTCCGCGCCGAGGACGAGGAGGAGCATGACGGCCTCGATGGCCGCTATGCCGCGGTCGGGGTGGTGCGGGGATCCCTGGATGACTGGACCGGGGCGGTCCAGGTCAACGCGCTCGAGGCCCGCTGGCACGAGACGTCAAGCACTGCGATGCGCGGCCTGGCCACGCTCTCCGGAGGGCGGACCCGACCCACCGGGTTCGATCTCTTTCTCGAGGCCGACTCCCTCCGGACGGGCCGCCTGGCCTATCCCACCATGACCGTCACGGCGACCGGAACCACCGACTCGCTTGCGTGGTCCGTGGCCCCGGTCGATCCAGCCGGCCGCACCGGGTGGCTCGGGGGCCACCTCGCCCTGGGGCCTGAGACGGGAACGGCTCGGGTGTGGCTCGACTCCCTCCGGCTGGAACTGCCCGCCCATACCTGGACCCTGGGGGACCGGGGCATGATCGCCATCACGGACGACGGGGTGACGCTGGCCCGCCACCGTTTGACCACCCGGGATGGGGGAGGACAGATCTCCCTGGAGGGATCCCTCCCCGCGGACGGTACCGGCGCCTTCGAGCTGTCGGCGGTCGGCGTGGCGCTCGGGGACGTGTACGCGGTGCTCCAGCGCGATCCCTCGACCGTGGCCGGGATGGCCTCGATGGATGTGAGTCTCACCGGGACCACCCGGCACCCGGTGATCCGAGGCACCGGGTCGATCACCGGCGGAGTCTTCGGCGATTTCCGCGCCCCGTTCGGTCGCACCGCCTTCTACTACACCGACGAGGTGCTGAGCGCCAACCTCAGCTTCTTCCGAACCGGCCGGACGGTTCTCGAAGTCGACGCCCGGCTTCCCGTCAACCTTGCGCTGGCCCCCACCCCGAACCGGGAACGCCCCGGCCCCCTCGCCATCCGGGCCCGGACCGACAGTCTCGATCTCGGCGTGCTGGAGGCCTTCACGCCCAACCTCCGCCAGGTCGGCGGGCAGATGGCGGTGGATGTGACGGTGGATGGGACCTGGGAGAGGCCCCGGCTGGGAGGGTCCATCGCCATCGACCAGGGCCGGGTCCGCGTGCCTCCGCTGGGGGTGTCCTATGGGCCGATCGTGGGGGCGATTCATCTCGCGGGTGACTCCGTCCTCGTGGACAGTCTGCGGATCGGGAATCGGTCGTCCGGATTTCTCGATGTCGCGGGGGGGATCCGGTTGGAACGACTCACCCAGCCGGTGCTCGGGTTGACCCTGCACGCCGAGCGGTTCGCGGTGCTCGATGTCCCGGATTTTCTCCGTCTCCGGGCGACCGCCGACATGGACCTCCGGGGCACCCTGCTCAATCCCGTCATGACGGGGCGTGGCACGGTCCGGAACAGTGTGCTCTATTTTTCGGACCTTCTCACCAAGGACATCGTGAACCTGGACGACCCGCTGAACGCCGACCTGATCGACACGGCGGCGATCCGGCGGGCCCGGCTCAGCGCCCCGTTTCAGAGCCGGTTCCTCGATTCGCTCCTGATCCAACGCCTGGAACTGCGGGTGGCCGAGGATGTGTGGCTCCGGTCCGCGGAAGCGAACGTGCAGCTGGAGGGCACGGTGATCGTCGACAAGGGCCGCCAGCGGAACTATCTGATCAGCGGGGCCCTCGATGCCCCGCGCGGGAGCTATACGCTCAAGCTCGGTCCGGTGACGCGGGACTTCACCGTGACCCGCGGAACCGTGCGCTACTTCGGCACCCCGGACCTCAACGCGGAGCTCGACATCGAGGCGCGGCACCTGATCCGGTCCAACACCGCCCAGGCCGAGGATCTCCCGATCGTGGCGCACATCGAGGGCACCCTTCTCGTGCCCCGGCTTCGGCTCGAGAGCGCCTCCCAAACCACCCTCTCCCAAAGTGACCTGATGACGGTGCTTCTCTTCGGAGGCGAAGTGAACCAGCAGAGTGCCCTGACCACCGCGGCGTCCGTGCTCTCCGCGGAGATCCAGCGGTCTCTCGTGGCCAACCAGAGCCCGGGGGCTCCCGATCTGCTGGAGATTCGCCCCGGGGCGGTCGGCCGGGGGGAAATCCGGGGCATCAACCAGATCCAGGCGGGGTGGCAGCTGGGAGAGCGGTGGTTCGTGTCGCTCAATGCGGGGTTCTGTTTCAACCAGCAGAACTTCGACTATCGGAGTTTTGGCGCCAGCCTCGAATACCGTCTCAGCCGCGATTGGCGCCTCCAGGTGAGCGCCGAGCCGGTTCAATTCTGCGGGACCTCCCGCGCCGTCAACTTTCTGGACCGCAACCGCTACCAGTTCGGCGGGGACCTGCGGTGGGATCGGGAGTTCTGATGCCGTCACTGCTGTTGATCGCCAATCCGGTGGCCGCCCGCACGAGTGAGCGGGTTCTGCGGCGGGTCCGGGAACGACTGGAAGCCGGAGGCCTCACCGTGGAGACGGCCCTCACGGGGGCCCCGGGGGATGCCCGCCGCTTCACCGAGGAGGCCGTGGCCCGGGGAGTGGACGGGGTCGCCGTGTTCGGGGGCGACGGCACCACGATGCGGGTCGCGGCGGCCCTCGTCGGAACCGGCGTCCCCCTGGGTCTCATCCCGGGGGGGACGGGGAACCTGCTCGCGGGCAATCTCCGGATCCCCCGCTCCCCGGTCGCCGCCGCCGAGGTGATCCTCGCGGGACATCATCGCCCGGTGGACCTGGGGCGGGTGGAACGTCCGGATGGGGTGCACTACTTCGCCGTGGCCGGCGGGGCCGGATTGGACGCCCTCGTCATGGGGGGGACCTCCGCCGAGTCCAAGCGCCGGTTCGGGAGCGCGGCCTACTGGGCCACGACCTTCCGGATGCTTCCCGCCTTCCGGACCTGGCCCTTCCGGCTGGTGCTGGATGGAACCGCGATCGAGACCGACGCCACGCTCGTGCTGGTGATCAACTGTTCCGAGGCCTTCCCGCCCCACCTCCCCATGGGACCCTCCATCGCCCTGGACGACGGGTGGCTCAACGTCACCGTCGTCCGGGTGAATGGCCTGGGCCAGGCCGTCCGGGTGCTCTGGCACCTGGCCCGCAGGCACCGCGGGACGGGGCCGGGCCGGCTCCTCGAGTTTCACCGGGTCCGCGAAGTGACCATCACCACCGTGCCGGAACAGGGGGTCCAGTTGGACGGAGACCCGTGCGGCATGACGCCCCTGACGGCCACGGTCGTTCCCGCGGCCATCGACATCTTCGCCCCTCCTTCCGATTCCTCCACGAGACGGTCATGACAGACACGATTCTCCTGATCCATCACGAGGCCGATCACCTGCGCCAGACCGGGGCCCGGTTCGAGCGATTGGGGTACGACGTGGCCCGTGAACTCGATCCCGCCTCCGGTCTGGCCGCGTTCGACCGGCTTCGCCCCGATGTGGTGGTGGTTGATCTTCCGTTGGAGGCGCCGCCGACCGGGGAGGCGATCACCCACCTGCTCGCCCGTCGCGCGGTGGTGGTCCTCGTGGTCCACGCCCTCGATGCCGGGCCCGTGGCCTCCTGGCTCGAGGCCGGCGTGGACCAGGTGGTGCCCCGGGGCGCGTCCCCCTCGGAGGATGAGGTCGATC
>JBGSKF010000084.1:0-8175 GCA_041741375.1 Gemmatimonadales bacterium | reverse complement strand
AACTGCCACGATGCCCCCCCCGCCGGCACCGCCAGCATCATCGCCGCGCTGGCGGGACTCGCCCCCAACAAAACGCCCCGGCCGACGCCGCGGATCCCGGTGGTCATCGGGGCCAGTCCCAGGGACACGGCGGGAAGCCGGAGGGCCCGGATCCCGATGACCCAGGTCGCGATCCCGAAGGCCGTCACCAGCAGGACACCCTGCGCCAGAATCGCCCCGGCGGCGGGGCGGGTGGCCAGGAGCGCGGGATTGACCTGGGGCAGCAGGCGCACCATGCCTGTGAGGAGAGCAAAGGAGAGCGCTCCGCCAAGCAGCAGGTAGACGATGGTCCAACCGATCGCCCTTGCCCGGCCGAGCGGAAGGACGGTCCCCGCCCGGCTCACACTCGACTCCTCCTCAGAGGGCCTCAACCGCGAGGGCCACGGCGTTCCCCCCCCCGAGGCAGAGGGTGGCCAGACCGGTGCCGGCCCCGCGGTCCCGCATCGCATGGAGGAGGGTGGTCAGCACCCGGGCGCCGCTGGCCCCGATCGGGTGACCGAGGGCCACCGCGCCCCCGTGCACATTGACCCGGTCCCAGTCCCAGCCGAGAGCCCGGCCGTCGGCCAGGGCCTGGACGGCGAAGGCCTCGTTCGCTTCAATAAGCTGATAGTCACCGATGGCGGTCCCGGCCTTGGCCATCAGGTTCCGCACCGCCATGATCGGGGCGAAGAAGAGATCCTTCGGCTCCCCGCCTCCGGTGGCGTAGTGTGTCACCCGGGCCAGGGGGGCCAGGCCATGCGCCTTGGCAAACGCGAGAGACGCCACCACCGTGGCGCTCGCCCCGTCGTTCAATCCCGGCGCGTTCCCCGCCGTCACCGATCCCGCCTTGTCGAACACCGGCTTGAGCCGTGCCAGGGCCTCGAGGGAGGTGTCCTCCCGCGGACCCTCGTCGGTGTCCACGGTGACCGATCCCTTGCGACCGGGGACCTCCACCGGAGCGATCTCCGCGACGAACTTCCCCCCCTTGATGGCGGCCACCGCCTTCTGGTGGCTCTCGAGGGCGAACCGGTCCTGGTCCTCGCGGCTCACTCCCGCCTTGGTGGCGGTGTACTCGGCGTACTCTCCCATGTGGACGTTGCCGAAGGAGTCCCAGAGCCCGTCGTGGATCATCCCGTCCACCACGGTCTGATTGCCGGCCTTGATCCCCTGCCGGTAGCCGTGGAGATAGTGCGGCGACCCCGACATCACCTCCTGGCCGCCCGCCACGACACACTGGGCGTCGCCCGCCCGGATCGCCTGCGCGGCGAGCATCACCGCCTTGAGCCCCGACCCGCACACCTTGTTGATCGTGAGCGCGGGAATGACACCATTCAAGCCCGCGTGAATCATCGCCTGCCGCGCCGGGGCCTGGCCCCATCCGCCCTGCAGCACCTGTCCCATGATCACTTCGTCGATCGCCGCGGCGTCGACCCCGGCCCGGGCCACGGACTCGCGGATCACGTGGGCTCCGAGCTGGGGAGGGGAGAGCGTGGAGAGGCCCCCGAGGTAGCGACCGATCGGGGTGCGGCAGGCGGAGAGGATGACGGCGGTGGTCTGGTCTGACATGCGTTCCATCCGGATCAAGACAGTGTGCGAGAATGCACGAATCTGGCGACAGCGGAATATATCACTCCGTCGCGACGCAGGCAGATATCGGACCTCCGACCCTTTCGATCCCCTATACGGGCAGGGACCGGGAGCGGATCTCGGCCTGGATCCGCTCGAGGAACTGGTCCACCGGCATCACCTCCTGCTTGGTCCCGGCGCCCCGAGACCGGAGGGCGAGGGTGCCCGCGTCGGCCTCGCGTTGGCCCACGATGGCCATGTACGGCACCTTCTGCATCTCGGCCTCCCGGATCCGGTAGTTCAGGGTGTCGCTCCCGGCGTCGAGGTGCGCCCGAATCCCCGCCGCGGTGAGCCGTGCGGTGACGGCGCGGGCCGCGTCGGCCTGGGTATCGCTGATGGGGAGAACCCGAACCTGTTCGGGGGAGAGCCAGACCGGGAAGGCACCCGCAAAATGCTCGATCAGGGTGCCGATGAACCGTTCCAGCGTCCCATAGATGGCCCGATGAATCATCACCGGCCGATGGGGCTGGTTGTCGGCGCCGGTGTACTCGAGCTCAAAGCGTTCGGGAAGCTGGAAGTCGAGCTGGATGGTCGGTCCCTGCCAGAGGCGGCCGATCGCATCCTGGAACTTGATGTCGATCTTGGGCCCGTAGAAGGCTCCTCCCCCCGCGTCGATCCGGAACGGGATTCCCTTGGCGGTCAGGACCTGCTGCAGGATCGCCTCGGCCCGGTCCCAGGTCGCGTCATCGCCGAGGCGCTCCTCCGGCCGGGTGGACACCTCGAAATCGAGCACAAAGCCGAACGCCGAGCGCACCAGGCGATCGACCTGATCGAGGCAGAGCCCGATTTCCTGCTCGATCTGATCGAAGGTGCAGAAGATATGGGCGTCGTCCATGCAGAGTCCCCGCACCCGCAGCAACCCGTGCAGCACTCCGGACCGTTCGTTCCGGTAGACGTTGGCCACCTCGGACACCCGGACCGGAAGATCGCGGTAGCTGCGCGTGCGGTTCCGGTAGATGAGGCAGTGCATCGGGCAGTTCATCGGCTTGACGCGATACCGCACCTCCTCGCTCTCCTCGTGCCCCGCCCCCATGGCGGGATACTGGTTCGCGGCATAGAGCGGGAGATGGCCGGAGATCCGGAACAGCTCCTCGCGGGTCACGTTGGGGGTGTAGACCAGGTCGTATCCCGAGGCGAGGTTGTCATCCTCGACTGCGCGCGACAGCACCCACTTGATGAGGGCACCCTTGGGATGCCAGAACACGAGCCCCGGGCCGACGATCTCCTGGATGGAGAACAGATCGAGCTGCTTGCCGAGAACCCGGTGATCCCTCTTCTTCGCCTCCTCGAGCCGGTGGAGGTGCTCGGCGAGGTCCTCCTTGCGGAAGAAGGCGGTGCCGTAGATGCGTTGCAGCATCTGCCGCTTTTCGTCTCCCCGCCAGTAGGCGCCCGCGCTGGTGAGCAGGCGGAAGTGACGGAGACGGCCGGTGCTCGGAATGTGGGGTCCCCGGCAGAGATCGACGAAGGGCCCGTCGGTGTAGAGCGAGATGGTCTCGTCGTCGCCCAGTTCCGTGATGCGCTCGAGCTTGAGCGCGTCATCCGCGAAACGGCGGTTGGCGGTGTCCCGGTCCACCTCTTCCCGCACGAAGGGGTGATCCGCCGCCACCACGGCGTGCATCGCCTCCTCGATCCGCTCGAGATCCTCGGGCGTGAAGGGCCGGGGCACCTCGAAGTCGTAGTAGAAGCCCTCGTCGATGGCGGGGCCGAACCCGATTCCGGCCTCGGGAAAGAGGGACCGCACCGCCGTGGCGAGCACGTGGGCCGCGGAGTGCCGGAGCACCGGGAGCGCGTCGGCATCGCGCTCGGTGAGGATGGCAACCGACACACCGTCTCCCAGCGGACGACTCAGATCCTGCACCGCTCCATCGACCCGCATCGCCAGGGCGGCCCGGGCCAGTCCCGGTCCGATGGCGGTCGCGAGATCGTGTCCCGTGGCGCCATCCGGCAGCTCGCGCACGCTCCCATCCGGGAGGGTCACGTGAACGCTCATTCGGCACCTCCCTCGGAGACGATGGCCACCACCGGCTCGGCGCGGGTGAGGTGGGCAAAATAGAGACCCAGGCCGGTCAGAACGAGAACCGCGAACAGCAGCCAACGCCAGATCGGGAACGCGGTCGGGGATTTCTGAGAAGTCGTCATGTCCATCCGGAGAAAGCGAGAAGACGGTGCGCATGCGAAGCGCTGTGCTGCGGTATTAACTTAATGCGATGCGCACGATCCGCGACGAACGCCGCCGGCCCCGTCCCCGCGACCCCATTCTCCTCAAGGCCACGATCGGCCTGGGGCTCGGTTTCCTCGGAGGATTCCTCCTAGGGGAACTCCTCGGGCAGGTCACCGGGGAGCGGGTCCGTCGTCTGGCCCGGGCAGGCCGCGCCCGGTCGGGGTCCACTCCCGATCCGATCCGGGCGATCCGCGAGGCTCTCGGGTCGGACCCCGTGCTCGGACCCGCGGACCTGGAGGTCCGCCGGGTCGGATCCCGGGGGGTGGAGATCCATGGCTGGGTCGATCGCCGTCAGGATCGGGCCCGGCTGCATCGTCTGGCCACGGGCGCGGCGCCGGACCGGACCGTGGTCAACGCCGTGCGGGTGCATGGCGAGGATGACATCGAGCCCTCCACCCTCACGACCTCCTCGCAGCCGGCGTGACCGCCCCCCTCGATCCCGTCTACGACCCTTGCGGCCTGGAGACCTCCCTCTACCGCCAGTGGGAGGACCAGGGCGCGTTTCAACCCTCCGGCCGGGGCGATCCCTACGTCATCGCCATGCCCCCACCCAATGTGACGGCTCACCTTCACATGGGGCATGGGCTCAACAACGCCATCCAGGATGCCCTCATTCGCTGCGCCCGCATGCGGGGACGCGACACCCTCTGGCTTCCCGGAACCGATCACGCCGGCATCGCCACCCAGAACGTGGTCGAGCGCCAGCTTGCCGCGGAAGGGACCAGCCGTTTCGATCTCGGGCGCGAGGCCTTCGAGGCGCGGGTTCGAGCCTACGTCGGGGCCACCGAGGCCACCATCCTGGGACAGCTCCGCGCGGTCGGAGCCAGTGCCGACTGGACCCGGACCTATTTCACCCTCGAGGACCGGATGTCCCGGGCGGTGCGCGAGGTCTTTGTCCGTCTGCACGAGAAGGGGCTCATCTATCGCGGGAAGTACATCATCAACTGGTGCCCCCGATGCCTGACGGCCCTGTCCAACGAGGAGGCGGAAAAGGAGGAGGTCCGGGGATCGATCTGGCGCCTGCGGTATCCGTTGGCCGACGGGAGCGGATTCCTGGTGGTGGCCACCACCCGCCCCGAGACGATGCTCGGCGACACCGGTGTCGCGGTCCATCCCGCGGATGAGCGCTACGCGGCGATGGTCGGCCGGGAGGTCCGTCTCCCCCTCACCGGCCGATTGGTGCCGGTCGTGGCCGATGCCGCCATCGACCGGGAGTTCGGCACCGGTGTGGTGAAGATGACCCCGGCCCACGATCCTCTCGACTTCGAGATCGCCGGACGCCACGGGCTTCCCGCGCTCGATATCCTGACCCCCGAGGCCCGGCTCACCGGCGACGTCCCGGAGCCGTTCCGCGGGCTCGACCGGTTCGCGGCCCGGACCGCGGTCATCGCCGCGCTGGAGGCGGAGGGACTCGTGGAGAAGGTGGAGCCCCACACCCATGCGGTGGGGCACTGTTACCGCTGCCACACCATCGTGGAGCCGCGGCTCTCGGATCAATGGTTCGTCCGGATGGCCCCCCTGGCCGCCCCGGCCCTCCAGGCCTACCGGTCGGGCCGGCTCCGGTTCGTGCCCGCCCGGCGTGGCGACGAGTATGCCCAGTGGATGGAAGGGATCCGGGACTGGTGCATCTCCCGCCAGCTCTGGTGGGGTCACCGAATTCCGGTGTTCTACTGCGAGACCCCGGAGTGCGGGCGCACCAGCGTCTCCCGAGCCGACCTGACCCACTGTCCCTCCTGCCAGGGGCCGGTGCGGCAGGACGAGGATGTTCTCGATACCTGGTTCTCGTCCTGGCTGGTCCCCTTCAGCGGACTCGGCTGGCCCGACTCCACGCCCGATCTGGCACGCTACTATCCGGGTCATGTCCTGGTCACCGCGCCCGAGATTCTCTTCTTCTGGGTGGCGCGCATGGTGATGGCGGGCCTCGAATTCATGGGAGAACTCCCCTTCACCACCGTCTACCTCCACGGCACGGTGCGGGACACCCAGCACCGGAAGATGTCCAAGTCCCTGGGCAACGGAATCGATCCGCTCGACGTCGTGGATCAGTACGGGGCGGATGCCCTTCGCTTCACCGTGCTCTCGGGGACCGCGGTGGGCACCGACCTCATCCTCGATCCCGGTGATCTCGAGGCGTCCTTCGCGGCCGGCCGGAACTTTGCCAACAAGCTCTGGAATCTCGGCCGGTTCCTGCTGGGCCATCTCGACGGTCCGGTGCGTCCCCTGGCCGGGTCCGACCCCGCGGTGATCCGGCGGGATGAGCTGCGACTCGCGGATCGCTGGATCATCGCCCGGTGTGACGAGATGGTGCGGGAGGTGACGGTCTCCTTCGACCGGTTCCGGCTCAACGATGCCGCCGCCGCCGTCTACCGGTTCGTCTGGAGCGATCTGGCCGACTGGTACATCGAACAGATCAAGCCACGGTTGTATGGAGACCTGCCGGGTGGCGATGTGGCCCGCGCGGTGGCAACACGGACCTTCGACGTGGCCCTTCGGCTGCTGCATCCGGTGATGCCATTCATCACGGAGACGCTCTGGACCCGCCTGCCGGGACACGCCCCGGGGGCATCGATCATCCGGGCCCCCTGGCCCTGTCCCGACGAACGGGCCCCCGATTCCGAGGCCCAGGAGGACTTTCACCTGGTGCAGGAGGCGGTGGGGGCCATCCGCGCGATCCGGGCGGAGTATGGGGTGCAGCCGGGTCAGCAGGTGCGGGCCGTCATCGTCAGCAGCCACCCCCGCTCCCGGGACGTGCTGAGCCGGGAGCAGGACACCATCACGCGACTCGCCCGGGTGTCCGAGCTCCAGGTGGGCCCCGACGCTCACGAGGCCGGCGGGGCCGGCGGGGCCGGGACGGCTGTCCTCTCCGACGGATCGGCGATCCTCGTGCCTCTCGGTGACCTCATCGACCGGGAGCGGGAGTGCGCCCGGCTCCGTTCCGAAA
This sequence comes from Gemmatimonadales bacterium, assembly GCA_041741375.1. Classification (GTDB taxonomy): domain Bacteria; phylum Gemmatimonadota; class Gemmatimonadetes; order Gemmatimonadales; family GWC2-71-9; genus OFTM291. The sequence goes on along the minus strand of JBGSKF010000084.1, from coordinate 1,369 downwards.
TCGAACGCCTCGAGGAGCTCGTGGCCCGCCAGGAGCAGAAGCTCGGCAACGCCGCCTTTGTCACCCGGGCCCCGGCGGACGTCGTGACGCGGGAACGGGAGAAGCTCGCTTCGTGGCAGGAGCAGATTTCCGTTCTACGGGACAAGCGGGAGCGACTCGCCTGCCCCGATTGACCGGCGCGATCCTCGCCACCCTCCTCCTGGCCGGGTGCGCGCGCATCGAGCCCCCTCCCGGCGGCCCGCCAGATTTCACCGCACCCCTTCTCCTCGCCACCCGGCCCGACTCGATGGTGGTCGAGGCCGACTTTGACGGCGAGGTCGAATTTCAGTTCGACGAGACCGTCTCGGAGGGATCGAGTCCCAATTTCGGACTCGGCACCGGAGACCTCGAGAAGCTGATCCTCCTCTCGCCGGTTCGGGAGAGGGATGAGGTGCCGCAGGTACGCTGGCGCCGAAGCCGGATCACCGTCAAGCCCCGCGACGGTTGGCGACCCGAAACCACCTACCGGATCGAGCTGCTGGCCGGAGTGAACGATCTCCGCAACAACCGGTCCCGTCAGCCGGCGGTCGTGACCTTCACGACGGGAGGCGAGACCCCCGGGACCATCTTCCAGGGATCCGTCATCAACTGGACCACGTCCCGGCCGGTGCCCCAGGCCCTGGTCGAGGCCATGCTTCTCCCCGATTCGCTGATCTACCGGGGTCTGGCCGATTCCGTGGGGGACTTCACCCTTGGTCCTCTTCCGGGGGGGACCTGGCTGGTCCGGGGCGTGGTGGATGAAAACCGGAACCGGCGGTTCGATGGCCGGGAATTCTTCGACACCGTCCGGACGGAAACCGCGACGGGCGCGGGCCGCCTCGAGGACCTCGGGGAACTCTGGGCCTTTCGCCACGACTCGCTCGGTCCCATCCTCCAGACGGTCACCATGCGGGACACCGTGTCGGTCCTCCTCACCTTTTCTCAGCTGCTTTCCCCCGAGCAGGAGATTCCGCTCGACTCGGTGCTGGTGCAGCAGGTGAGCGACTCGGCCGTCCTGGCTGTCGAAGCCATTCTCTCCCCGGGCCGGTATGACAGCCTGTACCGTCTCCCCGTCACCCCCGCGACCCCCGACTCGGCCGCCGCCGCAGACACCACGGGCCCGATCCCGCTCCGGGCCCCCCAACCTCGTCCCCCGTCTCCCCTCGATCCCCGAACCAGTCGGCCCCGCCTCGACGACAAGCTGGTGCTCCGCCTCACCACCCGCCTGCAACCAGGCGAGAGGTACATCGTGGACATCGGCGGTGTCCGCAATCCGAATGGCGCGTCGGGACGCGGGCGCGCGGTTGTGGTCGTGCCCGCGGCCGCTCCGGCGGACACCACCGGCGCCCGG
>JBGSKF010000083.1:0-9180 GCA_041741375.1 Gemmatimonadales bacterium | reverse complement strand
GGACTGGATGGCATTTTTGAAGAACAGCAAAAAGAAGAAGAATCGCTTACTACATTACAAGACCATATTGAAGAAGTTCGTAAAAATATTGAAACTTTTAATGCAGAAATTATTCCCGGCCGTGAAGGTGGAGGGGGTCCGGCGTCACGGAGGCGAGGTGGTGTTCGTGGAGCGGCCCGCCACCGAACGCGCCACCCGCACCGCCGAGCTGGTGGCGAAGGAGGGCCTCACCTTCATCCCGCCGTACGAGCACCCCGACGTGATCCTGGGTCAGGCCACGGTGGGCCTCGAGATCCTGGAGGACGCCCCCGACACGCACACCATCCTGGCGCCGATCGGAGGAGGCGGACTGCTGGCGGGGCTGGCCACCGCCGCCGTGGCCACCGGCACCGGCACCACGGTGGTGGGAGTGGAACCGGCGGGTGCCGCCTCGTTCACGGCCGCCCTGGCCGCCGGTCACCCCGTCACCCTCGACACCACCGCCAGCCTCGCGGACGGACTCCTGGCGCGGGCCACCGGCACCATCCCCTTTTCCGTGCTCGACGGGGTGGTCCGCGACGCGGTGACGGTCTCGGAGGATGAGATCGTGGCGGCGATGCGCTGGCTGGCGGAGACGATGGGACTTCGGATCGAGCCGTCGGGCGCGGTGGCCCTGGCGGCCATTCTGGCCGGGCGCTGGATCCCGCGGGGACCGACGGCGGTCGTGCTGAGCGGGGGCAATGTCGATCCCGACCTCTTCCACCGGGTGGTGTCCACGTGACCGAGACGCCGTCGGCCCGGATCCTCCTGATCGACGATGACTTCGCCCTGTCGCGGACCATCGCCTGGGTCCTCTCGGAGCACGGCTACCATGTGACGTCGATCCCCTCCGGCGACGAACTCTTCAGCCGGCTCGAGGCGGACCGGTATGATCTCCTCCTCCTCGATATCTCCCTGCCCGGCGCGAGCGGGTTCGACCTGCTCGCCCGGCTTCAGGCGGATGATCGCTATCGCAGCATTCCCATCCTCATGATCTCGTCGATCGCCGAGGAGGAGGCGAGTGTCAAGGCCCTCGGGCTCGGGGCCGTGGACTTCGTGGCCAAGCCCTTCAGCATCCGGGACCTGCTCGCGCGGGTCAAGGCGCGGCTGCGGGCGGGGATGGAACTCAACCAGGCGCGGACCGCCGCCCGGTCGCAGGGGGAAACCCTGGAAATCCTCCGGGAGATCACCGCCTCCCAGAGCCCTGACGAGATCTTTCAGGTGCTGGTGCGTCGGGTGGCCGAGGGCCTCCGCATCTCGCGGTGTTCCATTGTCATGGCCGACGGCGCTCCGGACACCGCCACGGTGATCGCGGCCTATGAGAACCCCACCCTGCGCAACATGGACATCGCGTTGAGCCGGTATCCGGAAGTCCGGCAGGCACTGGAAACGGGGTCGCCCACCATCATCACCTCCCTCACGCATGATCCCCTCCTCGCCCCGGTCCGCACCGAGTGGGAAGCCGCGGGACAGGCCGTGCTCACCACGTCCGCCATCGTCCTTCCCTTCAGCGTCCGGGGCAACCGGTCTGGGGTCTTCTATCTCCGCACCGTCGGAACCGAACCCATGTTGAACGTGCAGGACCTCGGGTACGCCGACCAGGTCATCATGGCCGCTCTCCCGACGATCGAGCGGGCCTATGATCTCCAGCATGCCATCGAGGAGCAGGAGCAGTTTCGCCACCTCTCCGAGACGGACCCGCTCACCGGTCTCTCCAATCGCCGGGCACTCGATGCCCGGCTGCAGGTGGAAGTCGACCGTGCCTTGCGTTACCGGAAGGCTCTGTCCTGCCTGGTGATCGACGTCGATCACTTCAAGGTGACGAACGACACCTACGGCCACCAGATCGGCGACCTCGTCCTGACCCAGCTCGGCGACCTCTTCCGCCGGGAGCAGCGCACCGTGGACCTCGTGGCGCGATACGGCGGGGAGGAGTTCGTCATCCTGCTGCCGGAAACCGGACCGGTGGGAGCCCGCACCATGGCGGCTCGCATCATCAAGCGGGTGGATGCCTTTGCCTTCGGTCGCCCCAACCTGCCGGTGCATGTGACCGTCAGCATCGGCCTCGCGACCCTGCCCGAGGATGGCGTGTCCGATGCCGCGTCCCTGCTCGAGCGCGCCGATGCCAACCTCCTTCGGGCCAAGGCCGCGGGCCGAAACCGGTATCAGGGGTGACGTCGCTCCGCTGTCCGCTCTGCGGACGGACCTTCGATCCTCCCGCCCGTTTCTGCACCCAGGACGGAACCCCCCTTCCCGGGGCCCCACCCCTCTTCGGCGCCTCCCCTCGGACCACCCCGCGCCGCACGATGCGGACACCGCCGGGAGCTTTCCGTCATGTCACCCCCCTGAACCCGCTGCGGCCGGGTGATGTTCTGGACGGCCGGTATGCCATCGAGGAACGAGTGGCCGTCGGAGGGATGGCCGCGGTGTACCGCGCCGTGGACCGAACCACCCACGACCCGGTGGCCATCAAGATGCTGCTCGGCACCCTCACCCGCGACGGCGACGCCATCGCCCGCCTGACCCGCGAGGCCGAGCTCGCCCGCCAGTTCGACCATCCCAACATCTGCCCGATTCTCGACCTGGGCGGCACCGGTCCCGCCACCTATCTGGTCATGCCCTTTCTGGAGGGCGAAACCCTGGCCGCGCGGGAGGAACGGATCGGACGGTTCGAACTCGGCGAGGCCATCCCGGTGCTGTTTCAACTGACCGAGGGCCTGCAGCACGCGCACGAGCTGGGAATCCTCCATCGCGATCTCAAGCCGGAGAACGTGGTGCTGGTGCCGGAGCCCGACGGGGGGGAACGAGCCGTGGTCATGGACTTCGGGCTTGCCAAGGCCAACGAGACGTCCGGTGCCCTGGCCCGCATCACGTCGACCGGAATCGTGCTCGGCACCCCGGAGTTCATGAGTCCGGAACAGATCCGCGGCCTTCCCCTCGACGCCCGGAGCGACATCTACGCCCTGGGAGTGCTCGCATTCGAGATGCTGACGGGAGAACTCCCCTTCGTCGGGGACACCGCTCAGGACCTGATGATGAACCATCTCACCGGCATGCCCCGGCGCCTCACCGACCTCCGTCCCGAGCTCCCCATGGCCCTGGAGTCGGTGCTGTTCCGATCCCTCGCCACGAGCCCGCGGAACCGGTTCCCCGACATGCGCACCTTCGGTCTCGCCCTCCGCGCCAGTGCCGGCCCGGTTGCGTCCTGACCGATTCGGCCCGATACTCGATCTGATCCGTTCCCCTCATCATTCAGGAGCCTTGTCATGCCCCCGACACACCACCGGTCCGGACTCGCGAGCCACACCCTCATCGCCGCTCTCGCCCTTGCCCTCGGGGCCGGAGCGATGTGGATGTTCAGCTCTCGCGCTCCCCTCCCCACACCGCTCGATGCCGTCACCACCCACGGCGAGTGGATCCGCATTCCGAATGGTGCCGACACCATCCGTGCCTACGTGGCCTTTCCGGAACGGCCCGACGCGGCTCCGGCCATCATCACGATCCACGAGGTCTTTGGCATGACCGACTGGGAGCCGACCGTCGCTGACCGGTTCGCCGGCCGGGGGTACGTGGCCATCGTACCCGACCTCCTCTCCTCCCGCTGGGGGATGTCGCCCCCGACGGCCGATTCGGGCCGGAAGCTGATCGCCCAGTTGACTCCGGAAGGAATCACCCGCGATCTCGAAGCGGTCTATGCCTGGCTGGAGGCACAGCCCTCGGTGCGGGGTGACGCCATCGGCGTCATCGGGTTCTGCTGGGGAGGCGGGCAGTCGTTCCGCTACGCCACCAACAATCCCAAGCTCAAGGCCACCATTGTCTGTTACGGGCCGGCCCCCGACAGCACCGGCATCGCAAGGATCGCATCGCCGGTCATGGGGGTCTACGGCGAGAATGACGCTCGGATCAACAATGCGCTCCCCACCGTCGCACGGCAGATGAACGCGCTGGGCAAGTCGTTTGCCCCGGACAGCTATCCGGGCACCGGACACGGATTCCTGAAGCCCGGTCGGCGCGGACACGACACCGATCAGGTGGAGAAGGCCTGGAACGACATCTTCGCCTTCGTGGGACGCACGCTTGGCCAGTGATACTCGTGTCGGGGGCGGCTCCCGCCGGTTCGGTGCCGCCCTCATGACGGGGCTCTTCACCGGTGGATGCGGTGTGACCCCGATCGATCGCCAGATAGAGGTTGGCGTGGATCCCTTTCTCGTTTTCGTGGCGGAGGGGAGGGATGGGGTCACCGACCTCTTTGCCGGCACCCCGGCCGGTGGCACCGCGTGGCAGCTCACCTTTTCCCGTCCCGCTGAGCGACTCCCTCGATTGGCCCCGGCTGGAACGGCCCTTGCGTTCCTTCGGGAGTTGTCCGGTGGGGAGCTGGAACTCGTGGCCATGAACCTGCTGAACGGCGCCGAGCGAACCACCCTCGTGCCGGAGGAGTCGCGGCCGGTCACGGCGATCGGGTGGTCGGAAGACGGGAGCAGGATCTTTCTGAGCGGCGCCGGCCAGGTCCTGGCCACACCGACACCTCCCGCGCGTCTCTCCCTCGCCCCGGTGGGCGAAGCGGAACGACCGAGGGCCGATTCCGCGCTTGCTGTCCTGGTTGGCGATCCGCCGCTGGCCCGCGTGGTGGATTGTGAAACAGGAGATGTGTTGGCCGAGCCGGGGAGGACCCTCTGCACCGAAGCTGCGGACGGGCGGCAACACCTCCTCGTGGCCGGGGTGGAGGAACCATTCCGCTGGGGCGCCGACTCGGTGGCCTGGCGGAACGGCTCCTCGGTGGTGGTCCGTCCCCTGGCCGGGGGACGAACGCGACAGATCGAATGGACCACCCCGCCGACCGGAGTTCGCGAGGTGACGGTTTTTCTTCCGGGGCGCTGACCCTTTCCCGGCGGGTCCCGGACCCGTTAACGTTCCCCCATTCCCTCCTCCGAGGAGCACCTCATGTCATCCATCCGTCCAACCCCCGATCGCCGTGCCTTTCTGGCCACCCTCGCCGCGGCGGGTGCGGTCGCTGCCCTCCGTCCCGAGGTGGTGGTCGCCGCGTCCCGCCGGGCCCCCGAGTCCGTGGGTTCGCAGGAGTGGGACCTCTCGTGGCTCGACACTCTCACCGGCGCTCACAAGCAGGTGTTCGACATGGGCGCCCTTGGGGAGCGCACTCCCCTCCGCGTCCCCCGGAACTACCTGAATGCCGCCCGGGAAGTGCTGAAGAAGGAGTTCCCCGAGGTCAACACCGTGATCGGGATCGCGAGCAGCGCGTTCCCCATCAACGTGTCCGACGCCATCTGGGCCAGGTACAAGCTGGGGGAGAAGTGGAAGGTCACCGATCCCGCCACCGGAACCTGGGCCACCAGAAACATCTACTCGGCTCGCCCCGGCACTCCCGCGTTTTCGACGAGCGTCGAGGGGCTGCAGGCGCGCGGGACGATCTTCTGGCAGTGCAACAATGCCCTGGGCGGGATTGCGGCCCAGTTTGCTTCCGAAACGGGTCGTCCCGCCGGCGAGATCCGGACCGAGCTCATCGCAGGGTTCATGCCCGGCGTCAAGCTCATCCCGGCCCACACCCTGTTGATCGGGCTGGTCCAGGAGCGCGGCTGCAGCTACGAAATGGTGGTGTGATGTAGGTGGTAGGTGGTAGGTGGTAGGCGGTACGGTAGGTGGTAGGGGTGAATCGCATGGGGGAAGCGGGTGTTGGGTGTTGGGTGTTGGGTATTGGGTGTTGGGTGTTGGGTGTTAGGGAGTGGGCGTCAAGGATTGCGTGTCAGGGTCTCGAGTGCTTGGGAATGGGCCCTACGTCCTACGTCCTACGTCCTACGTCCTACCTCCCCCCATCCTGCAACACCAGCCGCTGGGCCGCGGCGATCGTGCCGGCCACCTGGGGATGCTCCTCGGGCCAGGTGCCGGACGCCACCCGCGTCACCGCAAAACCCACCAGGTGCAACCAGAGGGCGGCCCAATGTTCCACGGCACCGGGGCGCACCCTCCCTTCCTGCTTCCCCTTCACCAGCACCTGGTGCAGAACCCCCAGTGCCTCCTCGGCACTGAGCCGGGTGGCCGCATCGAGAAGGGCTTCCTCCCGGGGAAGGAGCGCCAGGCGCACCAGTCCCGGCTCCCGGCGCGCCGTCTCCACCATCTTCTGCGCTATCCGGGCCAGGCACCGTTCCACCCCATCCCCCGTGTCGGCCGAGTGGATCACTCCCAGGAGCCAGCGATCCGCCTGCTCCACTGCTGCCCGGTAGAGCCCCTCCTTCCCCGGGAAATGGCGATAGATAGTTCCCTCGGCCACTCCCGCCCGCGCCGCGAGAAGTTCCGTCGTGGTTCCCGGCACGCCGCGCTCAGCGTAGAGAGCCGAGGCTACCCGCAGCAGCCGGAGCCTCGTTTCCTCACCCCGCCCGGAACGGCGCACGGGAGGCGTCATGAGAGCACGATCCTGACTATCTTTCGGGGCTTTTTCACCGACTTTGCTCCGGAGTGATTGTTCATGAAAATGCTGGTACTCGGCGCTGGACTCCAGGGACGCGCCTGCGCATACCATCTCCTGCAACAGCCCGATGTCACCCAGGTGACCCTCGCCGATCGGCGCGTCAATGCCCTGCCGCCGTTCCTCGCCAACGCCGGCGACCGCCTGCAGACGGCCCAGCTGGACGCCCGTGACCCGAACGCCGTCCGCGCGCTCATGAGCGGCCACACGGCGGTCCTCTGCGCCCTTCCCTACTACTTCAACGCCGACATGACCCGGGCCGCGATCGAATCGGGGTGCCACTTCGCGGATCTCGGCGGCAACACCGACATCGTGATGGAGCAGCGGGAGCAGACCACCGCCGCCACCGCTCGTGGCGTCTCCGTCATTCCCGACTGCGGTCTCGCCCCCGGGATGGTCAACATCCTCTCGGCCGAGGGGATCCGTCGCCTCGACACGACCGACGCGGTGCGCATCTATGTGGGCGGGCTCCCGCAGCATCCCGAGCCCCCCCTCAATTATCAGATCGTCTACTCCCTGGAGGGAGCCCTCGATTACTACACCACGCCGAGCTGGATCCTGCGCGACGGGAAAACAGTGCGGGTCGACGCCCTGAGCGAACTCGAGCCGATCGGGTTTCCCGAGCCGGTGGGAACGCTGGAGGCCTTCCACACCGGGGGCGGCGTCAGCACCCTCCCGTTCACCTGGGAGGGAAAGATCGCCACCATCGAATACAAGACGCTGCGCTATCCGGGCCATGTGGCGATCATGCATCCGATCCGCGAACTCGGCCTGTTGAGCGACCAGCCGATCGACGTTCGGGGCCAGCAGGTGGTCCCCCGGGATCTCTTCATCGCCGCGGTTCAGCCGATGCTGCACAAGCCCGAGGGGCACGATCTCGTGGCGCTCCGCGTCATCGTGTCCGGCACGCGGGAGGGAGCACCTGTCACGATCACCTTCGAGCTGCTCGACTATTACGATACCGTCCACGGCATCAGCGCCATGATGCGGACGACGGGGTACTCCCTGGCCCTCACCGGCCTCATGCAGGCTCGCGGCGTGATTCGGGGGACGGGGGTGCACACTCCCGACGAGGTCGTGCCTTTCCGGGAGTACGTCGACGGGCTCGCGGCGCAGGGTGTGAAGATCACCGAGCGGTAGCGGCCCGTCCCGTCATTGCGAGGAGGCGAAGCCGGAGTTGTCATTGCGAGGAGGCGAAGCCGACGCGGCAATCCCGTGAGCCCATGCCGAATCCTCGCGACGTCCAGTCGGCCTTCCCACCGGAACCACCGGCTCCGGCATGAAGGCCAGGCATCCCTGCGCGTCGACAGCGCCCGCTCACGAGATCGCCACGGGCCCTTCGGGCCCTCGCGATGACGGACCCAACGCCGTCATTGCGAGGAGGCGAAGCCGACGCGGCAATCCCGTGAGCCCATGCCGGCTCCTCTCGACGTCCGGCCGGCCTTCTCACCGGAACCCACCGGCTCCGACTGGAAGGCCAGGCATCCCTGCGCGTCGACAGCGCCCGCTCACGAGATCGCCACGGGCCCTTCGGGCCCTCGCGATGACAGAACCCGAGCGCCGGCCTTCCCTTGAACGGGGAACCACTCCATCCTTCCAGTCGTTCTCCAGCAGACTCTCCGAAAGGTCGTCCAGATGACACCCGATTTCAAGAAACTCTGGGAGGAAGCCCTCCCGTTCACCCGGTTCCTCGCCGAGGCGGTGGATCAGCAGGTCCTCTGGGAGGGTGTGTACCGCACCAACCGGCTTCCGGCCTGGGCCGATGCCATCTGCGGATCGGCACCTCCCCTCAAGCTCCTGACGATCGCCGAGGACTGGTGCGGCGACGCGGCCAACACGGTGCCGATCGTGGAGCGGTTTGCCGAGGCGGTGCCCTGCGTGGAGCACCGGATCATCAAGCGGGACGAGCACCCCGACGTCATGGATCGCTACCTCACCAATGGGTCGCGCTCGATTCCGATCGTGATTGTGCTGGATGAGGAGTTCCGGGAACTGGGATACTGGGGTCCCCGCCCCACGGAGCTGCAGGCGTGGGTGATGGAGAACAAGGCGACCCTGCCGCCCGAGGAACGGTATCCGAAGATCCGGCGCTGGTACGCCAAGGACCGGGGTGAGACGACGCTCCGCGAGGTGTTGGCCGTGGCCGGGGTGTTGGTGCCGGAGAGGCAGGGGGAAGGGAGTAGGGTGTAGGGAGTAGGGTGTAGGGAGTAGGGAGTAGGGAGTAGGGAGTAGGGTGTAGGGTGTAGGGTGTAGGGGCGATGCGTCAGCGTCGCTTGAGCGTCAGGTGGGAAGGTAGGCCGTAGGGGAGAAATGCTTTCGCCCAGGTGGACGGGAGGTGGTAGTAGCCTGCGGCCACGCACGCACAGATGCGCTGCTTGCGGCGCACCTAACTGCGATAGGCGGGCGACCCTCACCGGCCCCCGGGTGATGTGACGGCGGCACATCTTAGCCTTGGTTGGCTATCATACCCATTTGGTGTCCTGCGTAACCAATGAGGGTACGACAGCGTGGATACCAATGCCGGTTCAACTGCCGAAAGGATCTCGGTAAATGTCAAGGTAGTTGTCGCATGAGTCTTCATGCGGCCGCTTCGGGAACGGCCGCGTGGGTTGATTCCTGCTTGGGTGGATTGAGGGCCACCGTGTCGACCGGGATCCAGCCGCGCGTGCGGCCGGTCCAGCGTT
>JBGSKF010000082.1:0-23362 GCA_041741375.1 Gemmatimonadales bacterium | reverse complement strand
CGACTCCAGCTCACCACGCTCCTCCACACTCAGAAGCAACTCGGCCTTGGGGCGACCCGTACGCATGCGTGTCCTCGGTCAGGGGTACCCCAATATACGTAATATAAGTTATGCTGTCAACTTCTGTTACAGGACACTAGGAGCTGTTCCCTACGCTCCCGCCGCGACCACGCGGTTGCGACCGGCCTTCTTTCCGGCGGCAAGCGCACGCATGGCCGCCTGGAGGAGGGTCACGGAGGTTTCCCCATCCCGGGGCCAGTGGGCCGTTCCGATCGTGAGATGCAGGGGAAGGACCTGGCCGCCCGGGTGCATGAAGGGGGTGTTCTCGACCGCGGCCCGGATCTGTTCCGCCGCGATGGCCGCTCCCGCCTCGGTGCCGCGGTGCCAGATCACCACGAACTCTTCTCCGCCCACTCTCCCCATCACGTCGGAGGCGCGCACGCAGGTCCCGATCGTCCGGGTGACATGGGCCAGAACGGCGTTCCCGATCACGGGACCAAACCGTTCATTGACGCGCCGCAGATGATCGATGTCGAGGGCCGCGATCGACAGGGGCTCCCGGTACCGCTGTGCGTGGGCGATGGCCCCGTCGAGTTCGGTCAGCAGGGCGGGCCGGTTGAGGAGGCCGGTGAGGTCGTCGCGATGGGCGAGGATACGCGACTGGCGAGCCCGAAGGGCCCGGGACCGGACGATGCGCGCCAGGTTGTGGCGGTCCGTCGGGGGCAGGACCCCATCCATTCCCGCGGTCAACAAAGCCACCCGCTCGGTCTCCGAGCCGGTGAATCCGATGGTCAGGATGGGAAGGGACGAAAAGCGGTCGCCTGATTGCAGGGTCTGGGCGACCTTGATGTTCTCCTCCTGCCAGGCGCCGTTCGGTCCCCAGTCAGCGAGGATCAGGTCGGGACGATTGCGCTCGGCTTCCGAGGTGAGGGGATCGGCGGCGGAGAAGGTCTCCACGTACATCCCGAGCCTCTGGATGGCATGCAGTGCCTGCTCCACGCGGTCGGCCTCCGGGGCGAGGAGGAACGCGCCCATGGGAGAACCGTGGATGCGAGCCGCCGTCAGGGCCCAGGCGGGCAGGGCGGTGGTCATGTCCTCGGGAGTGACAATCTGCTCGACCCCGAGGGCGCCCGCCCGGAGACGGGAGGTACGGCCGGGACGATCCACGAGGAGGATCGCCGGAAGGGGCGACGGGGCCACGCGGCGCCACGCGTCGAGGAGGGACGCTGTGGTCACGTCCGCGTCGTGGGCCAAGTGGTCGGTCAGCAGGACCAGCAGGTCCGGACGGGTCGACGCGGTGAAGGAGGTCACCGCGTCGCTCACGTCGACCACGAATCCTTCCCGGGCCAGCACATCCTCGGCCCGGTCGCGGGTGTGTCCCGCGGGGCCGCTCACCACTACACGCCAGGCGAAGGACGCGGCCGGGAGAGGGTCACCCGCACCCAGCGATGCCCCGGCCTCATCGAACGCGACCCCCAGTGCCCGGATGCCGTCCTCGATCCGGGAAATATCGTCGGGCATGGGATCGGGGCGCATGGCCAGCTCGAGAGACTGACCGATCGCGGAGATGCCGGGGAACCCGTAGGAGCCCCCGGAGCCGGCGAGCCGGTGAAACCGGGTCCGGAGCGAGAGCCAGGCATCGGCTTCCCCCGCCCGCATGGCGGTCAGGTCCTTGCGCAACTCGGCCAGGCGGATCGGGGCCTCGGCCAGATAGTCCCGCTGCAGCTCACGCAGGAAGTCGCCTGGAGGCTCGGAGGTCACGGGGAGCACGCCTCAGGGGATCAAGGCGGAGGTCGCGGCCACCAGGGTCGGAGCCGTTCCCCAATGTCCGCTCACCACGTCCCCCGTCCGGGACGCCAGGAGGGCAATGCGACGGTCGATGACCGCAAGGACCGGCTCACCGGGCCAGGCCGGAGGGGGCGGTGTCACGGACACGGTGGCCACGTCGAGAGCGACCGCCCGGAGGGCGCACAGTCGCAGGGTGACACCGCCCGCGGCGGCCTTTCGCAGCGAGGGACCGAGGAGGGGCCATGCCTCGGCGGGGAGAAACAGGGCCACCGTCTCGCGTGCCCGGGCAATGTCGTGGGCGAGCAACTGGATGGCGCCACGGCCCGAGTGGATCTCGACCAGGGCCTCTCCGGGAGGGAGGGCGACGGAGTCGAGCGAGTGCCGGAGCCGGTCGATATCGCGGGCCTGGTGGTCGAGAATCCGGGCCAGGAGGGTCTCGGGAGGTTCCGGCCTGAACCGGCGGGGTTTTTCGCCGGGCCGGACCCGGGCTCCACCCTTCGCGACCAGCCCCTCCAGCGCGGCGTAGGCGTTGGCCCGGGCCAATCCGGCCGCCCGGGCGATGCCATACCCCGTCCCGGGTCCCTCCCGCAGCAGCACCTCGTACACCAGGCTTTCGGTGGGTGTGAAACCGAACGGGGTGAGGTCGAGGGTCGTCACCGCGCTCGGCCCGACGCGGAGGACCATGGAGTGGATATCAACTGAACGTAAGATTCCATCCGGCCATCTTCGCCACGAGGGCAAGGCGGAAGGTCGTCTCCACGAACCGGGCGTCACCGGACTTCGCGTCGTCCTGGAGACCCCAACTGTGGTATGCCGCGGGATGAACGCTCTTCTTGATCGTCGGCATCCGCTTGGGACGCCACACCCCGAGGGCGTCGCATTCCGAGAGAAGCCGACCCATGACCCGGACACCCAGGGGGGAGTGGACCAGGGCGCCGATCCGCGCGAGTTGTTCCAGGGCATGCAGGGCGAGCGGCAGATCCTTGGGGTGCCCATGGCTGTCGGCCTCGATCGGATTGCCCAGAAGGAGGTAGTCTCCCTTGATCTTCCTCCGTCCGACCTGCACCGAGAACGCCCGCTTGCTGGCGGCCGTTCCCAGGTATTGCGCCAGTCGCTCGGTAAAGCCGGCCCGTTCCCGCCGGAGGTTGGGCATCGCGGCAATCATCGCCACCAGATACCAGGTGGGCGGATAGGCGTCGGGATGCAGAAGGGTCGCCCCTCCCGACCGGATGTAGGGGTTGTCGGCCAGGGGACTCCGCATGAAGTCCGACACATCGGTGGCGATCTTGTGGGCCGCTCCCCGCACCCGGGGATCCTCCACATATCCCGCCTCCGCGAGGGCCGCCGTGGCCGCAATGCGCTCATGGGCCCGGGCCCAATCCGTGGTGTCGATGTCGGTGGCGACCTTGGCGTACTCGAAGAGGAGCTCCGGGCTGGGGTCGCGGGAGAGAAGCCGGAACAGGATCCGGTCCGCCAGCTTGAAGGGCCGGCTGTTTCGAGGGTAGCCGAGTTCGAGCAGCCTCCGGTACTGGGGAATGGTCCCCACGTCGCGGATTCCGCTTCGGGCGGCGGGAGTGACGCCGAGGAGATTGTCACCCCAGACGCCATCGTCTCCCTGCTTCGAGACGATTTCCCGAGCAACATCGCTCTCGACCACGGCCGCCATGGCCTGCTCGACGAGGAGTGGCTCGACAAACCCCTCGGGCGCGAGATCCCGGAGGACGCGGGCACGGATGGGCGCACTCCCATGCTCAAGGAGCCATGTGAGTGGAACGGTATGCTGGCTCGGAAGCTCCAGGAAGACCTCCTGGTGACTCGGACGATAAATGGTGAAACGCTTGCCAAGATACAACTTACCGGCGAACAAGGCCAGTCACCTGTCAAAGAAGTGGGCACATTATCCCCGAAAGGGCTCCCGCGCACGTCTCCAGGGTGACATTGATGTTCTAGTGTGGAACGTTTCCCGTGGGACATGTCCCCGTTCGCAGGAAGGGAATCACGGCGTCCAGGAACTGGTCCGGGCGCTCGACATGAGGCCGGTGCAAAGCCCCGGGGAGGGTGATGAGTGTGGCGCAGCGGGCCCAGGAGAGGAAGGCAGCCGAGGTGGCGATTGGGATGACAGGATCGGACTCTCCCCACACCAGGAGCGTTGGTTGAGTGATCGGTTCCGCCGCCCGCAGGGCGAGGAAATCGAAATCCCGGAGAACTGACGCCGTGGAGGCACGGTATCCGGGATCCAGGGTGGGATCGTAGCGTGCCATGGCCGGAGGGTCCCGTATCCAGTCGGGGTCATGGATCGGCAGGATGAAGGCCCGAGCGGCCTGATACCATCCCAGGGTGCGGGCCTTCCGGTCCGACATGCTGTCGATCAGTCTTCCCAGCCCGACGGCAAACCCGGCCGGGGCGATCAGGATCGCGGCCACCACCCGGTCCGGACTCTCGATGGCCAGGGCGGCGGCGATCTCTCCGCCCATGGAGTGACCGATGACGATCACCGGGCCCCGGGGAATGGCTCGGTCGAGGACCTGCCTCATCCAGGTCGTCATGCGCGCCAGGGAATAGGGCCCGCCGGGCTTGTCGCTCGCCCCGAAGCCGGGCAGGTCGATGGCCACCACGCGATAGTGCCGTGCCAGGGGGTCCACCACGGCCCGCCACGTGAGGAGGCTCTCGCCGTACCCGTGGAGGAGGAGGAGTGTGGTGTCGCCCGCCCCGGCCACCAGCACGCGGACCACAAGGGAATCCAGCGCCAGGGCGATGGCGTGGTGCGGTGGAGGCGGCCGTCCCCCGGGTCCGCCGCCATGCCAGAGGGATGCGAAGGCCAGTACCATGGCCACGCCCGCCCCCACGCGTCGGCGGCTCATCCGTCGTCCGGCAGGCCAAAGACGGTCAGGACTCCTCCGCGGGTGGTGACGGAGGCGGGAGAGTGTGGCAAGGTTCGGGCGCCGAACACATCGGGTCCCTCCAGGCGAAACGGAGCACCCATCCACCCTCCCACGCCCGCCACAATGGCGATGCGATCGCGCCCGTCCGGTGTGCGGAACGCGATGGGGTTGCCGATCACCCCGGAGGGGAGCTGATGGGAGTACAGTTCGCGCCCGGTTGCGATATCGACCACCCGGAACCATCCGTCGAGCGTGCCGTACATGGCGAGGCCGGTCCGGGTGACGAGCACACCCCCGAGCACCGGCCACGGTTCCCGGATCTCCCAGGTCACGATGGCACGCGCGGCGTCCCAGGCGATGACCCGTCCGAGGTTGTTTCCCGGTCCCGGAACCAGGCTCACAATTGTTCCCGTGGCAGGGGCGCCCGGCGGGACGCGGGTGGAATCGGGACGGGTCGTCATGCAGAGGTTGGCGAGGGGAACGATGATCAGGCTGGTGCCGGGGACCGCCGCACCCGGCCCTCCGGTTCGGGCGCCGACCGGGGCCGGGCAGACGGGTTGTCCGGAGGGAGGAACTGCGGGCACGGGACGTGCCGTGACGCGATCGATGTGGGAGGCCCAGTTCACCGGACCGTACCGCTCCACCAGGAGGACACGACCCGTGACGCGGTCGAGTGTGTACGCGAATCCGTTGGGGTCGAGGTGGACCAGGGTTCGGGACGGTGTCCCCCCTACCGGAAAATCGAGGAGAATGTTTTCCGTGGCCGCCCCGAAACCGAGGGTGTCATTCGGAGTGGTCTGGAGCGCCCAGCGGGTTCGCCCGGTCCGGCGGTCCCGGGCGATGATGCTCGAGGTCCATTTGGCGTCTCCGGCTCGGCGCGAAGACTGCCAGGGAATTGGTGCCGCCGTTCCATGGTAGATGAGATCGGTGACCGGATCCCACGAGAGGGGCCCGGATACGGCGCCTCCGCCGGTGCGCCAGGTCATTCCGGGCCAGGTAATGAGGCCGAGTTCGCGTCCCTGATGGGACGGATAGACCGGGTGCCCTGGACCCGACAGGAGGACCTCCGCGTCGGGACCGGTGCTCTCCGCGCGCCACCGGATGGCGCCGGTTCGGGCGTCGAGAGCCACGAGGGCGCCTCGCACGGCGAATTCCGGGCTTCCGAGTCCCACGAGGACGAGGCTGTCGGCCACGAGCGGGGTGCCGTTGATCGTCAGACCGGTGGGGCCATCTCCGACGGTCACGCGCCATCGTTCCTTGCCGGTCCGGAGATCCAGGGCCGCGACCTGACCGGGGAGCAGGGGAACGATGACGAGTCCGGCTGGATGGATGGCGGGCCCCGGACCTGCCCCCTCGCAGCAGGCGATGGCCGGGCTCGTCCGGGGAATCGGCATCTTCCACTGCCAGCCGATGGTGCCCCCGGGGCGTTTGAGATCGAGGGCATAGACCGTCCCCGGCCAGGGTGTTTGGAGCACCAGGAGGGAGTCGGCCACCACCGGCTGCCCGCCATGCGCTCCCCTGCTTCCGGTGGAGAAGGTCCAGAGGGGCCGGAGGTTGGCCGCGTTCTCCCGGGTGATGCTGGTGATCGACGCGAGCCGGTTGGCCGACGGATCCGGGAGGGAGGACCGGGGGGAGGGCGCACCCTGGGCTTCAAGAGCGGGGGGTGGTCCGGGCAATGCGAGGGCCACCGTCACGATGGGGATCAGAGTCCTTCTCATCGCTGGAACATGTCGGTTTGTCCCGGGGCTCTCAAGGGTGGGGCCGTGGCATCCGGCGTGGTCGGAGGTTACGATTGGACCATTCCCTTCCCCGGAGAGCGACGGATGAATGTCACGATTCAGTATTGCGTGGTTTGAAACTATGAGCCCCGAGCCACCGGTCTGGTGGCTGAGATTGCAGAAGAATGGCCCGACGCCACGGTCCGGTTGGTGCCGGCATCCGGTGGAGTCTTCGAGGTGACGGTGGACGGTACCCTGGTGTTCTCGAAGAAGGCCCTTGGCCGCCATGCAGACCCCGGCGAGGTGGTGAAGGCCATGCGCGCATGCGCATAGCAATCAGCACCGGCGGGGGCGACGCTCCGGGCCTGAACGCGGTCATCCGCGCCGTGGTGCTGTCCGCTCTGGGGCGTGGGTGGACCTCGTTCGGGATCCTGCGCGGGTATGAGAGTCTGATCGCCCGGGGGTTGGACGACGGCACGGCCCACCTGCCGCTGTCGGGTGAGCGTCGGCGGGTGGCCCATGCCCACGGTCTGGTTCCTTTGGGAGAGGACGAGGTCGCCGGGATCACCCATCTGGGCGGCACGATTCTCGGGACGACCAACCGGGGCAATCCCTTCCGGTATCCCGTGCGGTCGCCGGATGGAAGCGTGAGCGAGGCGGACCGATCGGAGGAACTGGTGGAAGCCTTCCGGCGGGCACGACTCGACGCCCTGGTCTCCATCGGCGGGGATGGGAGTCTCCAGATCGCGCACCAACTGTTTCAGAAGGGTCTTCCGGTCGTGGGGGTGCCGAAGACGATCGACAACGACGTGGAGGGTACCGAGGCGACCTTCGGTTTCGACACTGCGGTGAGCACCGCCACCGATGCCATCGACAAGCTCCACTCCACGGCCGCGAGCCACGACCGGGTGATGGTCGTGGAGCTCATGGGACGCCATGCCGGCTGGATCGCCCTGCACAGCGGGGTGTCGGGCAGTGCGGATGTGATCCTGATCCCCGAGATCCCCTTCGACATCGATGTCGTCTGTGCCAAGGTTCTCCATCGCGAGGCCCGGGGCCGCCGGTTCTCGATCGTCGTGGTGGCCGAAGGCGCGCGACCGATCGGGGGCGAGCCGAGCCTGATCGCGGGCGCGGGGGCGGGGAGTGTGGAACGGTTGGGCGGGATCGGAGCGGCGGTGGCGAGGCAGATCGAGGAGCGCACCGGCAAGGAAACCCGGAGCCTCGTTCTCGGTCACCTGCAGCGCGGGGGATCCCCGACCACCTTCGACCGGTTGCTCGGACTCCGGTTCGGATCGGCCGCGGTGCGCGCCATCGCCGATGGGGATTTCGGATCGGTGGTGGTGTACCGCCCGCCGGTGGTGACCCGGGTTCCGCTGTCGGAGGTGATTGGCCGGACCAAGCTTGTCCCCCTGGACAGTGGAATCATCATGACGGCTCGCAGTCTGGGGATCAGCTTTGGCGACTGACTCCCTGCACGCGGCCAAGGTGAGTCTCCGCGCCGAGCTCCTGGCCCGGCGAAGCACGGAGACCGACCGTGAGGGAAAATCCGCCGCCATCGTCGCGTCGGTTTCCCGGGGGCCCGCCTTCGTCTCCGCGCGCACCGTCTTCACCTATGTCGGTGTGGGGTCCGAAGTGGACACGATCCCGCTGGTTGTGGAAGCTCTGAGACTGGGGAAGAGCGTGGCGGTTCCGGTGGTGGAGGACACGCGCCTCGGGTGGTTCACCGTGGAGGACCTGCGCGATCTCGTCCCCGGTCGCTTCGGGTTGCTGGAACCCCTGGGTGGGGTCATCCCCCCGGGGCGCCGGGCGCAGGTGCGCGATGCCGAGCTGCTCGTGATTCCCGGCGTGGGATTCGACCGCCGAGGGGGAAGGTTAGGGTATGGCCGGGGATATTACGACCGGGTGCTGGCGGCGCATCCCTCGATCCCCCAGGTCGCGACCTGTTTCTGCTGCCAGATCGTTCCCGAGGTTCCCATGGGGCCGGGAGACGTGCGGATCAGGGCTCTGCAGACGGAGTCCTGGTTCTGGCAGGATGGAGACGAGGAGGCATCGAATGATCAGGGAACTCTGATCAACTGACGGACAGTCCCAAAGCCCGTCATTCCCGCGCACGCGGGAATCCATTTTCCTCCTCACGCCCTCGTGGACCTGGATCCCCGCTTCCGCGGGGATGACGACTCATCAGAGATTCCGGAGTACCCCCGATCGGGTGGCCTACGCGGGATCGCCGTCCCCGATCGTCATCCGAAAACTCGCGGACTGCCCCACATTCTCCTCGACGTCCACCTCCACGGCGTGAAGCCGGTGGTATCCCGCCTCTCCCAGTTCCCGATGGACCAGTCGCGCAAAATGCTCGGCCAGCATCTCGGCGGTGGTGTTGGAGACGGGGAGTAGCGCACAGTCGGTCCGCGGGAACGTGTAGCGGTGCCGACCAAGATACTCGACGGTGAGCATCTCCCCCTCTTCCCGCAGAATCAGCTTCCCGTTCTCCGTGGGGAGAAGCACCCGGTGGTCGATGGCGTCGACATGGGGCTTGAGAATCCGCTTCAGGACGGCAAAGTCGACGACAAATGCGCACTCAGGGTCCACGCCACCGGTGACCGTCACCCCGACCCGATAGTTGTGACCATGCAACGCCTCGCAGGTATGCCCCCGGAGCGTGATGAAATGCGCCGATGAGAATCCGAGATAGTCCTTGCTGACCGTGACCGCGAATCGCTCCACACCAGACTCCCGACGTGGTGGTTCGGAATACCCTGAGGGGTATGACCGAAGGGGGAAACCGGGGGGAGAATATAGGCGGAGTGAGGACAGAACGGGGTGAACCGTCCACTCCAGAGGACAGTGCCTCGGCGGGGACTGACAGGCCAAGTGGTTGTAGTACAATCATTTGTGTGTATGGCACAGAGATCGCCTTGGGGTCATGGTGAAGGCCACTGATACCAAGGAGCGAACCATGAAAACGATGCATCTGTGGGCCGGAGCCATTGCCCTCGCCGCCGTGATCCCCACCCCCGCGTCCGCGCAGCGCGTCCGTGCCGACGTGATCGTCGCCACGGGTCCGGTCGCGGCCCGGGTCGCGATCGGGTCGCCCCGGGTTTACGAACGGGTCATCGTGCATTCGCCCCGCCGGCTCAAGGTCCAGCGCTATCGTGCCGATCATCGGTATGGCCATCGGGTGATTCGGGAAGTGGTGTACTACGATCCTCACCGGGACCGGTTCTACGACGGGCACCGGAGCGGGCTGTACCGGGTGGAGGTCTATCGAGTCGGAGGACAGTACTACCGGCACTGGGATCGTCGGGAATGGACCCGGTATGAGCGGCGTCACGATCGCTACGACCGTCGGGATTTTCGCCGGGATGACCGCCGGTTCGACCGGGATGATGACCGCCGGTTCGACCGGGATGATGACCGTCGAGGCGACCGCCGGGATGGTCGAGACCGGGCTCGGCGCCGGAACTGACGAGGAGGAGACCTGCGGCCGGAGGACGCATCTCCGGTCGCCCCGGTGCGGGGGCACCGGGAACACATCTGAGCCGACGGCCCCGCCTCTTCGGGGCTCTGAATCCCCACCTGTTGGCTCATAAACCCTGGCGCCCCGCCGGGGTTCAAACGACCTCTTCGGAGGTCGTTTGTCTTTCGGAAGTTGGAAGTGTGAAGTTTGAACTTCACACTTCCAACTTCAAGACGGCGTGAGGACGATTGTCAGGTTGGAAACGGTGTCGCCGTCGCGATCGGGGCGGAGCACGAAAGTGGCGTGGGTAGCGGTGGCTCCGAGCGCGGCGAGGGACTCCGGGTCGGCGAGGGCGTCGTAGCGTCCGGGCCGGATTCCCATGGCGTAGAAGGATCCGTCGGTGAACGTGAGGAGGGAGTAGACCCCCCCCGTATCACGGTTTCTGAGGAGGACGCGGACTCCCGCGACGCCCGTCGGCCCCACCGGTGTGTTCCGTGTCACCCGTCCCTCGACCACTCCGCCCGGGAGCACGGGGATGTCAACGGCCCGGTACCCGTTCGGTGCCGCTTCAACGCTCGCGGACGAGAAGGCCGAGGTCCAGAGCGGCGAGGGAAGGGAAAGCGAGTCGACGACGAGGAGCGTGGGCTCCCACGGAGTGAGATCCCAGGCCCGGTACTGGCCCCGGGAATCGGTCGTCACGGAGCGGAACCCGACGCGGACCCGGACGCCCGGGAGGCCCTCCTCCCCCGCGTCGAGCATGCCGTTGCCGTTCAGGTCGAGAAAGACTCGCCCCGCCACGCCGGCGCGTTCCACCGACGGGTTGGTGGCAAAGCTGACGGCCCGGGCCGAACGAGCCTGCATCGACCCCTGGATGAAGTGGGATCCCGAGGTTCCGGCCTCGGTGGTGGTGACCACGTTGGTGGAGCGGAACCCGGGCAACTCGGTGGTCAGGGTAAGGGCGAGTGCCGTTCCGGTTTCCCGGCGCCAGGAGATGCCGGTCTCGATCCGCCACCGCGCGAAGGAGCGGGAAACGAACCCGGCCAGGGTCCGGACTCGGCTGGTTCCATCGGTTTCCACCGTGGCGCGGGAGGTGAGCGCACCCAGGATCGGGCCCAGCGAGGGAGATCCGAGCGTGATCGTGTTGAGGCTCAGCCCGGTCCGGGTTGCCGAAGGTGCTCCGCCGATCGCGCTCCGTTCCAGCCGCACGGCGGGGAGGAAGCGGGTTCCCCCCGACTGGGCCGAAAAGCCGAGTCGGAGGCCTTCGGAACGGCCCTCGATCCCGGTGGTCCTGTCGTAGCTCCCCTCGACGAACACCGCCTCCCACGCTGCGACGGGCCGGAAGAAGGCCTGGGCTGTCCACTGGCTCTGGCGCCCCTCCGGGGTGAGCAGAGGATCGACCACCTCGTCATCGAACGTGGCCGCTTCGATAGAGAGCCGGAGCTCGGTGGAGGGCTCATAGCTGACCTGCCCCCGGGTGAAGGCGTCGCGGACCACCTCACCGCGGATTCCCAGGGCGCCAAAACTTCCGGTGATGGCCGCGTACGGATGGACGAGGTCGGCCAGGGTATCCCGGGAGAAGTGGTCCAGACCGGCCTGGAGGGACCAGCGGGGGCTCAGGCCATAGCGAAGATCGACATTCCCGGTGAGGTCGCATCGGTCGGTGCGGCAGGCCCCGAGGGAGGCGCCATACTCGAAGCGTCGAGAGGGTAGCTGATCGTGCAGGACGCGGTACGTCTGGTTGAACTCGCGGATTTCACCGAAGGGACCATAGGCGACGAAATCCACCGGGTTCTCCCCGTACTGAATCGGGACGTCGACGGAGAACTGGCCCAGGGCGTTCACCGAATCGTAGGACACGAGGCGGCCTCCGCGATACGCTTCGACCTGCCACCCGGGCCCCAGAACCCCGGCGAAGGGAATGCTGCCGATGCCGGGGTCGCGCAGGTAGGGGGCGTTGGTCACCGCAATTCCTCGGCTGGATCGGGGGCGAGGACCGGTGGCGAAGGCGTCACCCACCTTGAGCTGCGTCAGGTAGCGGCTCTCTCTCCACACTCCAGACCAGTTGGCTTCGGTCCGGATACCGCGGGACTGCTGGTTGGCCAGGGACAACCGGAAGGATCCTCCGAGAACGCCCACGCCGAGCCCCGCGCTCCACGCCCCACTCTGAAAGAGATCCTCCGAGGGGGTGAGGACCGAATAATCGAGGACGACGCCCCCAATCCCGGACCGGTCGACATCGAGAGTGAGGTCGGGAGATACCCCCTCCTGGCCCCCGGTGAACGAGCGCCGGAGCAGCTCCCGGCGCATACGCCGTCCCACCGGCAGTTTGTCGGGATCGAGCACGGTGACCTGCAAGGAGGCCCAGTCGACGTCGATAGCCACCCCCAGTATACGAGACAGGATGGCCGCATCGAGGAAGAGCTCTCCCCCCTGCCATCCCGACTGCCGGGCCGAAACGGGAATACGGGTCCGGCCCACGGTGAGCACGGAATCACTCAGGGAGTACCGCCCCTCGGTGTTCCCGGGTTGGAGTGTGAAGGTGACGATTCCGTCAGGCGCCAGGCGATAGTGAATCTCCGCCATGGTGAAGAACACCGAGGTGGGAAGCAACGCCATGTCGTCGATGCGGTGGGCTTGGACGACCGCTCCGAGGAGGCGCCCGAACTGGAGTTGAATGATGGCCGGATCTTCCGGCAGCGAATCGCCTGGCGCGGGCAGGGTATCGTGGATTGGGGCCGGGATGGCCTCGGCGCTCCGGGGCGCGGCGATGGCACACAGGACCATCCACGGGAGAACCAGCCAGCGGCGTCGCATCGGATCAGGGGAGTCGGAGGGTCCAGCGGTGGAGGACGGGCTCCGCGGGCAGGGGAACCTCCCGGGGGAGGTCGGCCCGTTCGGTGGCGAACTCGAGCTCCAGCACGTACCCTCCGGGGGCGAGGCCGGCGACGGGCAGGGTGATCCGGGGGGAAAGCTCCCGATAGACCGCGAGCGGGGTACTGAGGGTACCGACCGAGGCTCCTGCGGCGTTCCGCAGAGCACCACGAACGGTTCCGAGCCAGGCCCCGCTGCCTGTTTGCCGGAGCGCCGGCCGGAGCACGAGGGAATCCCCCTCCACCGACCAGGATCCGTCCGCCACGGAAAGACGGGTGGCCACGGCACCCTTCCGGTACAGGATGGGAAGGAGGGTCCGGACCTCCATGGTGAGCCCGACGGTGATCCCCGAGCTGTCGCCCACGCCGGACACCGGCACACTCCCTCCGCGCGCGGTCACCAGCAACCGGGCCCAGTATTCCCCATCGGCCAGGGTGGCCGGCGGGCGTCCCAGCAGCCGCACGGTCTGTCGCTGCCCCGGTGCCACCCGCAGCCGGCGCGGGAAGGCCTGGATCCATCCAGCCGCAGTGGGCCATGAGGAATCGGGCTGTTCCGGCGAGTAGAGTTGGAGGTTTCCGAGGGAGTCGGAGATCGGAACCCCGAAGAGCGTGGAGATCTCGACTTCGGCCGCCTCGGTGCCCGGGTTGTAGAGCTCGATGGCGGTGCCCCGGGCCCGGTGATTGACCACGATCTGGTGCGGGGCGATGAGGACGCCCTGGGAGTGGACCGGCTCGGTCGGTGTTGCGAGGAGGGCGAATCCGAGGGCCAGCGCGGCCCGGCTCAGAAGACGGTGACGGTCAGCAACGCCGTAGCGGTGTAGGCGCCTGGTGCCTGGGTCCCGGCCGGGGTCACCCGCCCGCCGAGGAAGATGAAGAACCGCCCGCTGGTGACGAGGCGGAAGTTCTGGGAGGCTCGCGGATTGAAAGTGACTGGCGTGGCCCCGGGAGCGTCGCTCACCGCGATGGCATCGTTGTTCCCGAAGGTGACCGGCATCTGGCTGCCCCCGGGAGCCGTCAGCCGGGCGGGAAGGGTCAACCGGACCCGTACCCGGTCCCCCTGTTGGGCCGAGACCTCCCACATCCCGCTTCGAACGGGATCCGATGGTGAAACGATGGTCTGGATTCCGGGAATGACATTCCCAAACGCCAGGTCGCGAACTCCGACCACGCCGACTTGCGCCCGGAGCGATCCGGCGGTACAAGTCAGAAAGAGGACGAGAAACGGGAAGCGTCGTGCCCATGGCATTCAGGTCTCCAGGCTGGGGCGCGGTCACGCCGGACAAAGATAGTCCTTGCCGGCGCGACGCAATCCCGAGCGGTGGCTCAGTAGATCACCGTGAGGGTGACGGTGCCCGTGTAGGCGCCGAGCGCCTGAGCGGCTCCGGGGCTGACCGTGGCCCCGATGAACACGAAGAGGTTTCCCCCGGCGCTTGTCGTGGCCGCCGTGTTTCCGCCGGAGGGGGTGAAGCCGGTCCCCGTCGGAGTGGCCGTGGTGTTCCAGTTCCCGGTCCAGGATCCGATTGGGAGGTTGTTGCCGCCATTGGTGAGGTTGGCCGGCAGCGTGAAGCTCATGTTGACCCCGGTGCTCGGGGAGCCGGTGACGTCAAAACGACCGGCCGCGGCGTTGGTCGCGTCAATCGTGGAAGGGACTCCCTGGATGACGTTGCCGAAGTTGAGGTCCTGGGCGCCGGTGACGGTAATCGGCACCTGCACGGTGGCCGTCACGTTGATGGTACCCTGAGCATTGGCCGTGCCCGCCAGACTCAAGAACCCGGCGAGGAGTGCCGACACTGTCTTCATGGAACGCATTGCTTGCCTCCGCTGTTGTGGTTGATGGTACCTGTTGCTCGTGTTGGACATCGGGGAGGTGACGCTCCCACGCAACAGCTGAGCAAGCAATCGGCATGCCACGCATGGGATTGCATTACCTGGTGTCGCAATATTCAGCGAGTCTGAAGGAGCAAATGTGTTTTAAGTAGTTGTTGTATATGAGTTTCTGTCATGATGTCCGTCATGTCAGATAATTGGTCAGAGAGGGGAGTGTCCGTGATCAGACAGTTGTCTTCCTTCGCATGGTGCGGTACCGCCGGAAACGGGAATGCGC
Organism: Gemmatimonadales bacterium; assembly: GCA_041741375.1. Taxonomy (GTDB): domain Bacteria; phylum Gemmatimonadota; class Gemmatimonadetes; order Gemmatimonadales; family GWC2-71-9; genus OFTM291. Next base: position 8,543 of record JBGSKF010000082.1, on the reverse strand, counting down.
CGGTCGGAATCGCCCTCCTTCTCGTCGGGCTGACCCTTGGGCCCGGGGCGGTCGCGGCACAGGGTCGTCTCGAGGCTCGGGCCACCGTGATCTCCGTCTCCGCCGCGCGGGAAGGGCTCACCCTCTCCGACTCGGTCACCCGGGTCGGCGTCACGACGGACACTTCACTCACCAGGCGGAGAGTCGACGGTCCTCTCACCTCCCTCTTCTGGTATCCCGCTGCAGTCCAGCTGGAGGGACACCCTCTCTCCGCTCCCCGTCCCGTCCGAGCCGGCCTTGTGACCTCTCCCCACCCCCGGACAGCCCGGGTGGCTCGCGTCCTGGAGATCCACTACCTTCGGAACTGATCGCGAACGGCCGCCCGGTGGTTCTGGCGGCTCCCTGTCCCCATCGGTTCCGAGTCGAGGATGCGCACCCGTACACTCATCTCTGCTACGCTGTCTTTCCTGTTGGTGGCTCCCCCCGCTCACGATCTCCTTGCCCAGCGGACGCCCGATCTGACGGGTCGCTGGGTGCTCGATGTGGCCCGCAGCAATTTCGGCGACGCGCCCGGTCCCGTGGCCCAGATGGATGAGATCGACCAGGTCGGCAACACGCTGACGATTCATCGAACCCGCGACATAGGGGAGGGGCCGGTTCCCTCCCGCTTCGTCTATCAGATCGGGGGAGATGCCACCCGGCACGAGGTCGGAGGCCAGGTCACGATGACGACCACCCGGTGGGATGGTTCGGTGCTCCAGCTCCACTCCGTGGTCCAGATGCCCGACGCGCAGGCCGAGGTGTTGGACCGGATCAGCCTCTCTGCCGACCGGTCGCTGCTGACGATCGAGCGCACCATCCGGATCGCCGGAATGGCGGAGGTGGCGCAGACCCTCGTCATGACCCGGCATTGACCGACGGGATCCGGATCCCTCCCCGGGATCATCACCTTCCCCCCGATCCGGAAGCCTACCGCGCGTCGCGAGGTCCCCGCGGCCGCGTCATCGTCATCGCCCCGACCCGGGCCGCGTGCGAAACCATCGAACTCGCCCTGGGCTCCGACCGCGAGACGGTTCTCTCCCGCGACCATGGCGAGACCCTCGAGACCTGGAGCAGGGCCGGAACCCCTTTCGGCATCGTGGCGGGCACCGGGACGGGGAAGACCCTCGGCATCCGGCTGATCGCCCAGGCGTGGTTGGGGGAGAGTCTGGAGTACGGGGTCGTGAACCGGGAACGGGAGGCGACTCCGGACACCCCCTCCTGGAATGTCGTGGTGGTCACGACCGGCATCGCCCGGCGGTGGCTCCAGGATGACCTCATCACCGGCCACGACACCCTGATCGTGGACGAGATCCACCAGACCTCGGCGGAGCTGGAGCTCTGTCTCGCTCTGGGGAAGCGGGCCGGATGCCGGTTCGTCTGGCTCAGCGCCACGGTGGATCCCGCCTTCTATTCCCGGTATCTCGGCAGCAGGGAGGTTCTCCTCACCAGCGCCTTCGATCCCGAGCGTTGCGCACGGGTGGATGTGGTGCCTCAGCAACCGGAGGAGTTTCTCGACGACCGGACCATTCGGCGGTTCATCCGAGAGCGCCGGGGAGTGGCGGTGTTCGTCCCGACCCGCGCGGAGGTGGAGCGGCTCGCCAGCGACCTGCAGGCCCGGTGGCCCCGGTTGCACAGCGCCTTCTACCATGGGGGACAGCCGATCCGGATCATCCGTCCTTTTCTGACGGGCGAGGTGGAGCGCCCCTACCTCCTGGCCATGACGGCGGCGGGTCAATCGGCCTTGAACCTTCCCGACCTCGACACCGTGGTCATCTACGACGCACGGTATGGCAACGTGGTGGAGCGTGGGCGCAATGTTCTGCACCGGCTCTACCTCGGCGCCAACGAAATCCTGCAGATGGCGGGCCGGGTGCATGGCCGGGTGGAGGGGGGGATCGTCACGATCCTGTCCGATCGGGATCTCGATTTCGATTCCTTGCGCCCGACACCACCGGAATTTCAGCTCGCGGGGGACGCCGAACGGGTGGCCCTGACCTGTGCCGCGATCGGCGTGGATGCCACGGACCTCGATCTGCCGGTCCCCCTGGACCGGACGGCGTATCGGAATGCGGTGACGCGGCTCACCGAGCGGGGCATCGTGTCCGAGGGTCGGCTGACGGAGTATGGACACGCGGTGGAAGCGATGCCCGTGGAGCGCCCCTGGGCCGAGCTGTTGGTGCAGGCCCGGGGGGAGATCCTTCCGGTCGTCGCGGTGGTGGCGAACGTGGACTCGCTCCATCGGATGACCCGCGATGACCGGGACCTGACCGGGGTGGTGGTCAAGGGGAGCGATCACCTGACGACGTACAACCTCTACGCCGAGGCGTTGAACCGTCATGGACGGGTGGGAGAAGTCTACGGGTTGCCCCGGCACCTCTTTGCGGAGGAGATGGAGACGTGGGCCGAGGAGCGCGGGGTACTGGTGAAGGCGATCGAGGACATCGCCTTGGGAGTGGCGAGTGTGTACCGCTCCCTCGAATTGCCGCTCCCACCCACGATGGCCTATGTGAGCCGGGATCATCGCGAAGCCTGGGCGGAACTGCTCGCTCAGGTGATGCCCCTCGACCTGGCGATCGACGAACGTCTGGCGGACGGGACCGAGGCCCGTGTGGGGAAGACCTCGGTGGCGGGAAGCTGGGGACCGGTGGCGGGCACGGTGCGGTTCTTTGCGGATCGGTTCGGTCATGCCCGTGCCTCCATCGACGGCACAACGCTGGAGTACGCCCGCATCCGCCGCCATGCCGTCCGGTCGGAGGCGATCCTGGAGGTCGTGGGACCGCGGTCCCATCAGCAACTGGGGATCCGCCGCACGATCACCTACCACGGGTTTGAACTGGAAAGCGTGGTGGAGCCGGTGCGTGGCGCCCTGTCGCCGGAGCAGCGGGCCACCCTCCCCGATGTTCTTGCCCGTGCCCTGGTGAACAGTGAGACCGCCCATCCCGACCAGGGAGCGATTCGGAGGGCGCTCAAGGATCTGCGGGATCTCCATGCCCGGTCGGGGGGAACGTTGAGTGCAGCGGCCCCCGAAGCCCTGGTGGAGAGGATTCGGTCACAGCTCCAGGGCGTGACCGGGTGGCCACATTTTCTGAAGACCCGGATCGCCTTCGATCCCGTGCAGATCGTGCCCGACGACCTGCGGGAGGAATTCCGGGCCCTGCCCAGTGCGGTCCGTCTCCGGGGAGACATGGTTCCTCTCGTCTACCGCTTCCACTCCGGGGAACCGGTGGTCGTCCTGCAGCTCCGCGAGGGGCAGGTGCGCCAACTCACCCTGGCGGAGATCCCCCCACTGGACCGTCCTCTCCGATTCGCGGTGTCGCGAAGCCATGCCCCCGACCTCGAGGCCGATACCCTTCCGGCCCTGCGGGATCTTCTCTCCCATGAACGGAATCCGAGGGAACGGGTCCGGTCCGGCAAGGGACGACGCACCGACCGGCGTCCCCCCCGTCGTCGTCGCTGACCGGGCCCCACTCCGGGTCACTCGGACGGGGGGGGGAACACCAGGTCGCGGGTGATTTCATCGAGCTGGGTGGCCCCGCAGAGCGCCATCGCCGTGTCGAGTTCGGCGCGCAGCATCTCCAGAACCCGCGCAGCCCCCGGGGCGCCGTCGAGGGCCAGCCCCCACACGACGGCACGTCCGACGAGGACGGCTCGCGCCCCGAGAGCCAGGGCCTTCAGAATGTCGGTACCACGGCGGATCCCCCCGTCCACGTAGACCTCCCCGCGCTCGCCCACCGCGGAAACAACCTCCGGCAAGGCTCGTATCGCGGGCACGGCCCCGTCGAGCTGTCGGCCCCCATGATTGGAGACAATGATGCCGGCGGCGCCCAGGTCCATGGCCCGGGCTGCGTCATCCCCCCGGAGTACTCCCTTGAGGAGGAGGGGCAGGTCGGACAGGTCCCGCAGCCACTCGAGATCCTTCCAGGAGAGTGAGGGCTCACGAAGTCCCTGATGGAAGGCGGCCAGCCCCGATCCGCCCGCGTGTCCCTGCCCGACCCCGGGCTCGGGAATCGTGAAGTTGCCCAGCCGGAACTCCGGAGGAAGGCTGAAGGCATTCCGTGCGTCCCGCTCGCGCCGACCCAGGACCGGAACATCGACCGTGAGCACGAGGGCGGTGTACCCCGCCGCCTCGGCGCGTCGGACCAGGCCCTCGGTCAATCCCCGGTCCCGGTGGACGTAGAGTTGGAACCAGCGGGGGCCGGGCGCTGCCTCCCGCACCGCTTCCAGCGAGCGGGTGGAAAAGGTGCTGAGAATCATCGGGATGCCCGCCGCGGTGGCGGCCTCTGCCATGCCGAGTTCTCCTTCCCGATGGGCGAGGGCCTGGAATCCGGTGGGGGCGATGAGCACGGGCATCGTGGCCGGGTCGCCGAGCAGGGTGGTGCTGAGGTCGCGTGTGGTGACGTCCACCAGCATGCGGGGCCGGAGGAAGATCGACTCGAAAGCCTCACGGTTGGCGCGCAGCGTGACTTCGTCTTCCGCCCCTCCCGCGAAGTAGTCGACCACCTCACGGGGAAGCCGCTCCCGCGCGGCGGCCTCGACGTCCGCCAGGTTGAGGAGGACCGGTGCTCGGGTCATGGCGCCAGGGCTCCCGTCACCCGCGTCATGAACTCGTTCACCGCCCGCGGGTCCATCCACCGGACCACGGCCACCACGTCGTTTTCGGGGTCGATCCAGATCACGTTTCCTCCACCTCCCAAGGCAAAGAAGCTGGAGGCACTCGCCCCGGGGTACTGCGCGCGGCCGGTGTTGAGCCACCAGAGGTAGCCATACGTCGGTCGAAGCGGAACCGGGGTGGTCATCGCCTCGATCCAGCCGGGTGACAGAATCTGTCGCGAGCCCCAGTGTCCCCGACGGAGCATGAGAAGCCCGACCCGCGCCAGGTCGCGGGTGCTGATCCAGAGTCCGCCGCCCCAGTGTCCCCCTCCGCTCACCGACTGCACACGTGTCCCGCCCAGGGTGACCCAGCTGCTGTCATAACCGTGCCAGACCCACTCTTCAGAGGCCCCGATCGGATCCATCAGTTCCTCCCGGAGAAACTGAGGCAGGGGGCGGCCGATTGCCTGGAGGAGAGCGTGGGAGGTGCGGTTGACCCGCACGTCGTTGTACTCCCAGAACGTCCCGGGAGGCTGCAGCTCCCGGTCCCGCCCGGCGCGCCGGTCGGCCACGTCCGGCTTGCCCCAGAGCGTTCCGTTCCACTCGCTGGTCTGGGTCAGAAAGTGATGCCAGGTGATGCTCCCGTTGTGTGGCCCGCGCAGGTCGGGATCGTCGATCTGCGCCGACACCGGGGCGTGCAGGTCACGGAGGATGCCGCGCTCCCTGGCGAGACCGGCCACAAGGGACACGAAGCTCTTGGTGACGCTGAAGGTCATGTCCACCCGCCGGGTGTCCCCCCATTCAGCGATGATATGACCGTGGCGCAGAATGATGCCGTTGGTGCCACCCCGGGGGGCGACCGGGCCGATCAGCTCGGGGAAGGGTTCGTTCACATGCATCCGGTCGAGTTGTGCGCCAAGGTCGTGGGACCAGGCGATCTCGCGGCTTCGTGCAAAATCGACGGCGGCGGCGAGCCGCTCGGCGTCGAATCCCGCCTGGGCCGGAGCGCGGACTTCCCAGCTCTCGCCCCGCGGGGGGACGTACGAGGTCTGTGCCGTCAGGGGTTGGGAGCTGACGGCCAGGAGGAGGGAGAGCAACGATCGAGGACGCAAGGCAGGCACGGTGTTCTCCGTGAAGGTTGAGGGACGCTAATCGGGTGAGGGACACTCGTCCAGCGCCGCGCTTGCCCGGTGTCGGTCATGGGGACAGACTTCCCGGAGCGGGGATCTCCCGCCGCCCTCGTCACCCGCGCCCCAGGACGCCCCGCGTGAACCATCGTCCCTTCTTCATCGGTGTCGTCGGGGGATCGGGTTCCGGCAAGACCACCGTGGCCCGATCGATTTGCGACGGGCTCCCCGTCGAGGCCGCCCTTCTGGACCAGGACGCGTACTACCGCGACCTGGCCCACCTCACCCTGGAGGAGCGGAGGAAGGTCAACTACGATCACCCGGACGCCTTCGACACCGACCTCCTGGTGGCGCACCTCGAAGCCCTCGCCCGGGGCGAACCGATCCAGAAGCCCGCCTACGATTACGCCGCGCATACCCGAGCCGACTACAGCATTCTGGTGGAGCCGAAGGATGCCGTGCTGGTGGACGGGATCCTGCTCTTTTCCGACCCCCGGCTCCGCGATCTGTTCGACATCCGGATCTACGTGGATGTGTCCGAGGACATTCGTTTCATCCGGCGGCTGCAGCGCGATGTCCAGGAACGGGGACGCGAGGTGGACGACGTGGTGCGCCAGTATCTGGCCACGGTCCGGCCGATGCACCATGAGTTCGTGGAGCCCTCGAAGCGTCACGCCCATGTGATCATCCCGGAAGGGGGTCACAACCGGATCGGAGTGGAGATGGTCCGGGCGAGGGTGCTGATGGAGATTGCAAATAGGCGGTAGGGGAGTAGAAAGACTGGGATCAATCGACAGGACAGCCAATGCCCGTCATTCCCGCGCACGCGGGAATCCATTTTCATTCCCGACATCCAGCAAGGGGGATCGCCGCTTGCGCGGGGATGACGATCATTCAGAGATCCCCTGAGTCCTGCGTCCTCAGTCCTACGTCCTACTGCTGTCCTCTGCCTATGTCCTTAACTTCCGACATGACGCACTGCCTTTCTGGAGCGGGCCTGCCCCGTCACCCGGTCACGCGATTCGCCCCGAGTCCCACGGGGGAGTTGCACCTGGGTCACGCGGCCCATCTGCTCTGGGTCTGGGGGATCGCCCGAGCGCTGGAGGGCACGATCCTGCTCCGGATGGAGGATCACGATCGGGGGCGCTGCCGCCGGGAGTACGAACAATCCATCCTCGACGACCTCCGCTGGCTCGGTCTGACCCCGGATCTCCCTGAGCTCGACACGGTGGCGTCTCCCGGTCCCTCTCCCTGGCGGCAGAGCGATTGCCCGGACGTGTATTCCGAAGCACTGGAGACACTGCGAGGGGTGACCGCGGTGTATGGATGCGACTGTACCCGGTCCACCATGGCGGAGGAGGGGACTGCGGAGGAGCTTGGCGAAGTGCGCCACCCCGACTCCTGTCGGCGTCGGAATCGGACCTGGGTTCCCGGCATGGGGATCCGCGTCGCCCTGCCGGAGGAGACCGTCTCCGCGCACGACCTGCGGCTCGGCCCCCTGTACCAGACACCCTCCCGCCAATGCGGTGACCTGCTCGCGCGGGACGCGGGCGGACAGTGGACCTATCAATTCTCTGTTGCGGTGGACGACCTCCGTCAGGGAGTCACCCTGGTCATCCGCGGGGAGGATCTCGTCGAGTCCACGGGGCGCCAGGTCCTGCTTGCCCGCTTGTTGGGTCGGTCTCATCCCCCCGTCTTCCTGCACCACCCTCTGCTCCGGGACGCCACCGGAGCCAAGCTCAGCAAGCGGATCCGGTCCACGACGCTCTCCTCTCTGCGGGCGGGAGGGGAGTCTCCGGAATCGGTGCTGGGCCGGGCCGCCCAGGCCACCGGGCTGCAGGAGAGTGCTGATGCACTGTCCCCGTCCGACGTCGTCCCGCTCTTTCGTGCGTGGCTGGGGGTCGGTCAGCGGCCTCCCGAGGCGGCGGGAGACGGTGGGGCGTAGAGGTCGCGATAGATCCCGAAGTTCTGCATCACCCGGCGCACATAGTCCCGGGTCTCGACGAAGGGAATGCGTTCGACGAAGACCAGCGGATCGTCGGCGCCGGGCTTGGTGACCCACCGCTCCACCCGCTGAAGACCCGCGTTGTACGCGGCGAGGGCCCGGTACCGATCGGGCACCAGCGTGAGGACATCGCGCAGGTGGCCCATGCCGAAGGCGAGGCTCACCTCGGGCTGATAGAGCATCACCACGTCCCATTCCCCGATGCCCCGTTCCCGGGCCAGGGTCCGGCCCAGCGCCGGCATGACCTGCATGAGCCCCCGGGCATCGGCCACCGACCGGGCGAGGGGATCAAAGGCCGATTCCTGCCGGATCAGAGCGGACACCAGAAAGGGGTCGACCTTCGCGGCACGCGCTTCCCTTTCCAGCACGTCGCGCCAGGGAAGCGGATACTGAAGCAGGGCAAGGGCCCGGGTGCGGGGCGCCCCACGGGCTACCGCCCGTTGGGCCAGACGCGCGCCGATGGCGGGGAAACCGGCCTGGGCAAAGGAGCGCCCGGTCGAGAGGATCTCGGCCGCGGAGGCGCCGGCGTTTCGCTCCAGGGCGGTTCGTTCGAATCCGGCCTCGGTCGTGAGTCCCACGGCGTCCAGTTGACGGGCCCGTTCCAGGATGCGGTCCGCTGCGGGGGAAGGATCGATGGGGGGGCCCTCGGTCAGGCTCCAGGCCGGCTGCCCCAGTTCCTCCGCGGCCAGGCGGACGTAGAAACTTCCATCGGCGGGCGCGGCCAGAGTGCGCCAGAGGGCGCGGGCCCCGGTGGTGTCTCCCAGGGCCATGCGGGCCCGGCCGGCCCACCAGAGCGCGGC
>JBGSKF010000081.1:0-53799 GCA_041741375.1 Gemmatimonadales bacterium | reverse complement strand
CGGGGGGCGCTCCGGTGAACCCGGCCGGCGCGCTCGTGCGACGGCACTCCGTGACGATCGACCCCGGACACGGTGGGGTCGACCCGGGGAACCCGGGGCTCCAGTTTCCCCGCGGAGTGACCGAGAAGCACGTGACCCTCGCGGTCGGGCTTCTCCTGCGGGAGGAGCTCCAGGCGCGGGGAGTGCGGGTGCGGATGACCCGAACCACCGATACCCTCATTGATCTGCGGCACCGAGGGCGTTACTGCACCGAGGACTGCGATCTCTTCGTCAGCCTGCACGTCAATTCGCTCCGGCGGCGCCCCGGATACCAGCAGGTCCGGGGCTTCGAAACCTACTTTCTCGGTGAAGCGAAAACCGAGGATGCCGCCCGGGTGGCTCGGATGGAGAATGACGCCGTGCGCTTTGAGCGGCCCAGCGAGGAGGAGACGGTCCGCGGGATCGACTTCATCCTGAAGGATCTCCAGATGAACGAGCACCTGAGGGAGTCGGCCCGGTTCGCCACTCTGGTACAGGAGCACCTGGGGCGGGTGCACCCCGGCGAGGATCGAGGGGTGCGCTCCGGAAACTACATTGTGCTCAACACCGCTCGGCGCCCGGCGGCCCTCATTGAAATGGGCTTCAGCACCAACCCCCAGGATGGCCGGCTTCTCACCACTCCCGCCTCGCAGAAGGCTCTGGCCCGCTCCATGGCCGATGCGATCGTGGCCTATCTGTCCGAGTACGAGCGGCGGACCGGGGCCATGGGGCCCGCCACCTCCGGTGGTTCCTCGCCGTGACGGGGGGCGAACTCCTGTCGCGACACGTCCTCTCCGCCCCATTCCGGAACCCGATGCTGCTGGCCGCGGGGACGGCGGGATATGCCAGGGAACTCGCCGGGACTGTGGATCTGGCCGCCCTGGGGGGAGTGATCTCCAAGGCGGTGTCCCGGGACCCTCGACAGGGCAACCTCCCTCCGCGGGTCACTGAATTCCGGGGCGGGATGCTCAATTCGGTGGGACTCGCCAACCCCGGTCTGGAGGCGGCTCTCGCGGTCGATCTCCCCGCCATGATCGCGGTGTGCGGGGAGGCCCGGGTTCTAGTAAACGTGGTCGGGTTTGCCGAGGAGGAGTACGCCGCCGTGGTCGAGGGAGTGAGCCGGCTCGAGGGACTCACCGCCCTGGAACTCAACCTTTCGTGCCCCAACACGGCTGCGGGGGGGCTCGAGTTCGGGGCCGACCTCGACGCGGTCCACCGTATCGTGACCGGGTGCGCCCGAGTGACGCATCTGCCGATCCTGGCCAAGCTCTCTCCGGCAACGCCCAACCTCCCGGAATTGGCCATGGCAGCCCGGGAGGCCGGCGCGGCGGGAGTCTCCCTGGTCAATACGATGCCGGGATGGATCGGAGGATCACGGGGGGGCCCCCGCCTCGGGAACGGGTTCGGCGGGGTGAGCGGTCCGGCCCTTCTGCCCATCGGTCTCGCCGCCGTGAGACGGGTCCGGGAACGATTCGGTTCCCACGGGGTGATCATCGGCTGTGGAGGCATTCGGTCCGCCACCGACGTGCGAGCCTACCTCCAGGCCGGAGCGGATCTTGTGGCCATCGGGACGGGGGCCTTGGCCGCCCCCCGCCTCCCCGAGAAGATCGTGCGTGCCCTGGCCCGGGAGGGGTTGCGGGAGATGCGGCATGGCTGAGGTCATTCTGGCTCTGGATCTCCCCTCCCCGGAGGCGGCGCTCCGGCTCCTCGACCGGATCCCCGAACTCCGCTGGGTGAAGGTGGGGCCGGTTCTCCTGACCGGGGCCGACGGGACCTTTGTCCGCTCTCTCGTGGAGCGGGGCCTCCAGGTGTTTCTCGATTGCAAGTGGCACGACATCCCCCACACCGTCGAGAAGACCATCGAATCCGCCCGGGCTCTCGGAGTGCGGATGGCGACGGTTCACGCCTTGGGTGGCACCGCCATGTTGGAGGGTGCGGTACGCGCGGGGGGAGAAGGGCTCGATGTGGTCGGGGTGACGGTTCTGACCTCGCACGGGGTGTCGGATTTCGGCCGGGTCGTGGGACGCGAGACGCCCGATCTCCAGGGGGAGGCGCTGCGACTTGCGACCCTGGCGCTGGATGCGGGGCTCCGGGGCGTGGTCTGCTCAGCGGCGGAGGTCGGTGCGATTCGGGAAAAATTCGGGTCCGGTCCCTGGCTCGTGGTGCCGGGGATCCGGCGCGCGGGAGACGGGGCGGGGGACCAGACGAGGATTGCCACCCCGGCCGTTGCCGTGGCCGGTGGGGCGAGCCACCTCGTGGTGGGACGCCCCATCCTGTCTGCGTCGGACCCTCGCTCGGCGTTTCGGGATTTCGCCGAGGAGGCTCGATGCTGATGCGCACAGCCTTGGTCGCTGTCCTCCTGGGGGGGGTCCCGGGGATCCCGGTTCATGGCCAGGAGCGACTGGCCGCCGTGGCCGCCGACGCTCGGCGGGCCTGGGCTGGTCACCGGCTGGGGGCGATGCTGGGGGGAGCCACGGGGGTACAGGTTCAGCTTCCGGGGTTGCGGTCGTCCCCAGCGATGCCCCCAGGACAGGCCGCAGCGACACTCCAGTCGTTCCTCCGGGGGAGCGTGGAGGTGGAGGTCCGGGTGGTCTCGGCCCGGGAGACCGGTGAAGGCAGGGGATACGTGGAACTGGGCCGGTCGTTCCGGGAGCGGGGGACCCAGGAAGTGCGGACCCAGAGAGTGTTGCTGGGGTACCGGGAGGACGGCGGGAGGTGGATTCTGACGGAGGTACGGGTGCTGGACTGAGTTCCCTTGCGTCAGCGGAGGGCCACTCCTATATTCCGAAGCTTTTCAAGAACCTTTTGGGCCATCGGAGCAGACGTGAAGGTACGGACCAGTGTGAAGCCGATCTGCGAGCACTGCCGGGTGATCCGGCGGGCCGGCGTTGTGCGGGTGATCTGCAAACGCAATCCCAAGCACAAGCAACGGCAGGGCTGATCATGGCGCGCATCGCAGGAGTGGATCTCCCCCGGGAAAAGCGCGTGGAAATCGCGCTGACCTACATCTTCGGCATCGGGCTTCCCACCTCGCAGAAGCTCCTGGCGGAGTCGGGCGTCAACCCCGACACCCGGGTGCGGGATCTCTCGGACGCCGAGGTGGCCCGGCTTCGGCAATGGATCGAGCGCTCGGCCCGGGTTGAGGGCACCCTGCGCACCGAAATCGCCATGAACATCAAGCGGCTGATGGACATCGGAACCTACCGGGGCATGCGCCACCGGAGAGGGTTGCCGGTGCGCGGCCAGCGGACTCACACCAACGCCCGGACCAAGAAGGGTCCGCGCCGGGCCATCGCCGGCAAGAAGAAAGTGACGAAGAAGTAGCCTATGAGCACACCAGCCAAGTCGGGCGCCAAGCGAGCCAAGCGCGTGGTCGAATCGGAGGGCGTGGCCCACATCAGCGCCACGTTCAACAACGTGATCATCACCATCACCGATGTGAAGGGGAACACCGTGGCGTGGGGCACGGCCGGAAAGGCCGGTTTCAAGGGTTCCAAGAAGTCCACGCCCTTCGCGGCCACGGTGGCGGCGGAAAACTGCGGGCGGGAGGCGTTCGGTATGGGAGTCCGCCGGGTGCACGTCCTGGTGCGCGGTCCCGGGTCGGGGCGCGAGTCGGCCATTCAGGCTCTGGCCTCGGTGGGTCTCAAGGTGGCTTCGATCAAGGATGTCACGCCGATCCCGCACAACGGGTGCCGGCCTCCCAAGAAGCGGCGGGTGTAACCGATGTCACGCTATACTGGACCCTCCTGCCGCCTCTGCCGGCGTGAAGGCACGAAGCTTTTTCTCAAGGGCACCCGGTGTCTCACCGAAAAATGCGCGGTTGATCGGAGAGGCTACGCTCCCGGCCAGCATGGCCAGGCCGGCGGAGGGCGTCCCCGCAAGCAGTCCGAATACGCCCGGCAGCTCCGGGAAAAGCAGAAGGTCAAGCGCATGTACGGCGTGTCCGAGAAGCAGTTCCGGAACACGTTCGACGAGGCCTCGCACCTCCCGGGCATGAAGGGTACCAACCTGCTGGTGGCGCTGGAGACCCGGCTCGACAATCTGGTCTATCGGATGGGTTTTGCCACGAGCCGAAAGGCCGCGCGCCAGCTCGTGATGCACGGCCATGTGCAGGTCAACGGACGACGGCTCGACATCCCCTCCGCCCATGTTCAGGTCGGCGAGGAAGTGCGCGTGGCTCCGGAGAGCCGGGATCTCTTGACCATCAAGCTCGCGCGGGAGAGCGCCGCTCGCGGCGCCCCGCTCCCCTGGCTCTCCGTGGATGCCGAGAAAGCGGCCGGCCGGGTGACCGAGCTGCCCGTGCGCGAGGCGATCCCGGTCAATGCCCAGGAGCAGCTGATCGTCGAGCTCTACTCCAAGTAACGAGGGACCGAAACCTGATGAGCATCGACCTGAGCGGACTCGTTCGCCCCCATCTCGTCGAGATGGTCAAGCGGGAGGACAACCCCAACGCCGCCGAATTCCGGCTCCAGCCGCTGGAGAGAGGCTTCGGGCACACCCTGGGCAACGCCCTGCGGCGGCTCCTTCTCTCCTCCCTGCGCGGAACCTCCGTGTGGGCTTTCCGCCTCGACGGGGTGGTTCATGAACACCAGACCGTGGTTGGTGTGCTGGAGGACGTGCACCAGATCGTGCAGCGGCTCAAGGCGCTGACCCTGGTCCTCGACGAAGATGTGGACGACGTGACCCTGCACATCCGCCGGGACAGCGCGGGCGCCGTGTTTGCCCGGGACATCCAGGGCCAGGCCGCCGTCCGTGTCGTCAACCCCGATCATCTGCTCTTTACGCTGCAGGATGATCGGGACATCTCCATGGACCTGTACGTCAACAAAGGACGCGGGTACGTCGAGGCCGAAATGCATCCCCTCGACCGGTCCCTCCCCGTGGACGTGATCCGGATCGATTCGATCTACAACCCGGTGGTCCGCGCCAACTTCACTGTGAACGAGACCCGGGTGGGCCAGCGAACTGACTACGACCGGCTCGCCATTGCCATCGAAACCAACGGCACCGTGACGCCCGAGGACGCGATCGCCTACGCCGCCGCTCTGGCTCGCGAGCACTTCCGCTACTTCGTCGAGTTTGGCAAGGTGCCTCCGGCCCGCCCGGAGGAGGTGGTACGACCCACCGTCACCCCTGCGGTGCGGGAGAGACTCGGGACCACCATCGATGACTTCGGGTTGTCGATGCGGTCGCTCAATTCGCTCAAGAATTCCGATGTCCGGGTGCTGCGCGACCTGGTGCAGTTCCGCGAGGAGGAGCTGCTCAAGGTCAAGAATGTCGGCGAGAAGGCGATGGCCGAGATCAGCGAGCTCCTCGCGAACGAGGGTCTCAATCTCGGGATGGTCTTCGAGGAAACCGACGACGCCCTGTACATCGTGAACCCGGGTACCCCGCCGGGCGTCGCCGTGAAGACGGACGACGAGGAGACCACCTGACATGCGGCATCGTGTAAAGGGGCGACAACTCTCCCGGACCAGCAGCCACAAGAAGGCGCTGCTCAACAACCTGGCCACGAGTCTTTTCGCCCATGGGGGCATCGTGACGACCACGGCCAAGGCGAAGGAGCTCCGTCCATTCGCGGAGCGGCTCATCACCCTCGCACGCCGCGGGGATCTGCACGCCCGGCGGCTGGTGGGGCGCCGCATCCACGACCGGGACGTCCTGTCCCGGCTCTTTTCCGAGATCGGGCCCCGGTTCGCATCCCGGCCCGGTGGTTACACACGGATCCTGAAGATCGGGCACCGGGTCGGAGATGGCGCGGAAACCGCGCGGATCGAGTTGCTCTCCGAGTGACCGGGGATCTTCGGTTCCCGCGGAACGCAGAAAAGGGGACCTTCCGGTCCCCTTTTTCACAGCCACTGTCCCGGAATCCCGGACCACCGAGCCGCCACCGTGCGAGGGCTCCGGAGGACGCCCCGTCAGGATACGGCTTTGGCCACCTTGCCGCCCTTGATGCACTGCGTGCAGACACGGATCCGGCGCGGGGCGCCGTTCACCATGGTCCGAAAGCTCTGCAGGTTGGGATACCAACGCCGCCGGGTCCGGTTGTTGGCGTGGCTCACATTGTTGCCCGTGATCGGACCCTTGCCGCATACTTCGCAAATCCGCGCCATGACCACACTCTCCTGAGGCACCATCGAGTCAAGGTTATTCGAAAGCCCCGAAATATAGCCATGGTTGCCTTGTTCCGACAACCCTCCGGGAGGTCGTCCGCGTGCCGACTGCGTTGATCACGGGAATTACCGGGCAGGATGGCTCCTACCTCGCCGAGTTTCTCCTGGATCGGGGATACACGGTGGCCGGCATGGTGCGCCGCACCAGCCACCACAGCTATGAGCGGATCGAGCACCTGATCGACCGGATCCGCATCGTCACGGCCGATCTCCTCGACCAGCACTCCCTCACCATGGCCATTCGTGACGTGGAGCCCGACGAGGTCTACAACCTCGCCGCCCAGTCCTATGTCCCCACGAGTTTCAGCCAGCCGGTTCTCACCGGGGAGTTCACGGCGCTGGGGGTGACTCGGATGCTGGAGGCGATTCGGCTGGCCCGGCCCGAGGCCCGGTTCTACCAGGCGAGCTCGTCGGAGATGTTCGGGAAGGTGGACCGAAGTCCCCAGGATGAACGGACCCCCTTCCATCCGCGCTCTCCGTATGGCGTGGCCAAGGTGTATGGCCACTGGATCACCGTGAACTACCGCGAGTCCTACGGGTTGCACGCCGTGAGCGGCATTCTGTTCAATCACGAATCGCCTCGGCGCGGGATGGAGTTCGTGACCCGCAAGGTCTCGGATGGGGTGGCGCGCATCGCGCTCGGCCTGGCGAGAGAACTCCGCCTGGGCAACCTCGATGCTCGCCGCGACTGGGGGTTCGCAGGTGACTATGTGGACGCCATGTGGCGCATGCTGCAGCAAGATACGCCCCGGGATTACGTGATCGGAACGGGGGTGACCCACAGCGTCCGGGAACTGGTCGAGGTGGCCTTTGCCCACGTGGGCCTGAATTGGCACCAGCACGTGGTGACCGATCCCGCCCTGATGCGTCCCGCCGAAGTGGATCTGCTCATGGCCGATGCCTCCCGCGCCCGGGAGGGGCTCGGGTGGACCCCCACCGTGGGATTCGAGGAGTTGGTGGCCCTCATGGTGGAGGCCGATCTGGCGAGGCTGCGGGCCGGATGAGGGTTCTGGTCACCGGTGCGGACGGATTCGCGGGCGGGTGGGCGGTGGATGCCCTCGTGCGGGAGGGGAACGAGGTCGTGGGAACCTATCATGCGGCCGCCCCAGGGCCCCCGGCAGACCGTTTCGAACGCGAACGTCCCTACGTGTGGATCCCGCTCGATCTGACCGTCCCGGGAACGATCGCGGCCCTCCCTCTGGCGGAGGCGGATGCGGTTCTGCACCTGGCCGCGGTGTCCAGCGTGCGGGACGCGGGTGCCGATCGGATGCGGGCCTGGGAGGTGAACCTGCTCGGGACCGTGCGCCTCCTCGCCGCCCTCGAAAAGGCGGCACCCACGGCTCGTCTGGTCTACGTGTCCACCGGTGAGGTCTATGGGGCCTGGCCACCGGGGAGGGAACCCCGGGCGCGGACGGAAGATGACCCCGTGAGGCCCTGCTCGGTCTATGCCGCGACCAAGGTCTCGGCCGAGGTGGCGGTGCTCGAGTCCCACCGGCGGAGTGGACTGGCGGCCCTGGTTGCCCGGCCCTTTCCGCATGCCGGCCCGGGGCAGGATCCCGGCTTCGTGGTGCCGGCCTTTGCCCGTCGGCTGCGGGCGGCGCATCGGGCCGGGGAGGCCGAGGTGCGGGTCGGCAACCTGGACCCGGTGCGCGATCTGCTCGACGTGCGGGATGTGGCCCGAGCCTACGCGGCACTCCTGACTCGTGGAATCCCCGGATCGGTGTATAATGTGGCGCGCGGGACGGGCGTGTCCCTGGGGGCCCTCTTCGCGGAGTTGGCTCGGCTCACGGGAGTCCAGGCCCGGCCGGCTCCCGATCCGGCTTTGATGCGGGCGGTGGACATCGCCCACCTGGTGGGCGATGCCGGGCTGCTCCATCGCGACACGGGATGGACGCCCACGACGCCCCTCACTCATACGCTGCAGGATGTGGTCGATGCCGAAACGGACTGATCTGTCGTCCATTCTGTTGATCGGGAGCGGTCCGATCATCATTGGCCAGGGGGCGGAGTTCGACTACTCCGGAACCCAGGCGGCCCGTGCCCTCCGGGAGGAGGGCTATCGGGTCATCCTGGTCAACTCGAATCCCGCCACGATCATGACCGATCCCGAGATGGCCGATCGGACCTATATCGAGCCGGTGACGCCGGAGTGGGTGGAGAAGATCATCGAGCGGGAGCGTCCCGACGCTCTCCTCCCGACGATGGGGGGGCAAACGGGGCTCAATGTGGCCATGGCGCTGCACCGGTCAGGGGTGCTGGAGAAGTACGGCGTGGAACTGATCGGGGCCAACGAGAGAGCCATCCGGATCGCGGAGGACCGGGAGGAGTTCGCGGCGGCCATGAGCCGAATCGGGCTGGCCACACCGAGCGGCACCACCGTGCGCACGGTGGATGAAGGTCTCGCCGCCGTGGCCCGGACGGGCTACCCGGCGATTCTCCGCCCCTCCTTCACGCTGGGGGGAAGTGGCGGCGGGATCGCGTACAACCCGGAGGAATTCGAGTCGATGCTCCGCCGCGGGCTCGAACTCTCCCCGGTGAGCTCGGTTCTGGTGGAGAAGAGCATCCTCGGGTGGAAGGAGTACGAGCTGGAGGTGATGCGGGACGGAGCGGACAATGTCGTCATCGTCTGCTCCATCGAGAACATCGACCCGATGGGGGTGCACACCGGGGACTCGATCACAGTCGCCCCCGCGATGACGTTGAGTGACCGGGAATATCAGGTCATGAGGGACGCGGCCTGCCGCATCATCCGGGAAATCGGAGTGGCCGCGGGCGGATGCAACGTCCAGTTCGCGGTCAATCCTCGCACCGGGGAGCAACTCGTGATCGAGATGAACCCCCGTGTCTCCCGCTCCAGTGCCCTCGCGTCGAAGGCCACGGGCTATCCGATCGCGCGGATCGGCACCAAGGTGGCGATCGGGTACCGGCTCGACGAGCTCCCCAACGACATCACCCGGACCACTCCCGCGTCGTTTGAACCGGTGCTGGACTATGTGGTGGTCAAGATCCCGCGATTCGCCTTCGAGAAGTTTCCTGCCGCCGACCCGGTGTTGACCACGCAGATGAAATCGGTGGGCGAGGTGATGGCGATTGGCCGAACGTTCAAGGAGGCCTTCCAGAAGGGTTTCCGCGGTCTGGAAATCGATCGGCCCGGCTGGACCACGGGCACACCGGCCGAGGACGGCGTGACCGAAACCGACCCGGAATCGCTGCGGGCCGCCCTGCGCCGGCCGACGGCGGAGCGGATGTTTCAGATCAAGCGGGCCCTGCAGGCCGGCCTGACGGTGGACGAGATCGCCGAGTGCACCGGCATCGATCCCTGGTTCCTGAACCAGCTCGCCGAGCTGCTTGTCGCGGAAGCGAACTGGTCCGCCGCGTCGCTGGGAGGCGATGAGGGGAGAGATCGAGCCCTGGTGCGGCGGATGAAGCGCCTCGGATTCTCCGATCGCCAGCTGGGAGACCTGCGGGGCCTCTCGGAGGAGGAGATCCGCCGGGAACGACACCGCCTGGGCATCCGGCCCGCCTACAAGATGGTGGACACCTGCGCCGGCGAATTTCCCGCGGCCACACCTTACCTCTATTCCTGCTACGACGAGGAGAGCGAGGTGGGCCCCAGCGACCGGGAGACGGTCATCATCCTGGGCAGCGGTCCGAACCGGATCGGGCAAGGGGTGGAGTTCGACTACTGCTGCGTCCGAGCGGCGATGCAGTTTCGCGAGATGGGATACCGGACGGTGATGGTCAATTCGAATCCGGAAACCGTCTCCACCGACTTCGACATGTCGGACGCGCTGTACTTCGAGCCGCTCACGCTGGAGGATGTGCTCGAGATCGTGCACGTCGAACAGCCGCTGGGAGTGGTGGTCCAGCTCGGGGGACAGACCCCCCTCCGCCTGGCGCGGGGACTCGAAGCCCAGGGTGTCCGCATCCTCGGGACCTCCCCCGAGGCGATCGACCGGGCGGAGGATCGCGGCCGGTTCGAGGCGATCGCCCGGGAACTCGGCGTGGTGCAGCCGGCCGCCGGGACCGCGACGTCCTTCGAGGAGGCCGCGTCCGTGGCCGAGCGCATCGGGTATCCGGTGCTGATCCGCCCCTCGTACGTGCTGGGGGGCCGGGCCATGCAGATCGTGTACGATGCGGACTCCCTGCGAGGCTTCTTCGCGGAGGCGGTCCGGGTGGCCCCGGGGCACCCGGTGCTCATCGACGCCTTTCTGGAGGATGCCTTCGAGGCCGATGTCGACGCCCTCTCCGACGGAACGCATTGCATCATTGGCGGTGTCATGCAGCACATCGAGGATGCGGGAATTCACTCCGGCGACAGCGCCTGTGTCCTGCCCCCGTATCTGATCACCGAGGAGCAGGTGGAAAAGATGCGGGAGTACACCCGCGCCTTCGCCCTGCGCCTCGGTGTCGTCGGTCTTCTCAACGTGCAGTACGCCGTGAAGCAGGGTGTGGTCTACGTGCTGGAGGTCAACCCCCGGGCGTCGCGGACCGTGCCGTTCGTCTCCAAGACGGTCGGGATCCCCCTGGCGAGCGTGGCCGCGGCTCTCATGGTTGGCCGGACCCTGGCCGATCTCGGGCTGGTCGACGATGTGCTTCAGCCCTACGTGACCGTGAAGGAAGCGGTCTTCCCGTTCAGCAAGTTGCCGGGAGTGGATCTGATCCTGGGTCCGGAGATGCGCTCCACCGGGGAGGTCATGGGAATCGCCGATTCTTTCGGCATGGCCTTCGCCAAGGCTCAGATCAGCGCCGATGGAGCCCTGCCCCTCGAGGGCACGGTCTGCATCACGGTGAACGACCGTGACAAACCCACGGTGGTGCCCATCGCCCGGCGCTTCCACGAACTCGGTTTCCGGGTTCTCAGCACCGCCGGGACGGCGCGGTATCTCCGAGCCCGGGGCATCCCGGTCGAGTCCGTCCTGAAGGTGTATGAAGGGAGACCGCACGTGCTCGACCTCCTGGTACAGGGGGAGATCCACCTCCTCATCAACACCCCCCTCGGGAAGCTGACCCAGCAGGATGACTATCGCATCCGCCGGGCCGCGCTGCAGCACGGGATCCCTTATACCACCACGTTGTCGGCCGCCAGTGCCGCGTGCGACGCGGTCATCGCCCGGCGGAGCCGGCAGGGAACGGTGCGCTCCCTTCAGGAATGGCACCAGCTTGCCCGAGCGGCTTCGGCCGACGCCCCGGCATGACCGCGCGGGACCCCGCCTTCGTCCGTGCGCTGCAAGCCGAGGTCCGGGGCGAGGTGCGGTCCGTGGCATCGCTCGGGCGATACAGTACGTACCGGATCGGAGGACCCGCGACCGTCGTGCAGCCCGCCTCCCCGGAGGATGTGGCGGTTTCCGTGCGGTTTGCCACGGAACGGGGGGTGAGGATTTTCTCTCTCGGGCTTGGCTCCAACGTGCTGCTTCCCGA
This sequence comes from Gemmatimonadales bacterium, assembly GCA_041741375.1. GTDB lineage: Bacteria > Gemmatimonadota > Gemmatimonadetes > Gemmatimonadales > GWC2-71-9 > OFTM291. The sequence continues at coordinate 42,187 of JBGSKF010000081.1, read as the reverse complement.
CGAGGGGATGACGGCCCTCGTGATTCGGCTGGGGAAGGGATTGGATGCGATCACTCCCGGTGCCGCCGGACACTGGAGGCTCGGGGCGGGTGCCCCCGCTCCGCTGGTGGCCCGTCGGACCGCGGCGGCGGGCTGGTCCGGTCTGCACCTGATGGTCGGAGTCCCCGGCACCGTCGGGGGTGGCGTGTACATGAACGCGGGATGCCACGGGGGAGACTGGGCCTCGGTCGTCCACTCGGTGACGGTGATCGATCCGGTCCGGGGTGAGGAACAGGTGATCGTCCGCCGTGATCTGACGTTTGGCTACCGGACCAGCGGATTGGGGGATGCGATCGTCGTGGACACGGAGGTGGCTCTGGCCGAGGAGGATCCCGCCCTCCTCGAGGCGCGCGTCGCCGAGCTCTTCTCCTGGCGACAGGAGGGCACCCCGTTCAACCAGCCCTGTTGCGGGAGCGTGTTCCGCAATCCGGTCGGCTCGGGGGAGGGTGAAAGGCGGACCGCTGGTCAGTTGATCGAGGCGGCCGGGCTCAAGGGACATCGGTGCGGGGCGATCGAGGTGTCGCGGATGCATGCCAATTATTTCGTCAATACCGGCGGCGGGACGGCGCGGGAGGTGATGGCCCTGATCGGCATGGCGCGACAGCAGGTGTGGGAGCGGTTCGGGGTTCGCCTCGAGCCGGAAGTGCGGGTGATCACGGCGCAGGGCCGGCCCGGTTCCCTTCAGGAGAATGAGGATCCGCGATGACAGCATACAGCGCGCACGAGTCAGCGTATGTGGATGAGGGGGCCGAGGTCGGCGAAGGAACCCGGATCTGGCATTTCTGCCACATCATGCCCGGAGCCGTCATCGGGCCCCGGTGCAACCTCGGTCAGAACGTGGTGGTCATGCCGGGAACCCGCATCGGAGCCAACGTCAAGATCCAGAACAATGTCTCCATCTATGAGGGAGTGGAGCTGGAGGATGACGTGTTCTGTGGACCGAGCTGTGTCTTCACCAACGTTATGAATCCCCGGAGTCATGTGTCGCGCCGGGGGGAATACCGGCGCACCCTGGTGCGCCGCGGGGCCACGATCGGTGCCAACGCCACGATCGTGTGCGGGACCACGCTGGGGGAGTACGCCTTTGTCGGAGCGGGTGCGGTGGTGGCCGAAGATGTCCCGGCGCACGCCCTGGTGGTCGGAGTGCCGGCTCGTCGCATTGGGTGGATGTGCCGGTGTGGGGTCCGGCTCGGGCCCGAGGTGGACCGGACCGGACGGGGGCGGTGCTCCGAGTGTGGTCTCGACTATCGGCGGGAGGAGGGGGGGGACGGGCCTGGCCTGATTGCCGAGCGGGGATGAGTGCGGTTAAGTTTCCCTCTTGCCATGATTTACGAGATATCGAGCTGCCCGTTTGAGGATGCCTCTCCCCGGTTCCTGGACGGGCGGCGTGGTACCGGTGCCCTCCCCCTCCCGATGGTGAGTCCGTGAACGTTCCTCTGCTCGATCTCCGCGCCCAGTTCGAGGCGATCCGGGATGACGTGGTTCCGCGCATCTTGCAGGTGATAGAGCGTCAGCAGTTCATCATGGGACCCGAGGTGGGGGACCTGGAGCGTCGCATTGCCGGCCTGTCGGCCGCACGAGCCGGCGTGGCCTGCGCCTCCGGCACGGACGCACTCCTTCTCCCGCTGAAGGCCTTGGGCCTCCGCCCGGGCGACGAAGTGATCGCCCCGGCCTTCACCTTTTTTGCCACCGCCGGGGCTATTGCCAACGCCGGCGGCACGCCGGTGTTCGTGGACATCGACCCCGACACCTTCAATCTCGACCCCGACGCGGTGGCCCAGGCCATCACTCCGCGCACGCGGGCGATCGTGGTGGTCCACCTGTTCGGTCAGATGGCGCCGATGGAGCGCATCCTCCCCCTCGCCCAGGTGCATGAACTGGCCGTCATCGAGGATGCGGCTCAGGCCATCGGGGCCCGGCGCCAGGTTCAGGGAACGTGGCGGATGGCGGGTGAACTGGGGTGGGTCGGGGCCTTCTCGTTTTTCCCCAGCAAGAACCTCGGTGGTTACGGGGATGGGGGGATGATGGTGACCCAGGACCTGGGCTTGGCGGAACGGCTCGGCCGTCTCCGTCTTCACGGCGGGGCCAAGCAGTATCACCACGAGGAAGTGGGAACCAACAGCCGCCTCGACACTCTGCAGGCTGCAGTCCTCCTGGCCAAGCTGCCCCATCTTGCCTCCTGGAGCGCGGCACGGCGGGCTCACGCGGAGGCGTATTCCGCCGCCCTGGCCTCGGTTCCCGGGGTGGTGCCCCCCGTCACCGACCCCTCGAACGAGCACATCTTCCATCAGTACACCATTCGGGTCCCCGATCGGGATGCGGTGCAGGCTCGTCTCCGGGCCGCCGGGATCGGGTGTGCGGTCTATTACCCGACCGCCCTGCATCTCCAGCCCTGTTTCGCCGAGCTGGGGTATCGCATGGGGAGCTTGCCCCGGACCGAGCAGGCGATGACCGAGGTGCTGTCGCTGCCGGTGTATCCCGAGCTGTCTTCGGATCAGCGCGAGGCCGTGGTGCAGGCCCTCGCCGAGGCGGTCCGGTGAGCCGCCTGCGCGTGGGGGTCGTGGGGGCAGGGGCTTGGGGCCGGAACCACGTCCGGACCGTGGCGGGGCATCCGGCCGCCGAACTGGCCGGCGTGTGTGAGGCCGATCCCGCAGTCCGGGAGCGGTTGCAGCGGCAGTATCCCGGGGTGATGGTCACCGAGTCCCTCGAGGCGCTTCTGGGAGTGGTGGAGGCGGTGATCGTGGCCACTCCCGCCCGAACCCACGCGCCCATTGCGCAGCAGACGATCGCGGCGGGCATCCCGACCCTCGTGGAGAAGCCGTTCGCGCTGACGGTGGCGGAAGCCGTGCGGTTGGCCGAGGCCGCTTCACGGAGCGGGGTGCCACTCCTGGTGGGTCACTTGCTGGAATACCACCCTGTCGTGGACCGTCTCAAGACCCTCATTGCAGAGGGAACATTGGGTGACGTGTACTATCTCTATTCCCAGCGGGTGAATCTGGGCCAGGTTCGTCCCGACGAGAACGCGCTGTGGAGCTTTGGCCCGCACGATGTGTCCGTGGCACTGTACCTGCTGGGGGAGATGCCGATACGGGTGGCGGCGCAGGGGAGTTCCTTCCTGCAGCCCGGTATCGAGGATGTGGTGTTCCTGACCATGACCTTCCGGTCGGGGACTGTGGCACACGCGCAGATGTCGTGGCTCGACCCCCACAAGGAACGGCGATTCACGGTGGTGGGATCCCGGCAGATGGCGGTGTTCGATGATATGGCCCCCCGGGAGAAGCTTCGGATTTATGACAAGGGGATTGACCGTCCCCCGGACTATCGGTCATTCGGGGAGAGTCTGTCGATCCGGGAGGGGGATATCTTCATTCCCCGGGTGTCGAATGTGGAGCCCCTGACGGTTCAGTTCAGCCACTTCGTCGGGGTGGTGCGGGGTGAGGAGGTGGCTCGAGCCGATGCGGCGGATGGCGTGCGTGTCGTCCGGGTGCTGGAGGCGGCCACCCGTTCGCTGTCTCAGGATGGTTCACCGGTTCAGGTGGAGGGAGATTAGATGTCGTTTGCGGATGATCTGGTTGGTCTGGCGGAGCGGCGCGAAGCGCTGTTCGGCATCATCGGACTGGGGTATGTGGGGCTTCCCCTGGCGGTGGAACTCGCGCAGGCGGGGTATAGGGTGCTGGGGTATGACATCCTTCCGGGCGTCGTGGAGGGCCTCAACCGCGGGCATTCCCACGTCAAGGATGTTCCCGATTCCGCTCTCCAGGCCGCGGTGAAGGCGGGCCGATTTTCCGCCACGACCGATCCGGCCCGGTTGGCGGAGGCCGATGTGGTGTCGATCTGCGTCCCCACTCCTCTCTCCAAGTTCAAGGATCCGGACGTCAGCTACATCGTCGCGGCGACCGACGCGGTGAAGAAGATCCTCCGCCGGGGACAGGCGGTGATCCTGGAAAGCACGACGTACCCCGGGACCACCCGCGAGATCCTGTTGCCCGCCCTCGAGAGCACCGGTCTGGTGGTGGGGAAGGATTTCTTTCTCGCCTTTTCTCCCGAACGCGTCGACCCGGGAAATCCGGTGTACGGAACGCGGAACACGCCCAAGGTCGTGGGCGGAATCACCGAGGATTGCACCCGCGTCGTCATGGCGCTCTATCAGCCGGCCATCGACACGCTGGTGCCCGTGACGACCACCGAGGCCGCGGAACTCGTCAAGCTGCTGGAGAACACCTTCCGCAGCGTGAACATCGGCCTCGCCAACGAGATGGCGATCGTGTGCGACAAGCTCGGCGTGAACGTCTGGGAGGTCATCGAGGCGGCGGCCACCAAGCCGTTCGGCTTCATGAAGTTCCTTCCGGGACCGGGACTGGGCGGGCACTGCATTCCGATCGATCCGCATTACCTCGCGTGGAAGATGCGAGGCCTCAACTACAAGACCCGCTTCATCGACCTGGCCGGCGAGGTCAACACGGAAATGCCGGTGTTCTGGGTCCGCAAGGTGGGGGACGCCCTCAACTCCCTGGGCCGCCCCGTCCGGGGGTCCAGGGTTCTCATTCTGGGGGTGGCCTACAAGCGGGACATCGAGGATCTCCGGGAGAGTCCCGCCCTCGACATCATCCGCCTGCTGGAGGGGCAGGGAGCCCGGGTCCAGTACCATGACCCCTATGTGCCGCACTTCCGGGAGGATGGTCACGATCTGGCCTCGATTCCCCTCACGGCGGATACCCTGGCGGCTGCGGACTGCGTGATGATCGTCACCGATCATTCGGCGATCGACTATGACCTGGTGCGGACCCGGGCGCGCCTGGTGGTCGACACCCGGAACGCTCTCGCGACGGTGCGGTGATCGGATGCGCCTCGCCGTGGTGGGAACGGGATATGTTGGTCTGGTGGCCGGGGCGTGCTTCGCCGAGACCGGCAACGACGTCATCTGCGCCGACATCGACGAGGCGAAGGTGGCGCGGTTGACCGCGGGGGAGATTCCCATCTATGAACCGGGACTGGAGCCCCTCGTCCGCCAGAACCTGGCGGACGGCCGCCTCCGGTTCACCAGCGACGTGGCCCAGGCGGTCCGTCACGCCCGGGTGATCTTCATCGCCGTGGGAACCCCTCCTCAGGAGGATGGCTCCGCCGATCTGCAGCACGTCCTGGCGGTGGCGCGGGCCATCGGACGCCACATGCGGGAACCGACCGTGGTGGTCACCAAGTCGACCGTGCCGGTCGGCACCGCCGCCCGCGTGCGGGAGGCGATCGCCGCCGAAACCGATGTGTCGTTCAGCGTGTGCTCCAACCCCGAGTTTCTGAAGGAGGGGGCGGCGGTGGACGATTTCATGAAGCCCGATCGTGTCGTGATCGGGGTGGATTCGGACGAGGCCCGCGACATCATGGGAGAGCTGTATGCCCCGTTCGTGCGGACCGGGAATCCGATTCTGTTCATGAACATCTGTTCCGCCGAAATCACCAAGTATGCCGCCAATGCGATGCTGGCCGCCCGGATCTCCTTCATGAACCAGGTGGCGGAGATCTGCGAACGGGTGGGCGCGGACGTCTCCCTGGTGCGGCATGGCATGGCCACCGATTCCCGCATCGGCAGCTCCTTTCTCTTTCCCGGCCCGGGGTACGGCGGATCCTGCTTTCCCAAGGATGTCCGTGCCCTGATCGGAACGGCGCGAGAGGTGGGCATCACCCCCTCCCTCCTGGAAGCTGTGGAATCGGTCAACCGGCACCAGAAGGGCATGCTGTTCCGGAAAGTGCGGGCGGCCCTCGGCCCCGATCTGGCGGGACGACGGATCGCCGTGTGGGGACTCAGCTTCAAGGCGGGCACGGACGATGTGCGGGAGAGTCCGGCCATTCCGCTGGTGGAGAGTCTTCTGGAGGCCGGGGCAGGCGTCCATGTGCACGACCCCAGGGCCCTGGACACTTTTGGCGTTCACTTCGGGGACCGGATCACCTACCACAACGATCCGTATGAGGCCGCTCGCGGGGGGGCGGCTCTGGTGATCGTGACCGAGTGGCTGATGTACCGGAACCCCGACTTCGAACGCCTCCGTGATCTTCTCGAGACCCCCTGCATCGTGGATGGCCGCAATCTCTACTCTCCGGACCGGATGGCCCGGCACGGGTTTCGATACCAGGGCGTGGGGAGGGGGGCGGCATGAGGGTTCTCATCACCGGCGCCGCCGGCTTCCTCGGGTCCCACTTGAGCGACCGATTCCTGGCCGATGGACACACGGTCATCGGCGTGGACAACTTTCTGACCGGGCGTCCCGAGAACATCGCCCACCTGGCGGGCCATGACAGGTTTCGGCTCATCCAGCAGGATGTGACGACCCACCTCACCGTTCCGGAACCGCTCGATGGAGTGCTTCACTTCGCATCCCCCGCGAGCCCGGTGGACTATCTCCGGTACCCGATCCAGACCCTGAAGGTGGGGAGCCTCGGTACCCACAATGCTCTCGGATTGGCTCGCGCCGCAGGGGCCCGCTTTCTCCTCGCCTCGACCTCGGAAGTGTATGGGGATCCCAAGGTCCACCCCCAGCCCGAGACCTATTGGGGCAACGTCAACCCCGTGGGGCCTCGGGGAGTATATGACGAGGCCAAGCGGTTTGCCGAAGCCATGACCATGGCCTATCACCGGGCCCATGGTGTCGAAACGCGGATCGTCCGGATCTTCAACACCTATGGACCACGGATGCGGGAGCATGACGGTCGTGTGGTGTCCAATTTCATCGTGCAGGCGCTCCGAGGCGAGCCCCTGACCATGTATGGCTCCGGCTCCCAGACCCGGTCCTTCTGCTTCGTCAGCGACCTGGTGGATGGAATCACCCGCCTCTTCCACAGCGAACGCGTCGACCCGACCAACATCGGGAACCCCAACGAGTTCACCATCCGGGAACTCGCCACCCTGGTGCTCCGCCTGACCGGGTCGTCCTCTCCCATTCGGGAGGAACCGCTCCCGGTCGATGATCCCACGGTGCGGAAGCCGGACATCACCCACGCGTCCACGATTCTGGGGTGGGAGCCCACGGTGCAGTTGGAGGAAGGACTCCTGCGCACCATCGCCTTCTTCCAGGGCCATCCTGCTCCGTGACGCGGCTCCTGGTGACCGGAGCCGCCGGTTTCCTGGGCTCCCATCTGGCGGAAGCCGCGTTGAAGCAGGGGCACGACGTCATCGGGCTCGACAATTTTGACCCCTTCTATGACCGGGCCATCAAGCTGCGGAACCTGTCCACCTTTCTGTCGCACCCCCGGTACCGGATGGTCGAGGGCGACATCCTCGACACCGATCTCCTGGCGGAGCTCATCGAGGGGGACACCACGGTGATCCACCTCGCGGCCCGTCCCGGAGTTCGACCTTCTCTGCGCGATCCTGTGGGGTACGCTCGAACGAATGTGACGGGCACCCTGTCCGTGGTGGAAGCGATGCGCCGCCGGGCGGCCACCCGGCTCGTCTTTGCCTCGAGTTCCTCCGTGTATGGAAACGCGACCCCGAGCCCGTTCCGGGAGGATGCCGCAGCGGCACATCCGATCTCCCCGTACGCCGCCTCCAAACGGAGCGCCGAGTTGATGCTGGAGTCACTGGCCCCGCACATCGGAGTTCGCGTGGCCGCACTGCGCTTCTTTACCGTGATCGGACCACGCCAGAGGCCTGACCTGGCCCTGCAGACCTTTGCTCGACACCTGGCCGCCGGGGAGCCAGTCACGTTGTTCGGCGACGGAAGTCAGGCCCGCGACTATACTTACATCGGTGACATCGTTTCGGGGATCCTGTCGGCGGTGGAATGGACCGCCACGGCATCACCGGGGGTACGATATTACAATTTGGGGGGGAGCAACCCGGTGCCCGTCCTGACCCTTCTCACGACGCTGGCCCGGGCCCTCGGGGTAACCCCGGTCGTGATCTGGTCGCCCCTTCCGGCCGGGGATGTGGAACGCACGGCCGCCGATCTGTCCCGTGCCGCCGCCGAACTCGGCTTCCGGCCCCGAGTCCCGCTGGAGGACGGGGTTGCGCGTTTCGCTGCGTGGTTTCAGGAGACCTATGGACATCAGTGTTGAACATCGTCTGGCCCAGGCCCGTGAGCGGTTTGCGGTGCAGGACTATTATGGGGCGGCTCACTTTCTCGAGGAGCTTCTCGGCGAGGGGCAGGCCTTCGCCGACGTGTACCACCTCCTGGGTCTCTCGCGGTCGATGCTGGGTCATCACGACCGGGCGGTGGAGGCCTTCGATGCCGCCCTGGCCATCAATCCCCGGTATCTGGAGGCGCACATCCACCGGGGGATCGTCCTGAACGAACTCGGTCGGTCGGACGAGGCCGAAGAGGCCTTCCGCACCGCCGCGTCAAACCACCCCCCCGATCGCGTGGAAGGATTCAGCGCGCCGGTGGCCTCCGCGCTCGCCAACCAGCATGCAGCCCTGGGCCAGGCGTATGCCAGCGCGGGAGCGCTCCGCCAGGCGGTGGAGCAGCTGCGCCGGGCGGTGGAGCTGGGCCCGGGATTCCATGACCTCCGCTATCGGCTGGCCCGACTCCTCCTCGAGGCGGGCCAGGCGCTCGCAGCCCGGGATGAGCTGGAACGCATCGTGGACGCCAACCCCGATTTTCTCGATGCCCAGGCGTCTCTCGGGCTGGCCCGTTACCTTTCAGGCGATCCCGGCGGCGCCCGGGACATCTGGAAGGAGTGTCTCTCCAAGCGCCCCGGCCATGCCCGCGTGTCCGCCTACCTCGCCATGGCTGGCCGGATCGAGGGGTGATGAGGACACGAGCCGGACTGGTGCTGGTGTCGGTCTGTGCATGGGGGGTGACCGGGTGCGAAGGGACGACCGCCGATCATGAGCGGCTGGGGGACGCCGCCTATCTGGAGGGCCGATTTGGGGCTGCCAGCGCGGAGTATCAGATGGCCGCCCAGTCGCGACCGGTCGCCACGGTGTGGGCCAAGGCCGGGGCGGCGGCTCTCGCGGCCGACCAGTACCGGGTGGCCACCGTGGCGTTCCAGGAGCTGGCCATCGCCGATCCCGAGCGCAGCGGGGAGGCCGTCATCGGGATCGATCGCATCGTGCGGGCTGCCCTGCGCGAGCGTCCGGCCGACCTCACCTCGGCACGGGAAGCGATCCTCGTGCTGCGGCGCCTCGCGCCGGAGCGACCGGTGGGAATCGCCTCGCTGGCCGTGGTACGGGGCGGAACCCTCGGGGTGAGTGAATCGGTCGTCTTGATTCCGGCGGCACTCGGTGCGGCGGGGAATGCCCGGCTGGTCGACTCCCTGCTCCTGGCATGGGGAAACGCGCTCCGGGAAACCACCGCGTGCGACGCCGCGACACAGAGCTATGCGGTGGCGCTGCGAAGGACCCGGAGCGTGGAGACGCGCGGAGCCGCGCGAGACGGTCTGACGTCCTGCGGATTGCGGCTCGGAATGGATGCCCTCGACGCGGACCAGCCTCAGGTGGCGGAGACCTGGTTCCGTACGGTCCTCCGGACCGACTCGCTCGGGGCTCCCGGTCGGCGGGCCCGGGTGGGAGTGGGGGATGCGCGGTTGAGGCAGGGTGACGTCCTGGGGGCGCTTCTGGCCTGGCAATGGGTCTTGGATCACGGCAGCATCGGGGAGGATGGATTGGACAGCGTGACGACAATGGCATGGGAGAGGATGGCCGCTCTCCGTCCCGACACGGGGATGTCGCGACCCGGCGGGGGGAGCGGGACGTGACCCGTCGCTCCGAGGGCGTTGTCCTGTCTCTCGCCCTCCTGTTCAGCGGGGCGGCCTGCTTTGGAGGAGGAGGGAGACCAGGCGTTCTGGACCCGGTCCTGGCTTCGAGCGATGTGACAGCGTCCCAGGCCGATTCGTCCTGGCTCCGTGCCGTGCAGCTCTATCGGACCGGAAAATGGGGGAAGGCGGCGACCGCGTTCCAGGTGGCACAGATCCAGTTGCCTTCCACCGATCCCCGCCTGGTGGAGGCCAGTTTCTTCCTTGCGGAAATTCAGCTTGCCCGGCGCGAGAACCTCCTGGCCGTCAGGGCGTTCCGCCGCCTGGCCGACGAAACCCCCGGTCACACCCTCGCTCCCCAGGCCTTGTTGCGAGCCGGGGATTCCTATGCCGGGCTCTGGCGCAGGCCGGAACTCGATCCCACCTACGGGGCAACGGCCATGAGCATCTACCGCGAGGTCACCGAGCGATACCCGGGGACGGACGCCGCCCGGATCGCCTCGATGCGGATCGCCGATCTCAACGAGAGGTTCGCGTTCAAGGAGTTCAAGACGGCCCTGTTCTATCTTCGGTTCAAGGCGTGGGACAGCGCCCTCCTGGCGTTGCGCAACCTGGTGTCCGAGTATCCCCGAACATCCATCGCTCCGCAGGCGCTGATCAAGATGGTCGAGACCTACGGGAAACTCGGGTATGAGGAGGATCTGCGCGAAACCTGCGACTATCTTCTCCGGCAACACGCCGGAGCACCCGGGGTGGGAGGTGCCTGTTCGGTCCCCCCCCGGTTGGTCACCCCCTGACGTGGCGACCGGGATCTTCGGGGGATCGTTCGACCCGATCCACCACGGCCATCTGATCGTGGCGCAAACCCTGGCCGACCGGATCGGGCTCGATCACGTCCGGCTCCTAGTGGCGCGGCACCAACCCCTGAAGGAGGGACGGCACGCCGCCTCGGGGGACCATCGCGCGGCCATGCTCGAGTCGGCGGTGCGAGGGCACCCCCAATTGCGGATCGATCGGACGGAGTTGGACCGCCCCGGCCCCTCCTACACGGTGGACACCCTCGCTCTGCTCGCGCAGGCGGAGCCCGGAACCGAGTGGGTGCTTCTGCTCGGGGCCGATGCCGCCGCGGACTTCGAGACCTGGAGGGAGCCGGAGGTGATCCGGTCCCGGGTGTCCCGGGTGGTGGTGTTCGCTCGAAACGGCAGGACCGTTCCCGGGAGCTTCGACCCTGTCGAGGTCCCCGCCATTGACATTTCGTCGACTGCGATTCGCGCCCGGGTGCGCGCCGGACGGTCGATACGGTACTGGGTTCCCGATGCCGTGGCGGAGTACATCGCCACTCATCGGCTCTATCGGGAAGATGAAGCATGATCAAGACTGTTGTGGACAAGCTGTTCGGAACCCGGCACGGCCGGGAAGCGAAGCGACTGGCTCCGGTTCTCGCGCAGATTCACGCGGAGGAGGCCCGGCTCGCCGAGCTCGACACGGAGACGTTCCAGGGGCAAACCGACCGGCTTCGTGGTCTGCTGGCGGAACGGGTCGGTCCGTTGCGGGAGCGGGTGCAGGCCCTGAGGGAGGCGAAACATGGGTGTGCGGACCCGGTCGAGCGCGAGGGGCTGGAACGCGAGTTTCACGAGGCCGATACCGCCTATCGCAAGGAACTGGCCGAGGCCCTGAATGTCATCCTGCCCGAGGCCTTCGCCACCGTGCGCGAAGCGTGCCGCCGGCTGGTCGGGACTCCGGCACCGGTGCTCGGCCAGGAGGTGCCGTGGGACATGGTGCCCTACGACGTGCAGCTGATCGGTGGGATCATGCTCCACCGCGGCCGCATCGCCGAAATGGCCACGGGCGAGGGAAAGACCCTGGTGGCCGTGCTTCCCATGTACCTCAATGCGCTGGCGGGGCATGGAGCACACCTGATCACGGTCAACAACTACCTGGCCCGTCGCGATTCCCAGTGGATGGGCCATGTGTACCGGTATCTTGGCCTGACCGTCGCCTGTCTTGACGACACCGAGCCTTCGTCGCCGGAACGCCGTGCGGCATACCGGTCGGACATCACCTACGGCACCAACAACGAGTTCGGGTTCGACTATCTCCGCGACAACATGGTGTTTTCGATGGAGCAGCGGGTCCAGCCCGAGCACCACTATGCCCTGATCGACGAGGTGGATTCCATCCTCATCGACGAGGCGCGAACACCCCTCATCATCTCCGGACCGGTGGGGAACGAAGGGGAGGCCATCTACGCGCAGCACAATCGGCAGGTGGCGGAGGTCGTGCGCCGGCAGACCAGCGTGGTGAACACCCTGCTCTCGGAGGCGGAACCTCTGCTGAAGGACGAGGCCACCCGGTATGACGGGGGGATTCGCCTGTACCAGGCCCGGCTGGGCATGCCGAAGAACAAGCGGTTGACCAAGATGCTGAACGAGACCGGGCTCAAGACCCTGGTGCAGAAGGTGGAACTCGACGCCCTGGCGGACCGGAAGCTGCCGGCCCGGCAACAGCGGATGCGCAATCTGGAGGAATCCCTCTACTTCGTGCTGGATGAGAAGGGGCATTCGGTGCATCTCACCGACCAGGGAGCCGCCCTGATTTCCCCGGAGGATCCGACCCTCTTCGTCGTTCCCGACATCTCGGAGGCCGTGCATGCCATCGAGAAGGACGAGGATCTCACGCCCGAGGAACGGGTCGAGGCGCGGCGTGCCGTCGAGGCGGAATACGCCAGCAAGAGCGAGAAGCTGCACGTCATTCACAAGCTGCTCCAGGCCCATGCCCTGTACGAGAAGGACGTGGACTACCTGGTGCAGGAGAATCAGGTCCTGATCGTTGATGAGTTCACGGGACGCACGATGCCGGGGCGCCGGTGGGCCGATGGCCTGCATCAAGCGGTGGAGGCCAAGGAAGGGGTGCAGGTCAAGGGCGAGACCCAGACCTTGGCCACCATCACCATCCAGAACTACTTCCGGATGTATCACAAGCTCGCGGGCATGACCGGAACCGCGGAAACGGAGGAAAACGAGTTCTTCCAGATCTACGGGCTGGAAGTCAGCGTCGTTCCGACCCATCGTCCCATTCGCCGGCGGGACAAGCCCGACCTGATCTACAAGACCCGGCGGGAAAAGTTCAACGCGGTCATCGACGAAGTGGAGCGCCTCCACGGCCTGGGGCTTCCCGTGCTGATCGGGACCACAAACGTCGAGGTGTCCGAGACCCTGAGCCGTCAGCTCAAGCGGCGCGGGCTCCGGCACGAGGTGCTGAACGCCAAGTATCACCAGCGGGAGGCGGAGATCGTCGCGAACGCGGGGCAGCGCGGTGCCATCACGATCGCCACCAACATGGCGGGACGGGGAACCGACATCAAACTCGGTCCCGATCTGGACCTGACTCTCGAGGAGGCGGGGCTCCAGATCATCGGGACCGAACGTCACGAGTCGCGTCGAATCGACCGGCAGTTGCGCGGTCGGTCCGGACGGCAGGGCGATCCCGGGGCTTCGGTGTTCTTCCTCTCCCTTGAGGACGACCTGATGCGCCTGTTCGGTACCGAGCGCATCGCCCGGTACATGGACAAGACCGGGGCCGAGGAGGGGGAGGTCATCACCGGCCGACTGGTCACGGCGGCCATCGAGTCGGCGCAGAAGCGAGTGGAGTTGCAGAACTTCCAGTCGCGGAAGCGGCTGCTCGAGTACGACGACGTGATGAATCAGCAGCGGGAGGTCGTCTACTCCCTCCGCCTCTTCGCGCTGGAGCGAGGCGAGGAGCTGAAGGCCGAGGCCCGCCGGATGATCGCGGCGGCACTGGAACACTTCGTGACGCGCACCCTGGCGGCCACGGAACGGACCGAGGAGTGGGATCGTGCCGGTCTGAGCGCCGCACTCTCGATGCAGTTCCTGATCCTGGTCGGCGACCGGATCGGGGCGGAGACGGCGCCCGATCTGGCCTCGGTGGTGGAGGTTGTTCTCGCCGAGGGCGAGGCGTCCTTCCACCGGAAGGTGACCTACCTTCAGGACTTCGGACAGAAGATCGGCATTCCCGACGTCGATCTCCAGGTGTTGTCCCAGGTGATGCTCTCGGTTCTCGATGAAAAGTGGAAGGACCACCTCTACGACCTGGACCAGCTCCGCAATGCGATCCAGTATCGCGCCTATGGGCAGAAGGACCCCCTGGTGGAGTACAAGCGCGAGGCCTATGAGATGTTCGAGGACCTCATGCGGGACATCCAGGCCACCTTCGCGGAGAGGTACCTCAAGATCCAGGTGAGTGCCGCGCCTCCGGGTCCCCCGGCACCGGCCCGTCCTCCCATCCCCCGGCCGCCGGTGGACCGGGGATCCGCCGATGAACTGTTTGCCGGGCCTCGCGGAGGTCCCCCCCCCGCTGCCGGACCCCGGGGGGCGGCGGTGAGCACGTCGCTGGGCCGTCTCGCCCCGGAGGGAGCTCCCGTGGCGGCGGTGGGCCGAAACGACCCCTGTCCCTGCGGGTCGGGCCGGAAGTACAAGAAGTGTCACGGGGCGGCCTCCTGAGTCCCTCGTCGGGATCATCCGTCCCGCGGTGAAAGGATCCGCGTCTCCACCCTGACTCGGATAGAGTTGGGGATGGGCCTCCACACGGACACTCATGACAGTCTGGCCGACCGGCCGACCGACCGGCCCCGGGAACGCCTCTGGCGTCTCGGGCCGGCTGCATTGACGGCAACGGAACTTCTGGCAATCCTTGTAGGAACCGGAGGCGTGGGCCGGGACGCCCTCCAGGTGTCCACCCGCCTGCTCGCCTCCACCGGAGGGTCCCTCCGGCGGCTGGGCGCCCGTCCTCCGGCCGAGTTGTTGCGGTCACCCGGGGTCGGGCCCGCCAAGGCGGCGCGGTTGCTGGCTGCCCTGGAAATCGGCCGGCGGATGACCGAGGAAGTCCTGCCCCCGGTGCGGCGGGTGCGCAGCCCGGCGGATGTGGTCCGGTGGGTGGGGCCGCAACTCCGTGACCTCACGGTGGAGGAGTTTCGCGTGCTGGCACTTGACAGCCAGAGTCAGATACTGCGGGAGATCCTGGTGACACGTGGCTTGCTGAACAGTTCCCTGGTGCACCCTCGCGAGGTGTTTCGGCCGGTGCTCGCCGAAGCCGCCGCCGGGGTCATTCTGGTCCACAATCATCCGAGCGGGGATCCCACGCCCTCGGCGGAGGACCAGATCGTGACCCGCCAGCTGGTGGCTGCGGGACAACTCCTCGACGTTCCGGTGCAGGACCACATCATCGTGGCGGGGGACTGCTACACCAGCTTCGCCGCGGCGGGGTTGCTGTGACCGACGCGATACTGGATCACCCCCAGGCGGTCGAATTCCGGGAGCTCCTGGCCCGGCATGATGTGCGGGTGGATCTGGACCTGATCGACCGGGCCCTGGCCTTCAGCGCGAGTGCCCACCGGGGACAGAAGCGGATGAGCGGGGAGGATTTCATCTCCCACTCGATCGCGGTGGCCAGTATCCTGGTGGAACAGCTGCCCGATGCCACGTCCATCGCGGCGGCGCTCCTGCACGACGTGGTGGAGGATTCCGACGTCCGGGCGGAGGACCTGGCCCAGGAGTTCGGGGCCGAGGTGGCAGGTCTGGTGGATGGCCTCACCAAGATCTCGCACCTCACCTTCCGGTCCACCGCCGAGCGCCAGGTGGAGAACTACCGGAAGCTTCTGCTGTCGATCGCGAAGGATGCGCGGGTCATCATCATCAAGCTGGCCGACCGGCTCCACAACATGCGGACCCTGCAGCACCTGACGCCCGAACGCCGGGAACGGATCGCCCTGGAAACGCGGGAGATCTACGCCCCCCTCGCTCACCGGTTCGGAATGGCGGGGATCAAGGCCGATCTGGAGGATCTGTCCTTCAAGTTCCTGGAACCGGAGGACTACGTCCAGCTGGCCCGCCAGGTGGCGGCCCGGCGTGCCGAACGGGAGGAACTGGTCCGGACCCTCCAGACACCGCTGCAGGCGGAGCTCGAGCGGGAGGGGATTTCCGCGGAGGTGACCGGTCGCCCCAAGCATCTCTGGTCGATCTATCAGAAGATGCGGAAGCGGAACACGCCGTTCGAAGAAATCTACGACATGATGGCCGTGCGCGTGATCGTGCCCACGGTGGCCGAATGCTACCAGGTGCTGGGCCTGATCCATCACCGGTGGACTCCGCTGCAGGAGCGGATCAAGGACTACATCGCCAGTCCCAAGTCGAACGGATATCAGTCCCTGCACACGACCATCTTCGGGCCGAGCGGCCACCTGTTCGAGGTGCAGATCCGGACTCGGGAAATGCACCGGACCGCGGAATACGGCATTGCGGCCCACTGGCTCTACAAGGCCGATGTGGAGGATGACGAACTGGATCGGCATCTGGGATGGTTCCGCCAGCTTCTCGAGCTGCAGCAGGACACCCACACCCCGGAGGAGTTCCTCGAGTTCCTCAAGGTGGATCTGTACCAGGACGAGATCTTCGTGTTCACCCCGCAGGGGGACGTCAAGCGACTCCCCAAGGGCGCCACGGCCATCGACTTTGCCTTCCACGTCCACACCGAGGTGGGCCTGCGGTGCCAGGGGGCCAAGGTGAATGGGCGGATCGCCCCGCTGCACCGCGAGTTGCGCAACGGGGACACGGTGGAGATCCTCACCGGGTCGACTCCGCGCCCGAGCCGGGATTGGCTGGCTCACGTCACCACCGCCCGGGCGCGGCACAAGATCAAGCAGTGGGTGCGCATGGCCGAGGAGTCGCAGAGCCTCCAGCTCGGGAAGGAGATTCTGGCCCGGGAGGTCCGCCGCCGCCGGCTGGCACCGCTGGGTCAGGGGGCCCTGGACCAGGCGGCGCCCGCCCTGAACCTCGAGGACGCCCAGGCGCTGGAGATCGCCGTGGGCCGCGGCGACCTGGCGCTGGGACAGGTCATGCGCGCCCTCTATCCCGATCTCACGCCGGAGCAGGTGGCGGAGCCGAAACCCACCGTGTTCGGACGGATGCTCGATCGGTTCCGGCTCGGCCGGGGGATTCGGATCGAGGGGGTGAGCGGACTGATGGTGCGATACGCCCAGTGCTGCCAGCCGGTTCCCGGCGACCCCGTCGTCGGCTATGTGACGCAGGGCCGGGGCATCTCGATCCATCGCTCCGACTGCCCCAACCTCCTGGCGCTGGATGACCCCGATCGCCGGGTCGAGATCGACTGGCGCGAGGTCGAGGGCGAGTCGTTCGCCGTGCGCCTCCTCCTCAACGCCGTGGACCGGCGCGGACTCTACGCCGACATCCTGCAGGCGATCAGCACCACCGGCACCAACATCCGCGGCGCCGATCTCCACACCAAGGATGGGTCGGCCTTCGGGACCATCTTCGTGGAGGTCGAGAACCTCCCCCACCTTGCCAAGGTGCTCAAGGCTGTGCGGAAGGTGAAGGGCGTGCATGAAGTGGAGCGCCGCGAAGCCCCGATCGGGGTCTGACCCGACCACCACGAGGATGCCATGACCCAGTATTGGATTCTGAAGACGGAGCCGGGCACCTTCTCCTTCGCCGATCTGGCCCGTGAGGGCATGACCCGGTGGGACGGCATCGCGAACCCGGTGGCGCGCACCCACCTGCGATCCATGCAACCCGGCGATGAACTGATGATCTATCACACCGGATCGGAGCGTCGGATCGTGGGGCTGGCACGGGTCTCCTCTCCCCCGTATACCGACCCGGCCGGGCAGGATCCGAAGGCGACCGTCGTGGACATCGCGGCGGGCGCACCGTTGCCTCGCCCGGTCTCCCTCGCCGACGTCAAGGCGGATCCACGGTGTGCCGACCTCGGTCTCGTCCGGCAGGGCCGGCTCTCGGTGGTCCCCGTGACCCGGGACCAGTGGCGGGCGCTGCTGGACCTTGCGGGGGTCGGCTGACCCGTCCTTCGCGTCCCGAAGAAATACCGAGAGCGTACTGTTATATTCTCCGCCATGGCGACCCAGGCGTTCCGGATCGAGGCCCCCTTCCAACCCGCCGGCGACCAGCCCGCGGCCATCGAGGCCCTCTCCCGCGGACTGGCCCGGGGTGACAGGTATCAGACCCTGCTGGGGGTCACCGGATCCGGCAAGACGATGACCCTCGCCCATACCATCGCCCGGTATGGTCGGCCCACCCTCGTCCTCTCCCACAACAAGACGCTCGCCGCGCAGCTCTACGGGGAACTCAAGCAGTTTCTCCCCGGCAATGCGGTCGAGTATTTCGTCTCCTACTACGACTATTACCAACCTGAGGCCTACGTTCCCTCCACCGACCTCTACATCGAGAAGGATGCCTCCATCAACGAGGACATCCAGCGGCTGCGGCTGCGCGCCACGTCGAGTCTCATGGAGCGGGAGGATGTGGTGATCGTGGCCACCGTGAGCGCCATCTACGGCCTCGGGGATCCGATCTCCTACCGCAGCCTCATGACCGTCGTGACCGTCGGGGAGGAACGCGGGCGCGATGCGATCCTGGGGGACCTGATCGCGATCCAGTACCACCGGAACGACATGAGCCTGGAGCGGGGGACCTTTCGCGTGCGTGGCGATACGGTGGAAATCTTTCCCGCCTACGAGGACCAGGCTGTCCGCATCGAGCTGTGGGGCGACTCGGTGGAACGGATCAGCAAGATCGACCCGCTGACGGGCACCACCATTGCCCAGCTGGATCGGTGTGGGATCTTCCCGGCCACGCACTTCGTGACCGAGCGCCCCGCCGTGGAGCGGGCCGTGGGGTTGATCCGGGCCGAACTGCGGGAGCGCCTGACCGAGCTCCGCGGGGCGGGGAAGCTGCTCGAGGCGCAACGGCTGGAGGCGCGCACGACCTTCGATCTGGAGATGTTGCTGGAGATCGGCACCTGTCCCGGGGTGGAAAACTACTCTCGGCATCTCACCGGCCGCGCTGAGGGGGAGCGACCCGCGTGTCTCCTGGACTACATGCCCCCGGAGTACGTGGTGGTGGTGGACGAATCTCACGTCACTCTCCCACAGATTGGCGGGATGTACAATGGGGACCGGGCGCGGAAGCTGACCCTGGTCGAGTACGGGTTCCGCCTGCCCTCGGCGCTCGACAACAGGCCACAGACCTTCGAGGAGTTTCTCGCCCTCGTCCCTCAGGTGATCAATGTCTCGGCCACGCCCGGAGATCTCGAGCTCCGGCTCTCCGGCGGGGAGGTCGTGGAACAGATCATCCGGCCGACCGGGCTGGTGGATCCCCCCGTGGGGGTTCGCCCGGTGCGCGGCCAGGTGGATGATCTCCTCGCCGAGATTCGCGCGCGTGTCGTTCAGCAGGAGCGGGTCCTCGTGACGACCCTGACCAAGCGGATGTCCGAGGATCTGACCGATTATCTCCAGCAAGCCGGCGTCCGGGTTCGGTATCTCCATTCCGACATTGACGCCATCGAGCGCGTGGAGATCCTCCGCTCCCTCCGGCTCGGTGACTTCGACGTGCTCGTGGGCATCAACCTCCTCCGGGAAGGACTCGATCTCCCGGAGGTGTCCCTCGTGGCGATTCTCGACGCGGACACGGAGGGCTTCCTGCGATCGGAACGATCCCTGATCCAAACGGTCGGCCGGGCGGCCCGTCACATCAATGGTCGTGCCATCCTGTATGCCGACCGCATCACGGGGTCGATGGAGCGCGCGATGGCCGAGATGGACCGGCGCCGCACCCGGCAGGAGGAATGGAACCGGCAGCACGGGATCACGCCGACGTCGATCGTGAAGTCCCTCGATCAGGTCCGGCGCTCGACCCCCATGGCGGATGCTCGGCTCGGCCGGGCGGAGGCCCGGAGCACGCCCGCTCCCAACCTCCGCGATCCAGCCCAGCGGGCCGCCGCGATGGCCGCCCTCGAGCAGGAAATGAAGGAGGCCGCCCTCAATCTGGAGTTCGAGGTCGCGGCCCTTCTGCGCGATCAGCTGAATGATCTCCGGGCTCTCGATGCTCCGGACCGACCCCGGCCGTGGGCAACCCAGCGTCCCGCGCGGAGCATGGGCGGCGGAGGGAGCCGTCGGCGATGACCGAGCAGCGCATGACCGAGGAGGAAATGCGGCGCTGGGGGAGGGATACCGGTCGCGATCTCCCCTCCGGCAGTGTGGTGTGGCTGGTCGGAGATCTCGGCGCGGGGAAAACGACCCTCGCCCGCGCCCTTCTCGAGGGCCTCGGAGTGGGCTCGCCGACGGGGGAGGGGACCGGCTGGGGATCCTCGCCCACCTACACTCTGGTGCACCGCTATCCCGGTTCGGGGGGGGGCGCACCCGTGTATCACCTCGATTGCTATCGCCTGCGCGATCCCGAGGAGGCCTCCGAACTGGAGTGGGAGACGATGGCCCAGGCCCGGGCGGTTCTGGTGGAGTGGCCGGAACGGGGAGTGGGGTGGGTTCCCGATCCCACGCACACGATTCGGCT
Organism: Gemmatimonadales bacterium; assembly: GCA_041741375.1. GTDB lineage: Bacteria > Gemmatimonadota > Gemmatimonadetes > Gemmatimonadales > GWC2-71-9 > OFTM291. Next base: position 22,067 of record JBGSKF010000081.1, on the reverse strand, counting down.
TTCGCACGTCGAAGATCCCGACCGGAGAGCGGTGGAGGTGGCATGATCACGGTGGCGCTTCATACGGCAACAGACCGGCTCTCCGTCGCGGTGCGTGGGCCCAGTGGGGCCTCCGAGGTGCGGACCGCCGACGGGCCGCGGATTCATGGCAAGGGAATCCTCTCCCTCCTGGATCAGACCCTCGAGGCGATCGGGGCCGATCGTGCCATGATCGGCGAGGTGCGGGTGGCGGATGGTCCGGGGAGTTTCACGGGATTGCGGGTGGGTGCCAGTGTGGCCAAGGCGCTCCTGGCCGGGACCGGACATCCCCTTCGAGTGGCCTCCCTCCTCCTGCTGGATGCCTGGCACCTCGCACGATCGCGGCGGCGGACGGGAGCTTTTCGGGTACTGGCTGTTCGATCCGCGCTGCGAGGGGAGCTCTACGCCGGCGGGTACCGGTTCGGACCGGGTGACGAGTTCGCGGTGCTAACCTCTCCGGCTGTGACCACCGCGGCCGCTCTGCTCCGCGATCCGGTGTGCGATGGGCTGACCGGAGCGGGAGCCTTTGTGAACAGCATCGGGGGAACCGGCCTGGGCAAGCGTGGAGAGCGATGGTCGGCGGTCGAAAGTGTCGTGGAGGGTGAGGGGGATGCCGCGGACCTGCTCGAGCTCGACCGGGTTCCGGGGGCCTTGCTGACCGTCGATGATCCTTCCGTCTGGGAGCCTCAGTACGGTCGCCCGGCCGAGGCCCAGGTTCGATGGGAGGAGAGGCATGGAAGACCCTTTCCACATCCGTGATCTGTCGCGAGGTGACCTGCCGGATGTGGCAGCCATCGAATGTCGGAGTTTCTCCGATCCCTGGAGCGAGGGAAGCTTCGTGGAACTCCTCACCGGAGGGGGGCATCTCGTGGCGCTCGGGGCCGTGGGAAGGGAGGGGATCCTGGGTTACCTCCTGGCCCGCGACATCTCCGGCACGAGCGAGATCATGAACCTTGCTGTCGATCCCGCCGCCCGTGGGGTGGGAGTGGGACAGGCCCTCCTGGAAGAGGGGGTGTCACGGCTGGAAGCAGCCGGGTCGCGGGAGATCTACCTCGAGGTGCGGGAGTCGAACCGAGCCGCCGTTGTGTTGTATCAACGCAACGGGTTCAAAAAGGTTGGCATGCGACGTGCCTACTATGATCATCCAACAGAGGACGCTCTGGTCCTCCGCAGGGTGCTGGAAGGGCACGCGTAGATTCGGTCCGGATGGCGTATCTTTGGTTGACAAAATAACTTAGAACGCTATACTGTGTTCGGGTCCCAAGCTGTTCTGACCCAGTTTTCTACCCTGGAGGACACCATGAGCCGCAGTCTGAACAAAGCCACCCTCATTGGCAATTTGGGGGCGGATCCCGAAGTCCGCACTACTTCCACAGGTTCCAAGGTGGCGAACCTGTCGCTGGCCACCAGCCGGCAATGGAAGAACCAGAGTGGTGAACGCCAGGAAAAAACCGAGTGGCATCGGATCATCCTCTGGAACAACAAAGGGTCGGGCCTGGCCGACATTGTGGAAAAGTACTGCAAGAAGGGCGACAAGATCTACGTCGAGGGAAGCATCGAGTACCGGTCGTGGCAGGATCGTGAAGGCCAGACCCGGTACACGACGGAGATCATCGCCCGGGAGTTGATCCTTCTCTCCGGTCGGGGGGGCGCTGATGGGGGGAGTGATTCGGGTTCGTCACCTCGCATGGCGACAACCCCCGCCCGGAAGGACGAGTCGTTCGACGATTTCCCGGAGGCACTGGATGCCGAGGATGACGATCTGCCGTTCTAGTCTGGTCGCGCTGGGGTTGGGAGTGGCCGTGGTCATGGCCACTCCCGCTGCGGCGCAGGACATTCCCGCCACGCACACGGTGCGTCGGGGGGACACCCTGTGGGACCTCGCCGGTCGGTATCTTGGCGATCCCTTCCTCTGGCCCCAGATCTTCCGGCTCAACACGGATGTCGTGGAGGATCCGCACTGGATCTATCCCGGCGAAGTGTTGCGGCTGGTGCCAGGAGCGGATCAACCGTCCGCCGTGCCGGATGCTCCCGGCGACGAGGTCCAGGCCGTCCGGACGGAGGAGTCCCCGGTTGACGGGGTCCCCTTCTGGCAACAGCGTCGCCCCACCTCCTCCGACATCTCGCTCCGGGTGGCGATCGACGATGAATACCGCCCTCTCCGGCCCGGTGAGTTCTTCTCCTCCGGATTCCTGACCGAAGGGGAGCGGCTTCCCCTGGGACGACTTCTCGGCCCGGTCACCCCGCCGCAGATCCGGTCGATTTCGAATCGTGGAACCATCATGATTCACTCCATCGTCGGGATTCGCCCTCCGGATGGAGGCACCTATGCGCCGGGGGATTCCCTGGTGGTGGCCCGCCTGGAAGTCGCCGAGCGAGGCTACGGGGATATCGTCGTTCCCACCGGCCTTGCCCGGGTGACGGGAACGAACAACGACCAGTACCTGGCAGAGGTGGTGGCCATGTACGGCGCCATCGAGAATGGTCAGGTGGTCCTGCCGGCGGGGCGTTTCCCCGGACCGGGGTCGTCACGGGCGGCTCCCGTCGAGAATGGCATCGAGGGACGCGTCATCGGGGGGCGGGAGCTCCGCGTCCTCAAGCACGTTCAGAACGTGATCTTCCTCGACGTCGGCCGGGACGCGGGCGTGGCCGAGGGAGATCTTTTCGAGATTCGCCGGGAAGCGGGACCTCGCATTCGTGCAGCGGACACCATCGACGAACTGATGGCGGTGGGACAGGTGGTCCACGTCCGCAGTCGCTCCGCCACCCTCCTCCTGTTCCATGTCATTTCCCCGGACATCCCTCCACAGACCCTGGCCCGGCAGGTCGCCAAGCTGCCCAGCTGAGTCGTCTGGTTGCGCGTGGGTCCCCCATCCCGGTCCCCTCCTCAGGGGGGATCGGGATGTTTGGCATGGGGGCTGGTGGATCGGGAGGGTTTGATGTCGCCCGTGCCGGATGCCGGCCGGGTGATGCTATCTTACCGGGCAGTACTCGTCGCTGTTCCCGGACCCTTCGCCAGGACCGCCCATGCTGCAGGCGCCAGGCCCGCTCCCGTCGTCCGCGGCGGAACTCATCATGACCGCCAACACCGAGACCCGGATCGTGTTGGTCACGATCGCGGTGTTCTCCTTCGCCTCCTGGTTTTTGATCGGGTGGAAATGGTGGCAGATGAGGCGTCTCGGGGGACAGGCCACGCGGTTCTTCGAGGAACTGGAGAGGTCTCCCCGCCTCAATGACGCCTACCGGGCGGCCATGAAGCTTCCTCCCTCTCCCTACAATCGCCTTTTCCGGGAGGGAATCACCTTCTACTCCGAGCTCCGGCCCGGAGCGCTGACCGAAGCGGACACGGCCCGTCACACCCTGTCGGAGAGCCAGCTCGAGGCCCTGAAGATGGTGCTCGGCAAGGAGGTGGCGTCCGAACGGGACCATGTGTCGCACTACATCACCTGGCTGGCCACCATTGGGTCGGTCAGCCCCCTCCTCGGTCTCCTGGGAACGGTTCTCGGGGTGATGCGTTCGTTCATCGGGATCTCGACGGGGGGGTCGAGCAACATGGCCGCCGTTGCCCCCGGGGTGGCGGAAGCCCTGGTGACCACCGTGGCCGGGCTGGCGGCGGCGATCCCGGCCGTGATGGCGTACAACTATTTCGCGAGCCGGATCTCCCGCCTGGAAGGGGAGCTGGAGGGCTTCGGGAATGAACTCATCGGATGGATGGCACGGGAGGGCCTGATCTGATGGCGGGCGTTGGGCAGGGGCACCTCGGGGGAGGCCGGAGGCGGGGGCTCACCCCCTCGGCGGACATCAATGTGACGTCCCTGGTGGATGTGGCCTTCGTGCTGCTCATCATCTTCATGATCACCGCGCCGATCATGCAGGGTGGTGTGGAGGTGCAGCTGCCTCGGGCCGAGGCGCGTCCGCTCTCCCCGCGGGAGGGGGTGACCGTCAGCATCGATCGCCGGGGGACGATCTTCGTGGACGACACCGAGATCTCCTACAACGACTTCCGCTCCACCTTCGGGGCCCTTGCGCGTTCCCGCCAGGCCAATGGGGTCTATCTCCGGGCCGACGGGCGTGCCGCCTACGGGCAGGTGGTCCGGGTGCTGGCCGCCATCCGGGAATCGGGAGTGGTGGATGTGAACCTGGTGACGGAGGATGAACGGCTGCCATGACAGGGCAGGGGACCCTCGAGCGGAGCCAGCTGATGGCGGGGCTCCTCTGGACCACGGGAATCCACACCGCGGCCGCCGTGGCCCTCCTGTGGTCGGCTTCCGCCTCGCAACCCCTGCCGCAGACCTACGCCGTCAAACTGACGGCGGCCCCCGCACCGACCCCCCAGCGCCGGCTCGCCGCCGAGGCGGTTCCCCGGCCCGTGGAACGCGTTGCTCCTCCCCCCAAGCCAGCGATCAAGCCGGTGACCCCGGCTCCACCTGCCAGGGCCACACCGAAACCGGTGGAGCGCGCTCCGGCCACGGCCAACCCCGCCACCCCGCTACCGGGGGAAACCCCGAGCACCGGATCCGATGTGGCCACGGTGGATCTGAAGGGACTCGCGTTTCCCTTTCCCGAGTATCTCCAGAACATCGTGACCCAGATCCTCCGGCGGTGGGACCGGCCGGTCAGCAATGCGGCTCTTCGAACCGACGTCAGTTTCACCATTCTGCGTGATGGGACGGTCCGCGAGATCCAGGTGACCCGGAGCTCCCGGAATTACAGCTTCGACCTGGAGGCTCGCGGGGCCGTTGAAGCGGCCGCCCTGGCAGGGGCCTTCGGGCCGCTCCCGGACGGGTTCGAGGCCGACGCGCTTCCGATCACCTTCTACTTCAAGCCAAGGACAACACCGTGAGGCGGTTCCTTCCCCTGCTGGCGACCCTGGCCGGACTGGCCGGTCCCTTGGCCGGGCAGGACACGACCCGGACCCCGGACCGGATCATTCTTGGTACCGAATATCGCCCCGGGGCTCGTCCGGGCATCGTGATTCTGCCCACCGTCCCGCGCCTCGACTCCCTCCGGACGATTCTCGCCCGGGATCTGGACTATTCGGATCGATTCGAGGTCATCACTCTCCGGTCGGACTCCACCATCGTCGCCCCCGCCGTGGATTCCATCAACTACGCGCTCTACCAGACCCTGGGCGCGATCCTTGTCCTGGAACTGCGGGAGGCCGCGAGCGGGGTGAACGTCCGGCTTCATGACGTGGAACGGAGGGAGGTCCGGGTCGAAGTCACCAGACCCCTCGACGTGACCGGAGCCGGAGAGAGCCGACTTGGCCTTCACCGCCTGGCCGATGAGATCGTCCAATGGGGGGCCGGGGTCGCCGGGTACGCGGCCAGCCGGATCCTGTTCGTCTCCGGAGGCCGGATCTTCCGGATCGACAGCGATGGGTACGGCCTCACACCCATGACTCCCGGGGGACAGACGGCCCTCAGCCCGGCCTGGTCGCCGGACGGGAGTCAGTTCGCCTATGTTCATCTGCATGAATCCGGATGGTCTGTGGTTCTGCAGCGCCTCGCCACGGGGTCCCGGGCCACCCTGCCCACGACGGACAGCCAGACCAACATCACCCCGGTCTTTTCGCCCGATGGACGCTTCGTGGTCTTTGCCCAGTCGGGAGAACGTGGCACCAACCTGCTGCGGGTCAATGTGGGTGAGATGTGCTGCGTCGAGCGCCTCACCTCGGGTCCGTTTGCGGATAATCTCTCGCCTGCGTATTCTCCTGACGGACGCCGGATCGGGTTCGTGTCGACGCGTGCCGGGGGGCAGCAGATCTATGCCATGGCGAGCGACGGCACTCAGCAGGAGTTGCTCGTCCCTTTCGATTTCGGACGGACGGGGAGTTCCAATGCGCCCGAGTGGTCACCGGACGGTACCACGGTCGCGTTTCACCGGGAAACCGCCCGGACTCCGCAGATCTGGGTCTTCGATATCGCCCGGCGGCAGGCGAGGCAGCTCTCGTCCAGCGGGCGGAACGAGGATCCGAGTTGGGCGCCCGACGGGCGGCATCTGGTGTTCGTGTCCGATCGGACCGGACGGGGACAGCTGCATGTGATCGATCTGGATACTTTCCGGGTGCGGCAGATTCCGACGCCCGGAGTGGCGCGGCTGCCGTCCTGGTCGCGATATTTGAGCCCACGGTAGGATGACTTCAACCAGGAGTTTGCAATGCGGATGCGGACGATACTGCTGCTCGGCCTGATGGCACTGACAGCGGGAGCGTGCGGGAAGAAGCAGCCCGAGGTGGTTCCCGCCCCGGCCCCTCCCCCCCCACCGCCGCCGCCGCCACCACCACCACCACCTCCTCCGCCCCCGGCCCCGGACAACAGTGCGGCGGAACTGGAAGCGTTCCGGACCCGGGTGGTGAACGATCTCGCGGCGATGGTGCACTTCGACTACGACCGCTCGGACATCCGGCCCGCGGATCAGGCGGTGCTGGACCGGAAGGCCGATCTGCTCCGGACCTATCCCCAGTTGCGGATCCGGATCGCCGGGCACGCCGATGACCGCGGATCGGACGAGTACAACCTGGCGCTGGGGAACCGGCGTGCGGCCTCGGCCAAGCGGTATCTCGTGGCCAAGGGGATCGCCGAGGACCGGATCACCATCATCTCCTTTGGCGAGGAGCGGCCGCTCGATCGGGGACAGACTGAGTCGGCCTGGGCCATGAACCGTCGCGGGGAGTTCGAGATCCTCGCCGGGCGGGAAAGCATCCGGCCCACCCCGTGATGAGCGGACGTCGGTTGCTGGTCGGTGGCGCCTGCGCCCTGCTGCTGGGCGGGTGCGCCACCAACGGCGCGGTGCGGAAGGTCGAGACCCAGGTTCTCGTCCTCCGCACCGAAGCCGCGCGGCGCGACAGTGCGCATGCGGCTGACATCGGCGCCATCCTCCGGACCCAGGAGGCGGTGATGGACTCCCTGCGGTCGGTGCAGGAATCGGTGCGCATCTCCAAGGGAGAACTGGCGGAGGATCTCTTCAACATCCAGCAGCAGCTGCTGCAGATCCAGGAGCTCACCGGCCAGAGCCAGCGGCGCCTGTCCGAGCTCAAGGTGCAACTGGACACCCGGGGGCAGCAGCTGCAGGCTCCGGCCACACCCGATTCGCTGGCGGGGGACAACCTGGCCCCGGTTCCCACCCCGTCGGCGGATGAAATGTTCCAGGCCGCCCGGGCCATGCACCTCCGCGGGAGCCTCGGGACGGCCCGTGCCGCTTTCCGCGACTTCCTCCGGGCCTGGCCCACCAGCGAACAGGTTCCGTTCGCGCTCCTCTCCCTGGGGGAAACCTTCGCCGTGGAGAACCCCGACTCCGCGGCCCATTACTTCCGCGAGGTCACGACGCGGTATGCGTCCTCGGAGCGAGCCCCCACGGCGTGGTACAAGATCGGCCAACTCGCCGAATTGAGGCAGGACCTGGAGGCCGCCCGCAATGCCTACCAGACGGTTGTTCGCGATTATCCCCGGGCACCGGAAGCCAACCTCGCCCGCGACCGGCTCTCGGCTCTCCGGCCCTGACCGGCGGTGACCGAGGCCGGCCGCGCGCCTGAGCCTGCCATGTCCCGACCTCCCGCTGTCGAGGGCGAGATGCCGTTCCTCGACCACCTCGAGGAGTTGCGCACCCGCATTCTGCGGGTGCTGCTGGCCGTGGTGGCGGGGTTTGGCCTGGGCCTCCTTCTCGTCGACCAGCTGCATCTGATCGACGTTCTCAAGGGGCCGATCGCCCCGTTCCTTCCGGACGGGAAACTGACCGTCCTGAGCCCGACCGAACCGGTCATGATCGTGCTCAAGCTCGGATTCATCACCGGCCTGGTGCTGGCCTCCCCGGTCATCCTCTGGCAGGTGTGGGCCTTTCTCTCTCCGGCCCTCTACGAGAAGGAAAAGAAGGCGATCGTCCCCAGTCTCTTTGCGGGGCTGCTGCTCTTTCTGACCGGGGCGGTGCTCTCGTTCCTGCTGGTGGTGCCCAAGGCCATCAGCGTCCTCCTCAGCATTGAGGCGGGATCGTTCACCACCATGATCACGTATGACAAGTACTTCGGCTTCGTCATCCGGATCATGCTCGGCATGGGGCTGTCCTTCGAGCTGCCGCTGATCATCATCACCCTGGCGGCGCTCGGCGTGGTGACCCCGGTGATTCTCCATCGATTCCGGCGCTATTGGCTGGTGCTCGCCTTCGTCGGGGGGGCCTTCTTCTCTCCGGGTCCCGATGTCTTCTCCATGTTGATCATGACCCTCCCGCTTCTGTTGCTCTACGAGGTCGGGGTGGCCGGGGCGATGGTGATTCACCGGCGCCGACGGGTGGCGGCCGCGGTGGGAGCCCTGGTGCTCCTGATGGGGGTCCCCTCCGGACCCGCCACGGCGCAGCAGGACACCACCCGGGTGGTTCCCGATTCGATGACCGCCCAGGATTCCATCCGGGCGGCCCAGGTGGCCCGGGATTCCGCCGCGGCCCAGCGCATGGGTCTCCCGACCGGCCCCAGCAAGAGCTTCGGTCCCGGGGATTCCATTCTCCAACGTCTCCTCACCCGGCCCGGCTTCGCCGTGACGCGCTACATGGCCGATTCGGCGTCGGTGAACGCCGGGACCCGCCTGCTGCGGCTGCAGGGCCAGGCCATGACGGAACGAAGCGGAGCGATCCTGGAGGCGGAGATCATTGAGTACGACGACCCGGCCTGCCGCTTCACCGCCACCGGCGGACCGCGACTCTTCCAGAACAACCAGGTGGCGATCGGCGACACGGTGCGGTACGACACCTGTGTCGAGCGCGGGGTCTTGTCCGACGCGCTCACCTCCTTCAACCAGCAGGGCGCCAACTGGTTCATTCGGGGCAATCTGGCCGTGGACTCGGTCTCGAGCCGCCTGTATGCCGCCGCCAAGGAGATCACCAGTTGCGACCTCCCCGAATCCCACTATCACTTCGCCGCCAAGGAGGTGAAGTGGGTCTCGCAGTCCACCATGGTGGCACGCCCCGCGGTGCTCTACATCCGGGATGTGCCCGTGCTCTGGCTCCCCTTCATCTTCCAGGACACCAAGCAGGGCCGTCGATCGGGCATCCTCGTTCCGCAGTTCGGCTTCAATGACATCGTGCGGCCCACCCGGAACTTCAATCGCCAAGTCACCAACATGGGGTATTACTGGGCCGCGAGCGACTACTTCGATTTTGTGGGGACCTTCGATTGGCTGGCCAACCGGAGCACGCGAATCGAGGTCGCGGGGCAATACCGCTGGCTCGACCGGTTTCTGGAGGGAAACCTTTCCTGGTCACGGCTGAAACAGATCGATGGCAGCGGGGAGTCAAACACGCGCATCGCATGGAACCACCGGCAGAGTTTCGGAGTGGCCACCCGCCTGACGCTCAACCTCGATGTCGCGAGCAACACCCGGGTCCTGAACAGCAACGCCATCGACCCGATCGTCAACACCCAGAACATCCGCTCCTCGATGAATCTCGATCGCCGATTCCGGTGGGGCACCGCCGCCCTCGGGGGCACCCGGAGCCAGAGTCCGAACGACAGCGAGGTGAGAACCAACTTTCCGGAACTGTCCATCACGCCCAATCCGATCGATCTCGGAGGGTCGGTGACCTGGTCTCCCACCTTCCGGTTGAGCAATGCGACGACACGACGGGATGGAATAGTCTCCCTGGCGACCCCGGTGGGAGAACTGGACTCCCTGACATTCCGTGCCACGACCCGCAACACGACGATCAATCTCATGACCCCGATTCGCATCGGAACCTTCGATTGGCGGAACGCAGTCAACCTTGTGGACCGGGAGGACCGAAGCCCCCGTACCGTCACCCGGAAGGTCCCCGATCTCTCCACACCGGAGCCGGATGACTCGATCAGCGTCCAGCAAGTGACCACCGGGACCTTCGCGACGACGCTGAACTGGGACACCGGGATCAACCTCCCGCTCCTCCTGCGGAGTTCCTGGAAAATCACGCCGACTCTCGGAATCGCCAACAAGCTGGCGGGCCAGCCCTTCGTGATCCGCAATGAGCGGACCGGCGGTGCCTACTTGGTGCAGGGGAAGCGGCTCTCCTTCAGTCTGGCCGCGGCCCCGACGTTCTTCGGGTTCTTTCCCGGATTTGGACCGATTGAGCGGATCCGGCACAGTATCGCGCCCTCTCTCTCGTTCAATCATTCGCCGAAGGCCACCGTGTCACAGGAGTTCGCCGAGGCCGTCGGCGTCACCACGCGGGAGAGTCCCGCGGTCACGACCGTGACACTCTCCCTGTCGCAGAATTTCGAGGCGAAGGAACGGCCCGCTCCCGGAGATACGGCGAGTCGTGCCCAACGGAAGTTCCGGCTCCTCGGAATCTCCACATCGGGAATCACCTTCGACTTCGAACAGGCCAAGAAGGAGGGGCGGAACGGATGGGTCACCCAGTTCATCACCAATCGGTTCGATTCGGACCTGCTTCCCGGATTTGACCTCACCCTGGGACACGACCTCTGGCGCGGGGTGGCCGGGTTCGACAGTTCCCGCTTCGAGCCGTTCCTGCAAAGCGTGAACGCGAGTTTCACCCTCACCGGGCGCACCCTGCGCGGGATCGGCTCCCTGTTCGGGCTGGCGGACCGGGATGCCCCCGACGCCAACCGCCCCACGGTCCCGCCGGGGATGAGCCCGAACGCCGGAGCCCCGTTCCAGGCGCCCATCACCAGTGCCCGCGACTTCGGGCGGTTTCCGAGCGGCCGGGGGTTCTCCTCGTCGATCAACGTCACGATCAACCGGAACCGTCCTCCTGCCAAGGGGGACACCCTGTCGGTCCGGCAGCCCACCCGGAGCAACATCCGCTTCAACACCACCTTCAGTCCCACCGCCTTCTGGGCCGTGGCCTGGGACACCAACTACAACGCGACGGACGGAAAGTTCGAGAGCCACATCTTCCGGCTGCAGCGGGATCTTCACGACTGGCAGGCCGCGTTCAACTTCGCTCAGAACGCCAACGGCAATTTCTCCTTCTTCTTTTCGATCCACCTGATCGACCTTCCCGACATCAAGTTCGACTACAACCAGACCTCCGTCCGGTAAACACCTGACACATCGCCACCTTCGCCCTCGTCCCGGGATCGAGGACCCCACCTTGCCCCCGCTCCTGCGGCCCCGCACTTTCCGCCCATGACCGACACCCCCCTTCGCCTGACCGGCCTGTCGCTGTCCATCGAGGACCTGACTCGCATTGCCCGGAATCCGGACCTCCGGATCGACATCGACCCCCGGGCCCTCGAGGCCATGGCCGGCACCCGGGCCGTCGTCGAACACGCCGTGGCCCGGGGGGACACGATGTACGGCATCAACACCGGATTCGGCAAGCTGGCGGATGTCCGCATCGGCCCGGACGATCTGGCAGCGCTGCAGGCCAATCTGATCCGCAGTCACTCGGCGGGGGTGGGAGCTCCCCTCCCCCGCGACGTCGTGCGCGCCATGATGTGCCTCCGCGCCAATGTGCTGCTCCGTCCCACGAGTGGGGTGCGCCCGGCGCTGGCCCAGGCGCTGGTGGCCCTGCTCAACTCCGGGGCGATCCCGGTCGTGCCGGAGCAGGGGAGTGTGGGAGCGAGTGGGGATCTGGCACCGCTCAGTCACCTGGCCCTGGCCTTGATGGGGGAGGGCACCCTGGCCCGGCCGGATGGCACCGTCGACACCGCGCAGGTCATTCTGGCGGAGTACGGTCTGGACCCCTTCGTGTTCGGCCCCAAGGAGGGCCTGGCCTTCATCAACGGCACTCAGGCTCAAACGGCCGTCCTTACCCTCCTGGTGCACGACGCGGAGATCCTGTGGCGCTCCGCCATCGGCGCGGCGGCGATGAGCCTGGAGGCGCTCCGAGGGACCCCGACCCCGCTCGATCCCCGGATTCATGAGGCGCGCCCCCACCAGGGGCAGGGGATCGCCGCCCGCCTGATGCGCGACCTCCTCCACGACAGCCCCATCCGGGAATCCCATCGCCAGGGCGACTCCCGGGTCCAGGATGCCTACAGCCTCCGCTGCACTCCTCAGGTGCTGGGGGCGGTGTGGGACGCGATCACGTTCGCGCGCCGTGTGGCGTCGGTCGAGCTCAACGCCTCGACCGACAATCCCCTGGTGTTCGGGTCCGAGGTGCTGTCAGGGGGCAACTTCCACGGCCAACCGGTGGCCCAGGCCATGGATTTTGTCACCATCGCGCTGACGACCCTGCAGGCCATCAGCGAGCGGCGCATCGAACGGCTGGTCAACCCCGATCTGAGCCAGGGGCTCCCGGCCTTTTTGACCTCGTCGGCCGGCCTCTCCTCGGGATTCATGATGGTGCAGATCACGGCGGCCTCCCTGGTGGCCGAATCGCGAACCCTGTCCTATCCGGCCAGTATCGGCTCCATTCCCACCGATGCCAACCAGGAGGACTTTGTGCCCATGGGAATGGGCGCGGCGTTCAAGGCCCGCCGGGTTCTGGCGAACGCCCAGCTGGTGGTGGCCGCCGAGTTTCTCTGCGGCGCCCAAGGGTTGGAGATCCTGCGTCCGCTCCAGCCCGGTCGCGGCGTGCGCCGGCTCTTCGACCTTGTCCGAGGACCTGGTGGTGTGGCCCCGCTGACGGTGGACCGGCCACCCGGGGTGGATCTGGAGCGGCTGGCGGCCCTTGTGGCCGAGGGACGTCTGGATCCGGCCCGGACGGCGGGGTAATTGCTTGCCCGGCCCGGAAGGGGGATCTATCTTGCGAGATTGCAACAGGTTCACCACACTCTTCGTCTCTGACCCGTGGCCCGGATGAATCTCGACAAGCTCAAGGAACAGGCGCGCCGGTTTGAGCAACGGGAGGAGTGGCGTCGAGCCATCGAGGTCTACCACAAGGCGATCCACGGACTCGGCACCGGGTCCGAGAGCGTGGACCCGAGCCTGTACAACAAGGTGGGCGATCTCGAGATGAAGGCGGGGGACTCGGCGGCCGCCCTCCGGGGTTATGAGCAGGCCGCGGAGCTCTACGCGGACCAGGGATTCTACAACAACGCGATCGCTCTCTGTGGCAAGATCCTCCGGGTCAACCCGGGTCGTACCGAAACGTATCTCCGCCTCGCCCAGCTCCATTCCCGCAAGAATGTCATTCCGGAGGCGAAGAGGAACCTCCTCGAATATGTGGAGCGGATGCACTCGGTGGGACGTCTCGAGGATGCCTTCCAGGCGGTGAAGGCCTTTGCCGACACCTTCTCGGGCAATCCCGACATTCGACTGATGCTGAGCGAGCTCCTGCGCGCGGCCTCCCGAACCGACGAGGCCAGGGAACAGTTGGAGAAGCTCGCCTCCCATCTCGAGGTCCACGGGGACGTGCGGGGGGCCCGTCGAACCCGGGAACGGGCCGAGGCCATTGAAACCGGGGGGACCCAGGACATCCCACCGAGTTTGGCGGGAACGGGGCTGGTGTTCCTCGATACCGGGTCGGGGGTGCCCGGAATCGAACCGGCGAGGAGGGCGGAGGTCGCCCCCGAGAGTGAGGCGATAGGGGCCGTGGAATCCGGGGAGATGTCCGAGGAGGATTCCGGAATCGATCTGGATGTTTCGCGTGATCTGCGGTGGGATGGCTCGGGTGATGAGGTGGAGATCATCCAGGATCCCGATGCCACGATCCTGGAGGACCCCACCTCCCGGGGACCAGAGTGGGAGGTGCCCACCGAGGAGATACAGGTCGTCCACACGGCTCCCCTGGATTTCGTCACCAACCACGCCTTTGCTCCCTCGCACGATGTGCAGGATCTCCCCTCCCTCGAACTCGACCAGGTCGAACCGGAACCGCTCCTTGAGTTTGAGGGGGCGGCCGATTCCTCCCTGCCTGATCTCGCGGTGGAGCTGGCCGCGGAGGCCCTGGATGTCGATCTGCCCGGGGTCTCGGAAGTGGACGGTGACCTGGGGGGAGTGGAAGTGATCCTTCCCCCCTCCGGGGAGGAGTGGTCGGAGAAGGGCGGGGAATGGGACGAGGCCACGGATACCGGCGGTGATGATTTCGAGTTGACGGAGGCTCCGGAGATTTCGGGAGCGGAGACGGCATCGGTTGGGCGGGAGCCGGTTCCCGGGACCGACGAGGCGCTCTTCGAGTCCCTCGACGCCGCCGATCTCGTGGAAGCCGCCCTCGATCGATCCGACCCGGTCGCCCTGCGGCGAGAGGCCTCCGCCCTCCTGGAGCGGGGAAACCACCCGGGAGGAATCGAGGTGCTGGAGGACCTGCTCCGGCTGCACGAGGTGGCGTCCCGGTGGGAGGAGGCGCTGGTGGTGGCGGGGGACCTGATCACCCTCGAGCCCGACAACCTCTCTCGGTTCCAGAAGCGGGTGGAGCTGGCCTATCACTCCGGTGACCGCGTTCTCCTGGTGCGGAGCTACCTCGGTCTGGCCGACGCCCTTCTGCGCAACGGCGGGGGGGAGAACGCGTTGGCCGTTTATCGGCGCGTGGAGGAGCTCGACCCGGGGAACGCCGTGGCCCAGGCAGCCATTCTCACCCTACAGGCGCCTTCCCCGTCCCGTTCTCCGGACACCTCCGGCCCCATTCCTCCGGCCGCGGCGCCCCAGGCACCGGCCGAGCCGGCGGGCGGAAACGATTTCGTGGACCTGGGCGCCCTCATCATGGATCCGGTCCCGGCCCGGGACACCCGGATGCGAGTCGACGCGGAGGAACCCGTTGGCGATGAGGACAAGGACTTCCTCGAAACCTTGAGCCAGTTCAAGAGGGGAATCGAGGAGAACCTCGACAGTGAGGACTTCCAGGCCCAGTACGACCTCGGAATCGCCTTCAAGGAGATGGGCCTGCTCGATGAGGCGATCGCCCAGTTTCAGAAGGCTCTCCGTTCTCCCGAAGGACGTCTCCGGGCCTCGGAGGCCTTGGGGATCTCCTTCTACGAGAAGGGGCGATACGCCATTGCGGAGGCGGTGCTCCGTCGGGCGATCGAGTCCGTGCCGGGATCGGATGACGAGAAGATCGGACTGATCTATTGGCTGGGGCGGTCCCTTGAGGCCCTGGAACGCGGCGGGGAGGCGTTGCCCTGGTACGAACGAGCCCTGGCGGTGGACATCCGGTTTCTCGATCTGGGCCCCCGGGTCCACGCCTTGGGAGGGGGACGATGACGAGCGGAACCTCGCCGGTCACCCTCGGTGACATCCAGGCCGGACTGGAGTCGCGTCTCGATGAGGTGCGGGACAGGCTCTCCCAGCTCATCGTGGCCGATTTCGGGTTGATCGCGGAAGTCAATGCTCACCTCCTCCGCATGCAGGGCAAGATGTTCCGCCCCACCCTGGTGCTCCTCTCACGGGATGCGAGCGAGGGAACTGATCCGGCCACGGCCGTGCGGCTTGCCGCGGTGGTGGAACTGATTCACCTGGCCACGCTGGTCCACGACGACGCGGTGGATCATTCCGTGCTTCGTCGCGGAATGCCCACGATCAACTCCCTGTTCAGTCACCAGGTGTCGGTGATCATGGGGGACTATCTCTACTCCCGTGCCGTGATTGAACTGGTTCGCCTTGACGACCTTGTCCCCCTGCAGGTCCTGGCCCGGGTGACCAATGAGATGACCGTGGGGGAGATGCGGCAGCTCCTGGCCGTCGATCCTCTCGCCTTCACCGAGGAGGACTACAACCTCCTCATTCGGTCGAAGACGGCCTCCCTCGTCTCCGGCGCCTGTGAGGTGGGCGCGCTCGGCGCGCCCGCAGGTCGGCGCGAGGCCATGGCTCGCTTCGGGGACCGGCTCGGCCGTGCCTTCCAGATCATCGACGACCTGCTCGACTTCACCTCCGACGCGACCATCACGGGGAAACCCGCCGGCCTGGATCTTCGGGAGCACAAGATCACCCTCCCCCTCATCCATGTCCTTCCCCGGCTGTCCCGGGGCGAGCGCGCGGTGGTCGACGAACTCTTCGCCAATCCCGATCCCCGTGGCGACCAGGTGAGCGCGGTGATCGGCATTGTCGCCGACCGCGGCGGGTTGGCCTACGCACGCGACCGCGCCCAGGCTCTCCTGGAAGAGGCGGAGGCGGAATTGGCCGTTCTGCCACCCTCTCCCGCGCGGGAGACGCTCCGGGCGAGTCTCTGCTACATTCTCGAACGGAGGAGCTGATGGCTGTCGGACCCCGCCGGCCCCGATTCTATCTGTCGATCCTTCTGGCCGGCTTCGTCCTGGGGGGCTTCCTGACGGCCTTTCTCCGGCGATTCCTCCCGGAGAGTCCCACCCGGGATTTCTTTACCTACGGAGTGACCTTCGGAGTCGGGCCTGTTCCGGTCGATCTCCTTGTGGTACACTTCACTCTGGGGCCGGCTGGTGTCGATGTGTCACTGCTGAGCCTGATCGGGGTGGTTCTGGCCTACCTGATCGCCAAATCGCTGTTCTAAGCTGCGGGAGGACACCATGTTGGGAAATCTGGGTTTCGGCGAGATCATGATCATCCTGCTGGTCGTGTTGCTCGTGTTCGGGGCCAAGCGACTTCCGGAGATCGGGGCGTCGTTCGGGAAGGGGATCCGTGAGTTCAAGCGGAGCTTCAGCGACGTGGAGAATGCCGTAACCGGCACGGGAGAGGAACGGAACCTTCCCGCAGGCCGACAGATGGATGCCGCCTCGCAGCAGCCTCCCGCACCCTCCGGGGAGCCAAAGCGCCTCTCCCAATAGGCTGGTGGGAGAGGGGTGAAAAGAAAACGCGGTGCCTTTCCGGGCATCGCGTTTCGCTTTTTGTCGGCCGGTGGCCCGGCGTCAGTAGGCCGGAGGAGGAACGGGGGGCGCGAGAGCCTCGTTCTGAGCGGCCGTCCGATAGAGCTCCGACCGGTAATCGGCGAGCTTGGCCTGGGATCGCAGGGCCGCAAAATAGCGCTGCACATAATTCTGCCGAACTGTCTGCAACGTCGAGGTGCGGAGACTGTCCAGGGAGTTGGCAAAGGCGCTGCTGTCGGCGGCCCATCGTTCCCGGACGTGAACCAGGTAGAAACGGTCATTCTCTTCGATGGGGCCACTCGTCTGCCCCGGTTCCAACCCGAAGGCCGTTCCCAGGGTCAGTCCGCTCTGGAGCGGGGCGGTGTACCGGGTGAAGGGGCCCAGGGGTTCGACGGAAATGCCGAGTCCCGCTGCGGCATCACGCAGACTCGTCCCTGCCCGCACCCGGGCCGTGAGAGAGTCGGCCAGGCGTCGGGCCTGGACCTTCTTCTTGTCCGCTCGAACCGCCGCAATCACCTCCGCGCGGATGGCCCCCAGCGCGGGAACGCCCGCCGGCCAGAGGCTGTCCACCCGGTAGACCAGGTACGACGCGGGGGCCTCGAAAACCGGGCTGTGCTCATGCCGCTTGGCCTGGAAGGCCCAGATCATCGCGTCGATGTGCACCGGAGCGAAACCACCCTCCACGACCGGCCCGCTTTCGATGATGGGAAGCCCCAGAGCCCGGGAGGCGGTGTCGAGTGCCGCCCGGTCCAACCGATCGGCGGCCAGCAACTCCAGGCTGTCGGCGCGAGCGTCCACCAGGTCCCGGTGGGAGCCGGCCAGCTCGATCGGGACCAGAATGTGTCGGCCGGAGATGGTGTCACCCTTCCGGCTCGTGATCTCGATCAGGTGGTAACCGAACGGCGTCAGGACCGGCTCCGAAACCGTGTTGAGCGGAAGCCGGAAGGCGGCCGACTCGAAGGCGGGGTCGAAGGTGTTCCGGGTCCACTCGCCGAGATCACCTCCGCGGCTTCCGGAAACGGTGTCGGACGATTCCCGCTGGGCGACTTCCGCGAACGGGGCTCCACCCAGGATCTCCGCCCGGAGGGCTTCCGCCCTGGCCAGTGCGGAGGCGGAGTCGGACGCGTTGACCTGCTTGTCGACGGCAAGGAAGCTCAGAAAGGCCGTCCGCTCGCGCCGAAAGTCATCCCGGTGGGAGCGGAACCAGGTCTCGACCTCGGCATCCGTCACCGGCGCCTCGGTATCGGGGATGACCGAGAGGGGGTCGATCGTGGCAAGCTCCACGGCAATGGAGTCGTTGGCATCCCGGTACTGCTGCCACAGTTGAGCGTCCGACACGTAGAGCGTGGAAATGAGGTCCTGGACCAGTTTGGATCGGAGGATCTCGTCGCGATACCGGGCTTCCAGGACCGGGACATAACTCATTCCCTCGGTCGTTCCGAGCCAGGCCTGGTACTTGGACATGTCGAACTGGCCGTCGGTCTGAAAGGTCGGGACGGCACGGATCTCCTGAGGGGGGACGTTTCGTATTGCATCGGCGATCTCGTTTGCCGAAACTTGCAGTCCCCTCCGGCGGTACTCCTCATCCAGGATGGTGGATTGGATGAACTGCTCCCACACCTGGTCCCGGATCTGGGCTTGGTCAGACACCCCAAGTGGTGTTGGGGATTGACGTTGCTGCACCTCAGTCGCCTGCTGGACGGCCTCCTGGAAGAGCCGGGCATCAATCGTGCGTCCATTGATCTTGCCGACCGAGGTCTGAGTCAGCAGGCCTGTCCCTCCACTGAGGCCGCTCAGGTCAAAAACGAGCCAGCCGAAGAACGAGACGGTCAGGATCAGGACGATGGGTTTGGCACTGTTTCGAAACGCTTGCATCATGATCGGCGGAGACTCCTGATCCGGTGGCAGTTGAGGACGATAAGTTTAAGCAGGGCCGGGACTTTCCTCAAGGATCCCTGGCCCACACCCGTTGACACCGCCCGGCGATCGGGCTAGTCTGAGTGTCGCACTGACAACAACTTACGGAATCCGGCGGATGGCAAGTCCAGGCGAAATCGAGAAGCTCGAACGACGGTGGCTCGAGAACATGCAGGGGCTTACCTTTGCTCCTCTGGCCGAGGCATATCGCAAGGCAGGGCGGCTGGATGAGGCATTCCAGACCCTCGAACTGGGTCTTGCCAATCATCCGGATTATGTCCCGGCACACATCGTCCGCGGACGGTGCGCTCTTGCCGCCGGAGACGACACGGTGGCGGCCTCCGCCTTTGCTCTGGTCCTCTCCTTCGACTCCCTCAACCTGATTGCCCTTCGGGGTCTGGCCGAGATTTCCCTCCGGTCCGGGCGACCGCAGGAAGCCGTCCTCCATCTGCGACGTCTTCTCGAGGTCGATCCGACTGACGGCGAGGCCACGGCTCGACTCGCGGAACTGCAGGCGAAGGCACCGCCCGCTCCGGCGGCGGAATATGCCCCTCCGGTCCCGGACGTGGGGCCGGCATCCGCGCCGGTCCCCGCACCAGGGGAGATGGTCTTTCCCCTGGTTGACCTCGGCGAATCCGACGTCGCCCCCGAAGCCCCTGACGATCGCTTCTCGCTCGGCCGCTCGGACAACGACGCCGACCCCCTCGACCTTCACATCGACGAGGAGTGGTCCTCCCCCGGCGCCCGGAACGAATTCGCCCTCGCCAATGACAGCGAGACGCTCTCCGCACCGGCCGGGGAGGTCGGCGCGCCGGATGGGGAAACGGATTTGGAAGCGGACGGCGTCTCCCTCCCGTCGATCGAGATCGACGTGGTGCCCACCTTGAAGGATCTGACGGAGGCGGAGGCCGACACGACGGAGCGCAGTGCCGAATCGGCCTGGGCCTTCCCCACTGAGTCGGTGATTCCCGATTCCGAGGATGACGCCGAGGTGCCGGGCGTTCGGGTGGACCTGGTGGCCGAGTCAGAATCGCGAGAGGTCCCGGCCCCGGACGCCGACGACCTGCACGAGGTGACTCTGCGGCTTCTGGACGCGGAGGACGATCTGTCCGCCAATCCCTGGACGCCGGCTGAGCTGCCCCCGGCAACGGGGGAGTCGGACTTCCCGGCCGAGGACGGCGAACCGTTGGCTGGGAGGATCCCTGACGATTCCGACCCCCTCTCCGGCATTGTCGACGCGGCACCGGCGCTGCCGGATCCGACCGACACCGGGTTCCCCGAACCTCGGGAGGAAGGGGAGCCGGAAACCTGGCCCGAGGGCCCGCCCGCCGTGAGCGAGACCTCTCTCCCGAGTGACACCGAGGTGGCGGCGGGGGAGAGGGACCCGGAGGCGAGGGCCGGAGTGCCGGAGTCGGAACCTGCGCCTTTCCCGGGCACGTCGGGCGGCTGGATGTCCGACGACACCGAGGGCGACGAAGCCCCGGACTGGAGCAGGGAAGAGACACTCCACGAGGTGTCCGAAGACCGGTCCTTTGCGGCGGCGGAGCCGCTGGAGGAATCACATGACCGGACGGTGGAGGGAAATGCCGAGGGAAGGGAGACCCCGGAACCGGCCGTGATGGAGATGTCAGCCGACGAGCCCGAGGAACGTGGCGATGAGGCATCGAACGACGACCAGGATGACGAGGACGCGCTGGTCGTCACCGAGAGCATGGCGGAGATCTTCCTGCGGCAGGGTCACGACGAACTTGCCCTGGCGGTGTACACCGAGCTGGCCCGCCGTGATCCTGAAAATGACCGGTTGCAGGAGGCTATCGGCCGCCTCACTCCGGCCCCCGCCGCGGAGGATGACGCTCCGGCGGTCGAGTCCGCGCCGGCCCGGTTCGCGGCATCCAGCACGGGGGGGGAATCGCTCGGAGATTTTCTCGCCGGTGTTCTCGCCGTGAGGGAACCGATCTCGCCCCTGGCCATCACTCCCCCGGCCATGGACCGCCCGAAGGAGGGAGAACCGACCCGGCCCGCGGACAAGCACTTCGGCCTCGACTCTGTCTTTGGAGATGACCCCTCGGATGCCAGCGCCCCCGCGGCCGCCACGGAGGAGGGGGAAGGCACCTCTCCCTCCTTCGATGAATTCTTCAGCGACCGGCCGCCGGTGGTCGCTCCCCCCTCCGGCACCTCGTCCGCCTCCGACAGCGAAGATCTCCAGCATTTCAACGACTGGCTCAAGGGACTCAAGCGATAGTGCGTGTCGCCGTCATCCACGGGCCCAATCTCAATCTTCTCGGGGTGCGTGAACCCGAGGTGTATGGGGCGGACACCTTGGCCGACCTCGAATCCAGGGTCCGGGCCGCAGCAGACCCCCTGGGAATCACGGTCACCTTCAGCCAGTCGAACCACGAGGGTGAGTTGGTGGACCGGGTCCAGGCTCTGCGCGGCTCGGCCGATGCCCTCATCCTGAACGCGGGGGCCTACACTCATACCAGCATCGCGATTCGTGACGCTCTGCTGGCCGTGTCCATCCCGTTCGTGGAAGTCCACCTGTCCAACGTCTTCGCCCGGGAGTCGATGCGGCACCGGTCTCTGATGGCCGATCTGGCACTGGGTGTTGTCGTCGGCCTCGGCGCCGATGGCTACGTGGCGGCGCTGCACGCCCTCCACCGGCGGTTCGGTGGCGGCTGACGGGGGCTCTCGGCTGGCCGCCTGTCAGACTCGTCTCGCGGCCGACGGGCTTGCGGGACTGCTCGTCACCTCCCTTCCCAACCTGCGCTATCTCTCCGGGTTTTCCGGAACGGCGGGGATTGGCCTCGTCACTCCCACCCGCGCGATGCTGATCACCGATTTCCGCTACGCAGAGCAGGCTCCGGAGGAAACCGGTCCCGGCGTGGACGTGGTCGTGGAGCGTCGCAATGTGTGGGATCGGCTCCTCTCCCTCATTCCGACAGTCGTGCCCGAGGGTGGTCGGGTCGGAATCGAGGAGGAAAGCCTCTCCCTGCGGGACCGGCGTCGGCTGGCTCCCCTGAGCGGGTGCGTTCTGGAGCCGATGCAGGATCTCGTGGAAACCATGCGCGTGGTCAAGGATCCCGGCGAGGTGGCCGCCATCACGGAGGCGATCGCGATCGCCGAGTCGGCTCTGGACTCGGTGCTCCCCGGGATTCACGTCGGCCAGACCGAGCGCTCGGTCGCGGCGCGCCTGGAAATGGCCCTCCGGGAACGGGGAAGCGAGTGGCATCCCTTTCCGACCATTGTGGCCTCCGGACCTCGGAGTGCACTCCCCCATGCCGGCACGACCGACCGGGTCATTGGGACGGGAGAATTGGTCCTGATGGACTTTGGAAGCCGATGCCGTGGGTATTGCGCCGATCTGACCCGCACCGTCGTGGTCGGGGCTCCGCCCGACGATCGGCAACGGGAAATCTACGGTGCGGTGCGGGAGGCCCAGGTCACGGCCCGCACCCGGCTCCGGCCCGGGATGACCGGCCGGGAGGCCGACGCC
>JBGSKF010000080.1:0-8932 GCA_041741375.1 Gemmatimonadales bacterium | reverse complement strand
GACTCCAGCTCACCACGCTCCTCCACACTCAGAAGCAACTCGGCCTTGGGGCGACCCGTACGCATGCGTGTCCTCGGTCAGGGGTACCCCAATATACGTAGTATAAGTTATGCTGTCAACTTCTGTTACAGGACACTAGGAGCCTACCCTCTGGGTTTGCCCAGCCCGAACCGACACTTTACGGGAGAGGGATTGACTCCATCTTGGCATCCGATCCTGCCATGGCCCAGTGGGCAGCCACCAGAGAGCCAGGCAAGTCCTGGGTGCTCTACGTTTTCTCGGTCTCGTGTTCGGCTTGTAACCAACAGAAGAGCTATGCAGCCGACCTGTTCTCCCGCGTCCCACGGGGGAGATTCCTCGCAGTCAGCTCGGACCCCAAGGACCAGCTCGCTGGCTACTGGAGTGAGCGGCTGCAGGAGCCCCTGAGCATCCAACATGGAACCTTGACTTCGATAGGCATCAAATCCGTCCCATCGCTCCTGATTGTTCGGGATGACGGAGTTGTTCACAGAAGCTGGGTGGGGCAGGTCACGCACTGGGGACCCCAGACACTGCTTGATAGCCTGGGTCTGTAGCGGGCGGCAGCTTTGCATCACCACCGTAACGAACGGTAGGTCGTTTTAGGAATCAGCATCCCCATAACCAAGGAGGAAAACATGTTGACGATGTCTCGTTCCAGCCGTAACCTCATCCTCGCACTCGCTCTCCTCATTGCGAGCGCCGGGACTGCGAACGCGGATGGCCTGGGCTGGTGGTGTTACAATGGCACATGCTGCGCGAGTAACGGAGACCAGGTCTCGCAGCCCTGTCAGTTTGATTGTGATCCTGCCGCGGGAGGCTTCAAGCTGATTGTCCACTGCGAAGGATAGTCACCGGGCGCGCGCAAGGTTATTGTGCACGCGATGAACACTTGGCGAATCGGCATCGGAGCACTGGTTCTCGCCACGGCCTGTACTGGGAAGGACTCCGGACGCCTGGATGAGAATGCATTGGGTCGGGATCCGCTTTCGGAGTCGATCGCAGTCATGCCCGTTCTGGAGAGAGAGGCGCTCGCCCTGGACTTGGAGCACGACCCGCCGAGACCGAACACGCCCATCGCGGTATCATCCCGGGGAACGGTGGTGTTTGCGAATCCACGACACCGCAGGGACCGGAACATGCTCACCGTGGCGCAGCCCCCGGGGGGGGGGGCTCCGCGTGAAATCATCCGAAAGGGTGGCGGACCGGGTGAGGTCGCTGATGGTTCTCTGAGAATCCTGTTCCTGGACACTCTCCTCCTGGTGGAGGACCATGAACAAACGAGAACTTCTCTCTTTACCCCCCAGGGCGTGCTCCTGGCCAGCGGGCCCGTTCCCTTCGGGTGGTATCTGCTTGGGGGCCGGGGCGATTCCCTGGATTACTTCTCGACTCACTCTCCTGAAGGTCGGTCGGCGGTTTACCGGCGTCCTGCGCTGGGCCGGGAAGACCGGGTCGTTATTCCGCAGGACGATTCGTTCCTCAGGAGGGCAGCACCGCCCGTGGTCGGAACCGCCCTCAGGTCCGCGCCCGCCTATGCTGTATCGGGCGGGCGGATCGCCATGGCAGAGCCGCGGGGGTACCGGATACGGTATTACGACCGCGCTGCAGGATATGTCGAGTTCGGGCGCGACCTTCCGCCACGCCGCCGTACGCCCGCAGCATTCGACCGGGAACGTCGACGCATCCGGCAGCAGCTTCGTATGGGGTTTGTCGGGCCGGACGGAAAGCGGATTCCCGTCCCCGGACTGCAGGAGAGGCTCGACACACTCGATCGTGAGGTTCTCCCTCATTTCACGCGGCATGGGCTGGCCTTTGACCATGCCGGACGGCTCTGGGTCGTGGGGGAAACCGGCGATTCCTCTTTCGCCGACGTCTTCGCCGATACCACCTTTCTCGGCCGTCTCGCGCTCTCGTGCCGTGGACCCGGCAGGAGTATCTCCTTCAATCGGAGATGGCTGGCCATGATCTGCCTGAGCGACAACGACGAACCTGAGATCCAGCTCTATCGCGCCGACGATCCCACCTGATCCTCCTCCGGAGGCCACCGAGTCCGGGAAAGCAGTCGGTGGACATAGTCGCAACCGGGTTTCGATCCGGAACCGAGAGACGATACCCCGACACCTCTCCTGACTAAAAACATGTGGCGAATTAATTCGGGCGGCCGAGAAGCCCCTTCCCGGCCCCATGTGTGGCTCCCGGGAGTCCGACACGCTTACCCTCCGGTCAGCTCCACATCCCGCCGATCGCCGTCCCGGCCACAGCGGATGGTCCCGCACCGAAAACGAAGCCCGGGAGGAGGGTCTCGGGTGTCGCCCCGGCCAGAGCCGGAGCGTCGAGATCGAGCAGCATCAGGTCGGCCCACTGACCGATGGCGATCTCGCCGGTGGCCACACCGAGTGACCGGGCACCGAGCCGGGTGCCCGCAGCGAGCAGTGACCTCGACACGTCGCCGGCGGAAGTCCCACTCGTCTCGCTTCCCCGAAACACTCCCCGGCGCTGCTGCCGAAGCCGCTGGACATACTCGGCCCATCGCAGCTCCTCGGGAAAGGCGATGCGCGCATTGGAGTCGGTGCCGAACGCCATGGATTTCTCGAGTACAGCGGTAGCCGAGAGGTCAAGAATCCCGTCTCCCAGATTCCCTTCCGTGAGAGGACAGAGACAGACGGTACCGCCCGCACCGATAAATCCCGCAAGATCGGATGGCGCGGCCTGGGTGCAGTGAATCGCTGTCACGTTCCGTTGGGTGGAAAGGAGATCGTTGAGCAGCGCGAGCGGCCGGGACCCATAAGCCGCGACGGCGTCCTCCACCTCCTTCACCACCTCCTCGACATGGATGTGGAAGGGGAGACCACGCCTGAGCGACTCCTCATGCAGCGAGCGGATCTCCTTCGGAGTGGCGGCGCGAATGCTATGGGCCGCGACCCCCATCGATTGGCACTGTGGATCGAGCTGCGCGGACAGCCGATCGAACTGTTCCCACCAGCCGGCCAGATCCTCCGACCGGAACCGCCGCTGCCCCCCGCGGAGCGGCTCGCCGATGCCCCCGGTGCGGTAAAACGTCTGCAGCAGCACCAGCCGGATGCCAGCCGCGCACGCCGCGTCGAGGAGGACCTGATCCAGAGCCCAATCCATCGCCTCGGGGTCGACATGGTGGACGTAGTGGAACTCCCCCACAGTGGTGATTCCGCTCAGGCGCATCTCACGGAAGGCCTGAACCGACAGGTCGAAGAGGGTGTCGGGGTCGAGGCGTTCCACCAGGGAGTACATCGCCTCGCGCCAGGTCCAAAAGGAGCCGGCCCCTGCGGGAAAGGACTCGCCGAGCCCGCGGAGTCCGCGTTGAAAGGCGTGGGAGTGGACGTTGACAAAACCGGGGAGGATGGCGCGTCGCAGGAACACTCTGTCAGGGGGAGAGTCCCCCGGTCCCACGTGGACGATGCGTCCCGTGCTGTCGATGCCGATCCGAACACCCCGCTCGAACCGCTCCCCGGTCCAGGTGAGTTCCGCCTCGATGACCTGGGCCGCCTCCCCCTCGGTTGTCATGACGAGAGCACCCACTCCTGGAGAACGCGGTCGAGCAGGCGCGCCGCCGCGGCCAGATCGGCCTTGGGCACCGTTTCGTTCGGCTTGTGAGCCACGTCGATCGTGCCCGGTCCGCAGATGACGCACTCCATCCCCACGGTCTGGAACCATCCCGCGTCGGTGGCGAAGGAGACGCTCTCCCCGGGATGGGGTCCGGCGAGTTCCGCCATTCGGTGCCAGGTGCCGCACGAGGCATCGAGGTGCAGGGGAGGGGAGTCGCCCAGCATCTCCAGTGTGAAGTTGTCCTTGCCCACGGCGTGAGCCACCGTCTCCCGCACCCGGGCGATCATCGCATCCCGCAGCATGCCGGGGAGGAGCCGGATCCCGACGTCGATGACACACCTGTCGGGCACCACGTTGATCGCCACGCCCCCTTCCACCTGGGCCACGTTGAGCGGCACCCAGGGCACCTCGGCAAAGTGCTCGCTCGTGCTGGTGCGCTCCCGTTCCAGGTCGGCCCGGAGGTCGCTCAACGCCACGATGGCTCGGCCCGCCGGTTCGATGGCGTTGCGTCCGAGATGGGGATACCCGCTGTGGGCCGGAACGCCCGCGAAGGTGAGGCGGAGCTTGAGGTGTCCCTTGTGAAGCCGAACGGGGCGGAGTTCGGTCGGCTCGCCGATGAGGGCGGCGCGTGGAAGCCGCTGGGCCGGTTCCCATCGGGACACGAGATCGTGGGCGCCGAGCGTGCCGAGCTCCTCGTCGTAGGTGAAGAGGAGCACGAGTGGGTGACGGAGACGGGCCGGGTCGATCCGCCGGGCCCGTTCCACCGCCACCGCGAGGAACCCCTTCATGTCCGCGGTGCCTCGGCCCGCCCAGGTGTCGCCCAGGTCGGTGAGGGTGAAGGGGTCGGTGGTCCACTCCGGCTCGTCCGCGGGCACCACATCCATGTGCCCGCTCAGGACCAGCCCGTCGCGGGTGTCGGGGTCGATGTCGGGGCCGAGCTGGATGATGAGGTTGGCCTTGGCGCCATCGGGCGAGGGAACACGGGTGATGGTGACGCCGGGGCGGTCGAGGAGATCGGCGATGGCGTCGGCCAGGGCGAGGTTGCTGTTCCGGCTCACGGTGTCGATGGCGATGAACCGGGCCAGGAGGTCGGTGGTGGAGAGGTTGGTCACGCCGAAGTCTGGAA
This sequence comes from Gemmatimonadales bacterium, assembly GCA_041741375.1. Taxonomy (GTDB): domain Bacteria; phylum Gemmatimonadota; class Gemmatimonadetes; order Gemmatimonadales; family GWC2-71-9; genus OFTM291. Next base: position 4,206 of record JBGSKF010000080.1, on the reverse strand, counting down.
CGGTGCCGCGGAGATGACAAGCCCAACCCAGCCCCCAATGCCCAACACCCAGGACATAGGACATAGGACATAATTGGGTACTGGGTATTGGGTGTTGGGTACTGGGTACTGGGTACTGGGTGTAAATTCCCTACTCCCTATTCCCTACTCCCGACTCCCTATTCCCCATGCCACGTATCGTCACCCTGCTTCTCGCCGCGCTCGTCACCCCAGCCATCCTCGCGGCCCAACGCCCCTTCGGCGGCGGCCTGGAGGTGCAGGGGTATCCAGCGGGCGGGATCTTCACCGCGCAGCTCGAGGCGGGGCTCGGCGCCCGCTGGGCGCTGCAGGTATCGGGCGGAGTCAACGTGACCGACCGGGGCGACTTCGGGGAGCACGACGACGAAGAGGGAGAGGGCGGCGGAGGGGGGATCGCGCTCCGGTATCACCCCCGCGGCCCCGGGCGGGGATGGTTCGTCGGGGCCCGGGCCGATCTCTGGCGCCTGAGCATCGACTGGTCCGATCCGGGCCGGAGCGGCAACACGAAGGTGACGGTGCTGCAGCCGACCGGACTCGCGGGATACCGCTTCCCCGTGGGGGGAGGGATGGTGCTGGACGTGAGCGCCGCGCTCGGCGCGGAGATCAACGTGCGCACCAACGGCGAGGATGTGGGAGACGGGGCCATCGTGTTGCTGGGGGTTGCGTTGCGGTCGGGGAGGTAGGGGAGGGGTGGGTGTTGGGTGTTGGGTATTGGGTGTTGGGTATTGGGTGTTGGGCCCAACCCCCAACCCCCAATACCCAAGGAGAATCCGATCCATTGATGGGACCACCACGGCCCGTCATTCCCGCGAACGCGGGAATCCATTTTCCTCCTCAAGCCCTCGGCGACATGGATCCCCGCTTTCGCGGGGATGACGATAGACCAGAGATTCCCTAACACCTAATACCCGATACCCAATACCCAATACCCGCCCCTACGGCGTCACCCGCTCCCCGCCCGGCGGCACCGTCGCCCGTCCGATCTGCCCGGTGTCCGACCCGTACCAGATCGAGCGCGACGGGGCATCGAACATCATGTGCCGGACCGTTCCCCCGCCGCCCGGAATGGGAGTCTGGCTGAAGAACGTCTCCGTCTTCGGGTCGAAGCCCACCATCCGGTTGGGTTGCACTCCCGTCTCCACGAACCAGACACGGCCGGCGTCATCCGAGGTCATCGCGTAGGGGAGGGAGTGCGCGCCGGACGGGTTGGCCCACTCCTTGACCGCGCCCGTGGCGGGATCGAGCCGTCCGAGGTAGCCCCTCGTGTAGTCGACATACCAGATGATCCCGTCCGGCGTGGCCGCGATCCGCCGGGGCCGGGCCCCCTCGGCGGGGAGCACGAACTCCTTCACGGTCAAGGTCTTGGTGTCGATGCGACCGAGCTTGTTGGAACCGAACAGGGTGAACCAGGGATTGCCGGCCGGATCGACCACGATGCCGTAGGGGCGGGACCGGGCGGTGGCCACTGGGATCAGCTTCACCTCGCCGGTGGAGGGGTCGAACCGGCCCACCTTGTTGCTCTGCTGGGCGGTGAACCAGATCGTGCCCGAGGCGTCCTCTATCAGGGTGTGGGGATCGCGCACGGTGGAGTCGGGCATCATGAACTTCTGGATCTTTCCCGTGGCGGGGTCGAGGCGTCCGATGTGAGAGGCGCGGTTGCCGGAGTACCAGAGGGCGTCACCCGTGCCCACGATGATGTTGTGCGGGCCGGTGCCGTCCTCCAGGTCGAAGCGCTTGAATTGCCCGGTTGTGGGGTCGAGTCGGCCCACGTAATGACCGGCCTGGCCCACGAACCAGACCGTCCCCCTGGAATCGACGAACGGATCCCGGGGCCGGGTCTTTTCCCAGGGAACCTGGAATTCCTTGATTGGAACAGTGTCGACGGCCGCCGGGGCCTGGAAGAGGGCCGGGATAAGCAGGGGAGTCAGCAAGGCGAGCATGGGAAAACCTCAAGGTTGGTAGTTTGAGTCACGGTGGCGTCATGCTGGCGGTACCCGTAGCTTTGGGAGTCGCGCGATCCACCAGAAGATCATATACAGTAAAGTACGCAACCCACTCTCCCCGTGTTGGAGGTTCGATGTCCTTCCGCCCCATGCTGCCGGTTCTCCTGATCGCAGGGACCGCCTGCGCCCCCGCGCCAGAGCCCGCGGATCTCGTGCTCCGCAACGCCACCGTCCACACAGCGGACGATGCCATGCCCACGGCCGAAGCGGTGGCGGTGCGGGACGGCCGCATCGTGTACGTCGGCTCGAACAGTGAGGCGGGACGGTACGCCGGCCCCGAGACCGAGGTGGTGGACCTCGCGGGTCGTTTCGTGTTCCCGGGCTTCGTGGATGCCCACGCCCACGTGATGGGGATCGGGAACCGGGAGATGACGCTCAATCTGGAGGGCGCGACCGGAATCGAGGATCTCGTGGCCCGGGTGAAGGAGAGGGTCGATGCCGCCTCCGCCGGAGAGTGGGTCGTGGGCCGAGGGTGGATCGAGACCTTCTGGGAGCCGAGCCGCTTTCCGACCCGGGCTGACCTCGATGCCGTCTCCCCGAACAATCCGGTCTTTCTGACCCGGGCCGACGGGCACGCCGGCGTGGCCAACAGCGCTGCACTCCGGTTGGCGGGGATCACGCGCACCACTGAGCCCCCGTTCGGCGGCGACATCCTGAAGGATGCCTCGGGCCAGCCGACCGGAATGCTCATCGACCGGGCGCAGGGGCTGGTGGGGAGCAAGATCCCCGAGTCCACCGCCGCCGATGCCGACCGGATGCTCACCCTGGCCGGCGAGCGCAGCTTGATGCTCGGCTGGACTCAGCTCCACGATGCCGGCGGCGACTGGGACGACGTGGACCTCCTCCGAAAGCGTTACGCCGACGGGACCTTCAAGCTCAGGGTGTACAAGGCGCTGAGTGGTCCTGGCGCTCCCGGGCGCCGTCTGATCGAGGAGGGTCCCATCGTCGGAGAGTTCGACGGTCGCCTCACCGTGCGCACCGTCAAGCTCTATCTCGATGGGGCACTCGGTTCCCGCGGGGCCGCCCTGCTGGAGCCCTACAGCGACGCCCCGGGCACCACCGGCCTGCTGACCACCGACCCCGAGCAGATAAGGCCTTTCCTTCTGGACGCCCTCCGGCGGGGGATCCAGATCGAGACCCATGCCATCGGAGATCGCGCCAACCGGATGTTGCTCGATCTTTACGCCGAGGCCTTCGCCGCGGTGCCGGACAGCGCGCGGGCCGTGGTGGAGCCGAGATGGCGTGATGAACACACCCAGATCGTCGACCCCGCCGACCTCCCGCGCTTCATTGAGCTCGGCGTCATTCCGTCGATGCAGCCTTCCCATGCGATCGGCGACCTGCACTTCGCGCCCGATCGCCTCGGCATGGACCGGCTCGCCGGGGCCTACGCCTGGCAGACGCTCATCCGGGCCGGGGCCAGGATCGCGGGTGGATCGGACGCGCCGGTGGAGCGGGGCGAGCCGATGATCGAGTTCTATGCCGCCGTGGCGCGGAAGGACCAGAAGGGATTCACCGGCGAGGGATGGCATCCGGAGGAGGCGATGACGCGGGCCCAGGCGCTGAAGGCCTTCACCCTCTGGCCCGCCTTCGCCGCGTTCGAGGAGACCGAGCGGGGGAGCATCACGGTGGGCAAGTGGGCGGACTTCACCGTGCTCGACGCCGACATCATGAGGATCCCGGAGGCGGAGATCCTGACGACGTCGAACGTGATGACGGTGGTCAATGGCGAGATCGTGTATCGGAAGAGCAGGGAGTAGGGAGTGGGGAGTGGGGCCCTTCCCCAGGCCCTTCCCCCCACTCCCTATCGTGGTATTTCCCTATTCCCTATTCCCTACTCCCTACTCCCTACCTCGGCATTCTCCCCGGTGTCCACGGTACCCCCGCGGCGTCGGCCGCCGTTTCCACCGCGCGCAGATCCGTTTCCACCAATGCCCGGTACTCCGCCATGAACCGGGCAAAGTCGGCCCGGGCAATGGTGTACGCCCGGCGGTGGGTGTCGGTCGGGTTGGATGTGGAGTTCCAGTGTCCGCTCACGACGCTTTGCACCCGGTTGGTGATCGCGGGGTCGGTGGGTTCACTGCGGCGGGACACGGACCGGTCACCCGAGAGCCGGACCTGCAGCGAGTCGAGGCGGCGGCTGAGTTCCCGCACCCGGGCCCGGAGGGCGGCGTCGGCGCCGGGG
>JBGSKF010000079.1:0-3360 GCA_041741375.1 Gemmatimonadales bacterium | reverse complement strand
CATCGCCGGGATCATCGTGAACTTCTACTCCTCTCCCCTCACTTCTCGGAAGGGCTCACGCGAAGGCGCGAAGAGTACCAAGCCACTCCCCACCGCCACGGTGATGGTGATGATGAGGTCGGAGGGGTCTTTCGTGTGTTTTCGTGCTTTTCGTGGTTCCGCTCCACTGGAGGAGGGGTTCAGCGGCGCGACTCCTGGTGGAAACCGGGAGAATCACTCCCCCGGATCGATCAGAGATCCCCCCGACACCCAACGCCCGACACCCGCGTGCCACCGCCCCTACAGGCCGAGCAGCCGCCGGATGTCGTTGGAGAAGGCCAGGACCATCAACGCGAGGATGAGCGCCAGACCCACCATGGTCAGCCGTTCGCGGAGCTTGAGGGAGAGGGGTCGCCGCAGGACCGCCTCGCCGAGGAGAAAGAGGAACTGTCCCCCGTCCAGCACCGGAATCGGAAGCAGGTTCAGGACCGCCAGGTTGACCGAGATGACCGCCATGAACGCGAGGAAGGGTTCGAACCCCGCCCGGGCGGTCTGGGCCGCGAGCTGACCGATCAGGATGGGACCGCCGACGTCCCGGCTCGACACCCGGCCGAAGAGCATCCCCCGCACCGAGCGGACGATCTGGGTCGACCAGTCGGCCGTTTCCCGCCACCCGCCGGCCAGGGCCTGGGCCAGGGTCACCGGATCGCGACGGGTCGGGCTGGCCAGGACCACCCCGATGATTCCCCGGGCCCTCCCGTCCACCAGGGTGTCGGTGGGCGAGGCGTCAGGAACGAGGGTGACCCGCACGCTGTCCCCGCTCCGGGACACGGTCACGGTCAAGGAGTCTCCGGCTCGCTCCCCAAGGAGCGCCACCACCTCGGCCCACTGCGGGGTGGCCACACTGTCCACGGCCAGGATGGTGTCCCCGGGCTGCAGGCCGGCCCGGTCGGCGGGGCCGCCCTGCACGAGTTGCCCGATGACCGGCGTGAGATACGGCTGGAGCGACACCGCGGCCCGGATGCGCTGATCCAGCGCGTCCTGGTGGATGGCCAGCACGACGGGGTCCCGTCCGGCCACCCCGAGCACCACGCTGTCCCCGGCCGAGCGCTGGATTCCCTCCTGAATCTCGTTCCAACTCGACACCGGACGCCCGTTGACGCTCAGGATACTGTCACCGGGAGTGAGGGCACGCAGTCCCTCCGCCTCGGGCGGCAGGGCCTCCTCGGCCAAGGCGCCGAAGCGCGTCACCGGGGTCACCGCTTCCCCATTCCGATACAGCAGGGAGGAGAACACCAGCCAGGCGAAGAGGGCGTTCATGGTCACGCCGGCCAGGATGACGATCATCCGGACCCAGACCGGCTTGGCTTCGAACACCTGGTCGGGTGGAATGGTGGCGGCGGTGGTCGCCTCGCCCTCGAGCGCACCCATCGCCGCATCCTCCTCGCGGCTCGCCATCTTCACATAGCCGCCCAGAGGGAGCCAGGAGATGGAGTATTCGGTTCCGCCTCGAGTAATGGTCAGCCATCGGATGGGGGCCCCGATGCCGAGCGAAAACCGGTGGACATGGATTCCGGCGGCCTTCGCGGCGAGGAAATGCCCCGCCTCGTGAATGAACACGAGCACGCCAAGAACGACAATCAGGGAGAGGATGGTGAACAGGGCGCCGCTCATGACCGACCCTCCGCCCGGTGCGTGGCCTCGGCGCGGGCCCAGCGATCGGCCTCCTGTACCACGCTGACATTCCCGGCGGGGACGGGCACATGGGCCGACAGCACCGCGTCGATCACCTCGGCGATCCCTCCGAAGGGGAGCGCACCCTCGAGAAAATGCGCCACGGCCACTTCATTCGCCGCATTGAACACCGCCGGGGCCGTGCCTCCCGCGCGCCCGGCGGCCACTCCGAGATCGAAGGCGGGAAAGGCGTCCCGCCGCACGGCTTCGAACGTCAGGCCGGACGCGGCAACGGGGTCGAATCGTCGGGGGCCCGCATCCACGATGCGTTCAGGCCAGGTCAGGGCATACATGATGGGAAGCTCCATGCTCGGGAAACTCATCTGGCTGAGGACGTTGCCGTCCACGAACTCCACCAGGGCATGGACGATACTCTGGGGGTGGACCACCGCATCGAGCTGGTCATAGCCCAACCCGAACAGAAAATGCGCTTCGATGATCTCCAGCGCCTTGTTGGCGAGTGTGGCGCTGTCGATGGTGATCTTCCGCCCCATGCTCCAGGTGGGGTGACAGAGCGCCTCGGCCACGGTGGCCCGGGCCACGCGCTCCGGATCCCAGGTGCGAAAGGGCCCCCCCGATGCCGTCAGGATGAGCCGGGACACGTGCTGTGTGCATCCCCGCTCCAGGCACTGGAGGACCGCGCTATGTTCGGAATCGACGGGCACGAGGACCCCTCCCCCCCGGCGAGCGGCCTCGAGAACCAGGTCTCCCCCCGCCACGAGCGACTCCTTGTTGGCCAGGGCCACCCTCTTGCCCGCGGAAAGTGCCGCCAGCGTGGCATCCAGGCCCGCAAATCCGACCACCGCGTTGACGACCACGTCCACGTCGGGGTGGGTGGCCGCAGCCAGGAGAAGCTCGCGGCCCTCGGAGGCCAACCCGGAGAGAGCGGGAGACCAGCGGCGGGCAAGGGCGTCCAGCGCGTCGCGGTTTCGGCCGGCCGTGAGGGCCACCACCCGATAGCGTTCCGGATGCCGCTCGAGGACCGCCAGGGTGCTCGCCCCGATCGAGCCGGTGCAGCCAAGGATCGCGACCCCGAGCATCAGAGGGTTCCGAAGCTCCGGAGCAGCCCCCAGGCAACCGGGATGGCAAAGTAGAGGGAGTCGAACCGGTCGAGCACTCCACCATGTCCCGGGATGAGGGCACTGGAGTCCTTCACCCCCGCTTCCCGCTTGAAGAGTGATTCGACCAGATCTCCGAGCTGGGCCACGATGCTCACCGCGAGCCCGAGGATAAGGAGCTCCGAGGCGTGGATATGGACACCGGCCGGTACCAGGGCGAGGTGCAGCATGGCGAAGGCGGCGATCACTCCTCCGATCACGCCCGCCACTCCGCCTGCCCGGGTCTTCCCCGGGCTCACCGAGGGAGCGAGCTTGGGCCCGCCGATCGCCTTCCCGGCCGCCATCGCGGCGGTGTCGCAGACCCACGTGATCACGAGGGGAAGGAGGGCGAGCCACGCTCCGGCCCAGGACATGGTCCCATGACCGGCGTGCCGGAGCAGGAGGAGGGTGGCCGGGAGCAGGCCGCAATAGGTCACACCCAGAACGGTGATGGCGGCCGCCGCGAGGGGCCTGCTGCCGGCCGGGCGAACCGCGAGCGTGGACACGAGGACCACCAGGAGCCACCCCAGCGCCAGCAGGGGCCATCCGG
>JBGSKF010000078.1:0-1524 GCA_041741375.1 Gemmatimonadales bacterium | reverse complement strand
GCAGGCGCGCCGCGTGCGGCGCGCTGGGAGGGAATCTGGCCCCTGCCCCGGGTGCGCCGCACGCGGCGCACCCCACCCACAAGCGCGCGATCAGGAATTCTCCAGGACGTAGCGCAGGGGCCAGTCCACCGCCTTGCTGATCCCGATTCGGGGAGTCTCCCGGATCGCTCCCGCCACCGGGAGAGACCCGTCCCGCCTCACCACCACCTCGGACGACCGCATCGGAAGACCGTCGAGGGCCCGCGTGATGCCCAGGGCCTGGCACAGTCTGCCGGGCCCTGACGTCAGGTGCCGGTCGGGCTGGCCGCGGCGCCGGAGTCGCATCGTGGGGAGACCCTCCCGGGGCATCACGGCGCGCAGCAGCACGGCCGCCCCTGCATCGGGGGGGCCGGTCACCAGATTGCAGCACCAGTGGATGCCGTAGGAGCGGTAGACATACCAGGATCCGGGAGGTGCCCAGATCCCGGCGTTGGCTGCGGTCCGCCGTCCCCCAAAGGCATGGGAGGCGGGGTCCTCCCTCCCGAGGTACGCCTCGGTCTCCACGATCCACCCCGAGGTGGTGTCCCCTCCGCAGCGGGACACCAGCGTCATGCCGAGCAGTTCCCACGCGACGACGGGTGCGGGCCGTTCGAAGAACCAGCGGGGCAGCGTCATCCGTTCCCGGAATCAGCCGCCTTCTTCTGGACCGCCTTGGACCGCCCCCGTCCCCGGGTCCCCCGCGAGGGAGTGGGAGCCGCCTCCTTCACCGGAGCTGCTTCCGTCTTCGTGGACGCAGCCGCCGTGCGGGAAGACTTCTTCCTACGTGCGGGCCTTGCCGCCTTGGCTGGAGTGCTCCCCGCCGCGGTCTTCTCCCCTTCGGTCGGTGAGACCGACCCCACCGTCTTCGTGTCGGCGCTCTTGCTCTTCCGTCCCCCCCGTTTCCGCTTGGCCTTCGCTCCGGGTGCCTCCGCTTCAGCGCCGGACGCCGCCGGGGAATCGGAGGGTTCCCCCGTCGCGGAGGCCGGAGAGGAGGAGACCATACCCACGAGAGGCACGTCGGCCAGGGATCGTGGCCCCCTCGAACCCCGACGGAACCGGAGGGCGGCACGTCCCTGACCGGCGGGAGCAGCGGAGGGGGTTGGGCTCGGGGCCTCGGCCGCCGGCGCTCCTGGGGTCTCCGGTTCGGCCGGTGCCCTGGTGGCGGGGGACTCGTTCCCCCGCGCGGCCCGGGAAAGCGCCGCGTCGGTCCGATGCGGGTTGACCTCGAAGCTGTCGTCCGGCGTCCGCCGCACGTCAGCCACCTCGGCATCGTTGGCTTGCCGCAGCAACCGGGAGAAACGATCCTCCTGCAGCAGGGGGTCATCACTCCCGTGCAGGTCCCGCATCCGCGACCGGAGTGCGGCTTCCGGCGCGGGGAGGTCGAGCTCACCCAAGGCACGGGTGAGCAGATGGAAGGCACTCGCCAGACTCAACCCGTTGGGCGCACGCGCGGGTTGTACCGGCCGAGCTGCGGGAGCCGCCGCAGCGCGTTCCCCGTCGGCGGGG
>JBGSKF010000077.1:0-7228 GCA_041741375.1 Gemmatimonadales bacterium | reverse complement strand
GGCCCGGCGGCTCCGGAGCCCCGCCGCCCGCCGGCTTGGCATCATGCCGGGGTACCCTGCGGCGCTGCAGGACCTGGAGGGGTTCCCGGTGGCGGCGGCGCTTCCGGCGGATGCCACCTCACGGGATCTGCCCGCCCGGCTTTTCACCCTGCCCACCCATTCCCGGGTCACGGAACGGGATGCGGACGGGTGTTGGGAATTCCTCTCCCTCCGGGAAAGAGTGTAGCGCAGCGCCGGGTGAGGGCCCATCCTGCCGATGCCCGGGCGCACGGGATCGGGTAAGGCGGGAGGGAATCACCACAGAGAACACGGAGGTCACAGAGGGTCTCCGCATGATTCCCGCGGCTCCACGTCTCGCGCGCCGAGATCCGGAGGTTTTTTTTGTGGGGGGTGGCGGGGCCCCCCTCCTGCCGATGCCCGCAGTCCGAGATCGGGAACCTGTCGTGGGAGCCGTCGACCCTCTGCGTCCTCCGTGTTCTCTGTGGTTGAATCGGGGAGAAGGGGGGGGGGGGCGTCGAGATCTGGAGTTTTTTTTGTGGGGGGCGGCGGGGTCCCTCTCCTGCCGATGCCCGGGCGTATGGGATCGGGCAAGGTCGGAAGGAATCACCACAGAGAACACGGAGGTCACAGAGGGTCTCCGTGTGATGTCCATGGCTCCACGCTTCACGCGCCGAGACTGGGATTTTGTTGTTGGGGGTGGTGGGGCCACCTCATTGCCGATGCCGGGAGCGCAAGATCGGGAACGTGTCGGGGGAGCCGTCACCCCTCTGCGTCCTCCGTGTTCTCTGTGGTTCAATTCGGGGTGGGGGACAGGGGTGTGGTGAGGCCCGCCCCTACACCATCCCGCGACCGCCCAGGTAGGCCCGGGTCAGCTGCACCGGCTGGAATACCACGCTCGGCCAGAGGAACACCTCGTTGGTGCACCAGCACTGCTTGGCCGCGATCGACGCCCGAAGCGCCTTGGCCTCCTCCGAGTTCCAGATCTCGCGGAAGCTCCGGTCGCGAAGATTGCCGAGCGGCTCGTGGGTCTCACAGACCGAGACGTCCCCGTTGGCATAGACCACGCCGGAGAGGATCCCGGCCCGGCAGGGGATCACCTGCGTCTCCGCCTTGATCGTCTGAACCTTGGCCCACTGCAGCATCGGTTCGACCGAGGCCCCGAAACGACCCTTCTCCCGATCGCTCCACACCTCGGCGATGTGCCGGTACAGATCCTCGTACTGCGCCAGGGCGGGACCGGTGAGGGTCGGGTTCTTCCGGTCCCCCCGGATGACCGCCAGGTTGTGGTGCTCCATGGCGGGGCACCGCTCGTGCAGGTACGAGGTGAGCTGGCGGATCTCATCCATGTTCTCGCTCATCGCCACCGTGTTGCAATGGATCCGGAGACGGGGATCCTCCCGCTGCAGGGCGGCCAGCATCTCGTACGTCTCCATCGCCTTCTCGAACGACTTCGGGTTGCCCCGGAACCGGTTGTGATACTCGGCGGTGCCGTCGAGGGAGATCTCGCAGACGAAGATGTCGAGCGATTCGTGCGTCAGGACCGAACGGAGCTGGGTCTCCGTGTTGTCCGTGAAGTAGCCGTTGGTCGGAACGTAGATCTGCCGGACACCGTTGTTGGTGATGAACAGCGAACAGATCCTGGCAAAGTCCTTCCGGATGAACGGCTCCCCACCCGACAGATTGAGGATCTCCACCCGCCCCAGGTCCCGGGACAGGGTGTCGAACTCCTCAAAGGTCAGATCGTTCCGCTGGTTGAGGTTGCGCCAGTAGAAACAGTGCTCGCAGGTGAGATTGCAGATCGAATTGATGAAGACGATCAGGAAGGGCGGGGTCTCCCCCTCCGGATGCTTCCGTGCCCGCAGGGTGAGCTGTGCGTGACGCTGGACACGGGCCAGAACGGTGGACATCGGCGGAGGGCCTCTCGGTGGTGTGGTGATACTGCACGGAGGAGGGCGCAATCCCTATGCCATTCCCCCCCCCGGCCGAACGGGTCCCTTTGGGCTCCACCACACCACTCGGTGTGGTGCCGACGCTACAAGTGGGAGGGAAGTAAGTCACTCCCGGGGGCGGCCCACAACCTGGAGGGCCGGGGCCACCCAGGTCAGGAGCATCCGAAGCCCCGGCACCCGCCGGGCGATGTTGGCCACTGTGCCGGCCATCCGCTCCCCTCGCGACCGGTGGAGGAGGTCAACGCGGGTGATGGCGGGAACGTGATACCGCATGGAGCGGAATCCGGAACGACGCAACAGGCGGGATAATTCCCCACGGCCGACGAGACGCTTGTGGTCGTAGGCGAGACCCCGTTTCCACCGCACGTAGCGCGCCTGCCAGCGCCGGGGGAGAAAACCCACACCCCAGAGCCCCACGTGAGGCTCCGGGGCCAGGGAAAAACGGTTGGTGGTCCAGAGGAAGATCTTCCCGCGGGGACGGAGAACCCGCCGCATCTGGTCAAGCGTCGTGGACGGCACCGGCACATGTTCCAGAAGGGCCACGCTGGTCACCAGGTCGAATCGACCATCGGGGAAGGGCAGGTGGTCGGCGCAGGCGCAGACGAGATGCGCGGGCCGTCCCGCTTCGAGGAGGCCCTTCCGGGCGACCACCAGCCATCGGAACCCCACGTCGCAGCCGATGACCTGCCGGTAGTGGCGATGCGCAACCTGCACCAGGACGCCGGCCCCGCATCCCACGTCGAGCATCATCTCCCCACCGCCCAGATGATGCTCGTAGGCCGCGATCCGCTCGGCATCACCCTGCACGTGCCCGATGAACCGCGAGGCCAGGTCGGGTGGAGTCGGCGGATAGGTCGGCAGGGTCCAGTAGTAGGCCACCAGTTCCGCGAAGCTCCGGGTCTCGGCCGCGGCCTGGAGGACCTCGCCTTTGCGGTAGTCGTCCTCCAGCGGAATGAGCGGATCCTCGTGAAGCCGGAGATCGGGAATGCCGAGCACGATCGGGTACCGTTGATCGCACGGTCCGCAGGACAGGGCGTCGGGCGAACGGTCGAGGGACCCGTGGCAGCGGGGGCAGACCAGCAAGGCCAGCAAGGCCTCATCGGGCGGAGGGTAGCCGCTCACGTCGAGCAGGAAAGGCACATGTCATCAAGATAACGGACCGGTTTGCGGCAGGTGGAGTTTATCGCAAACCCCTGCGTCCCCACCGCTCTCCAATTCGATCCAGGGCGGGGTGACGTCCCCGCCCCCGCCTCGCGCGCTGGGATCAGCAGCTTTTCTTGTGGGGGTGGCGGGGCCCCCCTCCTGCCGATGCCCGGGCGCACGGGATCGGGTAAGGCGGGAAGGAATCACCACAGAGAACGCGGAGGTCACAGAGGGTCTCCGTGTGATCTCCATGGCTCCACGCTTCGCGCGCCGAGACTGGGATTTTGTTGTTGGGGGTGGCGGGGCCACCTCATTGCCGATGCCGGGAGCGCAAGATCCGGAGCGTGTCGCGGATGCCGTCCACCCTCTGCGTCCTCCGTGTTCTCTGTGGGTGAATCGGGGAGAAGGGGGGGGGCGAGGGCCCAAGCGAGGGCGCTCCGGCACCGATCGTGCTGGATGAATGGTGAATTGGTGGAAGGGCGGCCCACGGGTCGCCGCTACATTCTTGCGGAACCCCAAGGAAGGGCCGCCCACGGGCCGCCCGATGACCATGATCCGATCCCCCCAGGTTTTGCTGATTGCGTCATTTCTGGCATGTGCCGGTTCTCCGGTGGACGCCCCCATCGTCGGGATTCCCCGCCCCCCGGGAGGGGGCGTCTCAGGCGGGGACAATGGAACTCCGAGCCCCACTCTCGCCTTCGAGTGCGACCGGGCCCGCACCGAGTGGGTCTGGTGCGACGATTTCGACCGCGACCGGCTGGGGTCGTACTTCGAGGCGAGCAATGCCGGTGGTGCCTTCGTTCGCACCGAGGGGGCGGGCCGGGAGGGCTCAGCGGGGATGCGGGTCACCTTCCGCCGAGGCATGGTGGACGCCGGCTTTCTTCACCTGGCCCTGGGAAGGACCCCCCAGTCCTACTTCCGCCCGGCCGACGCCGGGACTGCGGTGTACCGGGAGCTCTGGTGGCGCGCCTGGGTGCACTATGGCCCCGAGTGGACCGGCGGCGGGGGTGTCAAACTCATGCGCATCTTCAACTTCGCATCGTCGCGCTCGTGGGCCCAGGGGATGATCGCCCACGTCTGGAGCGGTGGCCCGGGGGACCAGCACCTGGTCCTCGACCCCGCCTCGGGATACTCCACCAGCGGCCGCCTGGCCAGCACCAAGTACAATGACTTCGACAATCTCCGCTGGCTCGGCTCGGTCCGCACCTCCCCCGTGTTCGCGCCCGGGGTCGAGGGCCGGTGGCTCTGCATCGAGACCCATGTGCGCCTCAACACCGCCGACCAGGCCAATGGCGTGTTCGAGGTCTGGATCAACGGCCGCCGGGAGGCGGGGCGGTCCGATCTCGACTGGGGTGGCCCCTGGGATGAGTACGGCCTCAATGCGCTCTATTTGGAGAATTACTGGAACGATGGCGCCCCCGGGACCCAGACCCGCACCTTCGACAATCTTGTGGTGAGCACCGCCCCGATCGGATGTACGTAGGGGCGGTCCGTGGACCGCCTTGGTCCGGCGTTCCGTTTTTCGGTCTCTGTCATCGCGAGGCGGCGGAGCCGCCGTGGCGATCTCGTGAGCCGTTGCCTGTCCTGAAGTCGAACGGCGGGCCTTCATGCCGGAACTACCTCGCCTCATGAGTTGCACTGTGCGCCACCCTCTCCCGGAGGGAGAGGGTCCTCTGTTTTGCCCTTCAGGGCATTCACGCGCAGCGTGCATCGCGTCGGCTTCAGCCCACGTGAACAGGGTGGCCCCACGGGCCCGCCCCGAAACGCTGATGACATTCCGGGATCCCAGTGCGGGCCACGCCCCACCCCCACAGTGCACCGATCCGACCACGGTTGTTGTCTGCAAACTGCCTTCCCTCTTGCATCTCTGTGGCGAGAGACCACTTGGCACCCCCCACCCATTCCGAAAAATGCGTGTCAGAGCGACAGTGACCCGACAGAATGAAATGAGACGTTGTATAATAACACGCCAGTAATCGAGATAGTGACAATAATTGCAGCCATGCTAACCAGTTGTCATACAATATTATATAACGCATATAGCGAACTGCCCATCTCAATTACGTATTGTAATCAGACGATTGCGATAGCCCGGAAGTTGCTTCGCGTGGGTCCCAGTCCAAGGGTGGGGGGGAGTCTGGGCTGGTTGGGCCGGTGCATGGCAATGATGGGCTGTCCTCGATGCGCTCTCCGGGATTCCGGTTCTCGACCTCCGGTCTTCATTCCATTCTGCTGGGTGGTGCCCTCGTGCTCGGGGCCGGGTGCGGTGGTGGTGGAAGCGAGCAGCGGGACTTTCTCGCTCCGCCGCCCTCGTCCTCTCCGGTCCCCGCGTCGATCGTCCTGAGCCCTCGGCAACCGACGATCTTCGAGGCCGACTCCCTGCAGCTCTCCGCCGTGGTCCTGAACGTGGCCCAGGTCCCCGTGGCCACCGCAGTGGACTGGCGGGCGACGGGTCCCTCGGGGGCAACGGTCACCCCCTCCGGAATCTTCCGGCCTGCGGGCGCCGGCACCTACCGTATCGTGGCCTGGGTCCGCAGCAACCCGGTCCTCTCCGACTCCACCGACATCACCGTGGTGAGCGCCGTTCTGCAGTCCCTCACCCTCTCCCCCCGCACCGTGACCCTCGACGCCGGGGGGAGCGCCGACTTCAGCGTGCAGGCGGAGTGGAGCGTCAAGGCACCCGGGTTGCCGGAGCCCCAGCTCGACTTCAGCGCGACCGGCGGCACCATCGACGAGAAGGGTCATTTCGTGGCCGGCCCCGTCGCCGGCACCTTCCAGGTCCGGGTCCGCCACCGGAAGAGCGCCGTGGGGGACAGCGGCACGGTCCAGGTTCGGGCCGCGGCCCCGGTCTCGATCGCCGTGACGCCGGCGCAGCTCACCATGAGTCCGGGGTCGGTGCGGATCTTCCAGGCCGCCGCCACCCTGAGTGACGGCACCACCGCCCCGGCACAGGTCACCTGGACCGCCAGCGGCAATGGCGCCATCACTCCGCAGGGCTTCTTCACCGCCGGCGCCGCCGGGTCCGGGGCCACGGCCCAGGTCACCGCGACCGTGCCCGGCACCTCGCTCTCCGGCACTGCGGCTGTCACCATTGCGCAGCCGACCGCGACCCTCACCGGCGTCGAGGTGGAGCCGGGTTCGACCACCCTCCCCGCCGGGAAGAGCCAGGTGTTCAGCGCGCAGGGCCGCTACAGCGACGGAAGCGCAAGCACGCTGCAGGTCACCTGGACCGCCACCGGCGGTACCATCACTCCTCAGGGGACCTATACCGCAGGGAGCCAGGCCGGGGCGTTCCAGATCGTGGCTGTGGCCGCGAACGGGAGTGGCCTGGCGGACACCGTTCCGGTCTCTGTGACTTCCGCATCGGTTGTCGGCTTGCAGGTCTCTCCCGGGGGGACCACGGTGGCGCCGGGAGGCACTCAGCAGTTTGCCGTGAGCGCCACCTGGTCCGACGGGGTGTCGCGTCCCGCCCCGGTCGTCTCCTGGACCGCGACGGGGGGCACGGTGACGCCTTCGGGGCTCTTCACCGCCGGGTCCACGCCCGGAACCTGGGCCGTGACGGCCAGCGCGTCGGGTGTCTCGGCCCAGGTGCTGGTGACGGTGCAGAGCCCGGTGGCCACCATCACCTCGCTCGTCGTCTCCCCCGGGTCCGCCGAGGTGATCGCGGGCCAGGCCCGGCAGTTCACGGCCCGGGCCACCTGGTCCAATGGTGCGGTGACCACGCCACAGGTGGTCTGGAGCGCCACGGGGGGGAGCATCACGGATGGGGGTCTCTATGCGGCGGGTCTGGCGGGGGGATCGGGACGGGTCATTGCCCGGATGTCGGGGGGGACGCTGGCGGACACCGCCGAGGTGACTGTGGTGTCGGTGACACAGTTCGTGCTCAACCCGGGGTCGGTGACGCTGGAGACCGGCAAGACCCAGCAGTTCACCACCTCGGTCCTCTGGAGTGACGGTTCCACTTCCCGGCCGGTTGTGGTACTTTATTCGGCATCCGGAGGGACAATGATTTCGAGTGGGCTTTTCACGGCCGGCCAGGTGGCTGGTCTCTTCTCCGTCATCGCCTCGTGCAACGGGTGCGGCAAGGCCGACACCTCGGTGGTCACGCTGACCTCGCCGAGCGCGTCGCAGCCCGT
>JBGSKF010000076.1:0-10007 GCA_041741375.1 Gemmatimonadales bacterium | reverse complement strand
TAGTGTCATCTAGTGCAGAAGGAGTATGCTCCGAGGGCAAGATTGACGAGGGCGAGGGAGTCGGGGTCCATGGCGCCGGAGGGGGGGACGCCGGCGTGGCGAACCGCGGGACGACCCGCCTCCGTGGGCCACGATCCAGGACGCCGGCCGTCCCGCGGTTCGCCACGCCGGCGTCCCCCCCTCCGGCGCCATGGACCCCGACTCCCTCGCCCTCGTCAATCTTGCCCTCGGGAACCGCGCCGATGCCGCCGCTCTGGAATGGGCCCTCGGCCCGGGTACGCTCCGGACCGGATCATCCCTCACGATATGTTGCAGCGGCTCCCTCCCCCTCGCGTCCCTGGACGGCGTGCCCCTCCCTCCCTGGACCACCCGGTCGGTGCCGGCGGGAGCCACCCTGACACTGGCACCCCCGGCTCCCGAACGGTTCGCCTACCTCGCCGTACGGGGCGGCCTGGACGTACCTCCGGTGCTCGGCAGCCGCTCCACCTACGTGCCCGGAGCCTTCGGCGGACACCAGGGTCGTCTCCTCCGCCGCGGGGACGAGATCCCCACCGGAGCCCGACGGGAGCACCACGCGGATCCCTTCACCATCCCTCCCATCCTGCGAGATTGCCGGGAGGGACCGATATGCCTCGTGCGGGGCCCGGATGCCTCCTGCCTCTCGGAGGAACACTGGAGCACCCTCCTCGACACCGAATGGGAAGTGGGCCCCACGAGTGACCGGACCGGGCTCCGGCTCGTGGGTCCCTCGCTTCCTCCCACCCTCACGGACGACTTTCCCTCCGCCCCCGTGTGCCCCGGGACCGTCCAGATGCCTCCGGGGGGCTCTCCCGTGGTTCTCCTGCCCGACGGACCCACCATCGGGGGATACCCCAGGGTGGCCGTAGTGATCAGCACCGATCTCGGCCGTCTGGCGATGACCCCGCCCGGAGGTTCGGTCCGGTTCGCCGAGGTCACCATCGAGGAGGCGCAGCGACGGTACCGTCGGAGACGGGTGGACTGGCACACGCTGGAGCACCTCGTGGGCACTCACGCCAGGGGAGGATCGGCGTGAGATGGCCTCGCGTGGGTCCCGGCGCCCTGGTCGCGGCCGCTTTCATCGGGCCCGGTACCGTCACCACCTGCATCCTGGCCGGGGTCCGCTTTGGCGACGCCCTCCTCTGGGCCCTTCTCTTCGCCACCCTGGCCACGATCATCCTGCAGGAAATGTCCGCCCGGATCGGCACCGTCGCCGGACTCGGACTCGGCGAGGCCCTCCGATCGCGGCTCCGCACGCCGGGGCTTCGCCTGGGGGCGGCGATCCTGATCACCGCCGCCATCGGCTTCGGCAATGCCGCCTTCCAGACCGGAAACCTGCTCGGCGCGGCACTTGGGGCGGAACTCCTCCTGGGGGGCTCACTCCGGGGCTGGGCCCTGGCCGTGGCCCTGGTGGCGGCGGTCCTCCTCTGGCGCGGCAACTACCGGATCATCGAACGGGCCCTCGTCGGTCTCGTGATCCTCATGTCCGGCGTCTTTGTCCTGACGGCTCTCCGCACCGGAGCGTTCTCCCTCCAGACCCTCGCTCCACTCCTCACACCCTCCCTGCCGGAGGGGAGCACCCTCGTGGCCCTGGGTCTCATCGGGACCACCGTTGTGCCTTACAATCTCTTCCTGCACGCCTCCGCGGCCCGGGAGCGGTTCCACCGCCAGGGAACCCTGACCGACGCCCGGGTCGATCTCGTGATCGCGATCGGAGCTGGCGGCCTCGTGAGCATGGCGATTCTCCTCACCGGGGCCCGGGGCGGAGGCGCGGACATCACGTCGGCGGCCGACATGGCCCGGCATCTCGAACCACTGCTGGGCCGTTGGGCTCGGGGGTTCTTCGCGCTCGGCCTCCTCGCCGCCGGGCTCACCTCCGCCATCACCGCTCCCCTCGCCGCCGCCTGGGCCGTCGCAGGGGCGTGCGGCTGGGAGGGGGGGCTCCGGAGCCCGCGATTCCGGATGGTGTGGGGGACGGTGCTCATGACGGGAGCGCTTTTTGCCGCCAGCGGCGTGCGTCCCGTCCCCGCCATTCTCTTTGCCCAGGCCGCCAACGGGTTGCTTCTCCCGGTCATCGCCCTCTTTCTTCTGGCGACGGCGAATGATCGCACCTTGCTGGGCGACGCCCGGAACGGGGTGCTCGCCAACCTGTTCGGAACCGCCATCGTGCTGGTCACCGTAGCCTTGGGACTCCGCGGGCTCCTGGGCGCCTTCGGAATCCTCTGACCCATCGAGCACGCAGTGCGGATCGAGTGAACCATCCAACGGAGAGTCACATGACGGCACGGATTGCCATCGTCGGAGCGGGACCCACCGGCTTCTTCCTGGCCGAGCGGTTGCTGAACCAGACCGAAGTTCCGGTGGCCGTCGACCTCTTCGAGCGGCTCCCCGCCCCGTACGGCCTGGTCCGGTACGGCGTCGCCCCCGACCACGAAAAGATCCGGAACGTCACCCGGGCCTTCGATCGCACAGCCGCCCGCCCCGGCTTCCGTTACGCCGGCCATGTGAACATCGGCACCGACCTGAGCCTGGACGACCTGCGCACCTGCTATGATCAGGTGTGCTTCACCACCGGCGCGCAGACCGATCGCCGCATGGGAATCCCCGGGGAGGATCTCCGAAACTCCCATCCCGCCACCGAGTTCGTGGCCTGGTACAACGGGCACCCCGAGTTCCGGGACCGGACCTTTCATCTCGGCGCCCGCCGGGTCGCGGTGATCGGGGTCGGGAACGTCGCGGTGGATGTGGCCCGCATCCTCTGCCGAACGCCGGAGGAACTCGCCTCGACCGACATCGCCGATCACGCTCTTGAGGCCCTGGCGACGAGTGGAGTCGAGGAGGTCATGTTGCTGGGACGACGGGGACCGGTCCAGGCCGCCTTCACCACCCCCGAGGTCAAGGAGCTCGGGGAACTCGCCGGGGCCGACGTCCGGGTCCGGGCCGAGGAGGTGACCCTCGATCCCGAGAGCGAGATCGATCTCGCCGCGGGTGACGAGGCCACCCGGCGCAAGGTGGAGATTCTCCAGGCCTATGCCCATCGCACCCCGACCGGGGCCGCCCGCACCCTCACGCTCCGTTTCCTCGTCTCCCCGGTCGCACTCCTGGGCGATGACACCGGCGCCGTCCGGGCCATTCACCTGGTCCGCACTGCCTTGGTGCGGAACCCGGACGGGAGTCTGAGCGCGCACCCCACCGGTGTCGTGGAGGAGATTCCCGTCGACCTGGTGTTCCGGTCCGTGGGGTACCGCGGAGTGCCGATTCCGGGAATCCCCTTCGACGAGAAGCGAGGGGTGGTGCCCAACGCGGCGGGACGGGTGCTCGATCCCACAACCGGGGCACCCCTGCCCCGAACCTACGTGGCGGGATGGATCAAGCGGGGACCGAGCGGGGTGATCGGAACCAACAAGCCGTGCGCCGCCGAGACCGCCGCCGCCATGCTCGATGATCTGCGCTCCGGGTCTCTCCCTCCGGTCACCGGTCCCGACGCCATGGACCTCCTGCGAGAGCGCGGGGTGAGGTACCTCACCTTTCCCGAATGGGAATCGATCCGGAGCGCCGAGGAGGCAAGGGGCAAGGCGGCCGGACGCCCGCGCGTCAAGCTGGTGGACCCCGCGGAGTATCTCCCCTCTCCGATCTGAGGAGGGGGCGGATGGGAGGAACCCGGTCCACCCGGAGGGAGGCCCAGCCATCGCTCCCGGGTTCGCCATATCGCAGGTCCCCCAGTCGCCACCCCCCACCACCCGGGAGCGGCTCCGCAAAGGGGGCCCGGGCCCAGTCGAACCACGCACGACCCTCGCGTGTGGCCTCCAATGCGTTGAGAACCTCCATTTCCAGTCCCTTGGGCACGGAATCAGTCCAGGCCACGGTCGCGGGAACCCCCCGGACACTCCCCCGGATCCACACGTTCCCCCCATCCACCAGGACGTCCCGTGAGAGCGGACGAAGCGCGAGCGGCACCACGATCACCGGAGCGGCGGCGCCGGCGGGGGCATCGGCCCGCGCCGTGGCTCGCGCCATTCCCGTCACGGTGAGTTGAGTCGCGATGTACAGCGCCGCCAGGGCGAGACCCCCTCGCGCCCACGGGATCCCTCGCTCCCGACGGCGCGCCAGAAACAGGGTGATGCCAAGTATCAGATAGAGCACCGGATCGACGATGAAGAGGGTGTCCGCCGCGGTCCACGTCCCGTCGAACGGCATGAGCCACCGCATCCCGTACACATTCATCCAGTCAAGCAGGGGGTGGGTCAGCACCGCCGCCGTGACCAGGGCCAGAAGAGGCCCCGCGCGCACCGGCACCCCTTCGGTCCGGCGCCTTCGCCACCGCGCCAGCAGGAGAAGGAGTCCGGTCAGAAGAAGAGGGAGAAGCACCATGGCCACCACGCCATGGGTCCACCCCCTCCGCACCCCCAGCATCGGGCCAAGCATCACTGCGAAGATGTCGATGTCGGGGAGGTTGGCACCGATCACTCCCCCCGCGACGGCGAACCGGGTCCGCCGACGGGGGCCGCTCTCCGCCAGCACCGCTCCCACGAGAGTATGACAGAGGGGATCCATGAACGCGGCCGTTCCCGGTGGTTGGTCGTCACTGAAACCTATACGGATCTCTGATCGATCGTCATCCCCGCGAATGCGGGATCCATCTGGCCGGACTTCGAAAATGAAAATGGGGTTCTTCCGGGTTTCGTGTGGGTCGGTGGCGCGGCACGACGGCCCAGCCCACCCTCAGCGATTCGACCCCCGTTGACGTTCCCGTCCCGCACACGGGGCCCCGATGAGTCGTTCGTGTCTTTCGTGGTTCCTGTGGTTTCGCCGGTTGGCGACGGTCCGGCGCGGAAGGTTTATAACCACGAACGAACACGACAAAACACGAACGGCCGCTCTCGGAGAAGGTGGACTGGTGGGCTTTCAGGTGAGGGGAGGCGCTCCGACCGAACATCACGCCACGCCAAGGCCGGAAGAGTCCAAAACGGATTCCCGGGTGCGCGGGAATGACGGGCATGGTAAGTCCGTCCACCGATCAGAGTGTCCCAATGTATCTTTCGCGAGGACTCTCGACCCCATCCGGAGCAGACATGCCGTCCGCGAAACACTTCCCTTGCACCGTGGTCGTCCTCGCGACCGTACTCCTCTGTCCGCCGGGCGCCGCAGGACAGACATCAGCCCCGGCCGACTCCCTCCCCGAGGGCGTCACCCCGGCCATGGTCACCACCGGCAAGGAGCTCTTCGGCGGCAAGGGGCTCTGCCTCGCCTGTCACGGCCCGGACGCGAAAGGGGGACTCGGTCCCGACCTGACCGACACCGTCTGGCTCCACGGCGAGGGTCGCTTCGCCGAGATCGTCACCCGAATCCTCCTCGGCGTTCCCGACGAGGACTCGGTCACCGGACAGTCGATGCCGCCCAAGGGAGGGAGCACCCTCACCGAGGAGGAGATCCGCGCCGTGGCGGCCTACGTGTGGACCCTGAGCCGAGCGGCCTCGTCCCCCGGACAACAGGCAGGAACGAAACCTCGCCGCCGCTGAGAGCGTCCTGAGAGAGTGACTATCCCCGTGCTTCCGGAGAGCCCCATGCCCAGGTTTCCCCACACCCCGCGCCGCAGCTTCCTCGCCCGTCTCGCGGGAGGTGCTGCTGCCCTCGCCATGGGTCCCCGTCTCGGCTCCCTGTCGGCCACGAAGCCTCCACCGGTGGCACCGGCCGCAAGGCCCGCGGAATGGGACGACAGCTGGGTCCGGCGGATTACCGCTCCCCACCGGCAGGTCTTCGATTCCCCCGAAATCGAGGAGGGCGTGGCATTGCATCAAGCCCGCACCTGGATCCAGGGATACCGGGAGGTCTACAACACGACGGATGCCGACCACAACGCCGTCATCGTCATCCGTCACGCCGCCGTGCCCATGGTCATGGATGACGCCACCTGGGACCGGTTCGAACTCGGCAAGGCCAACGAGCTCAAGGATCCCGCCAGCGGAGAATGGGCCCGGCGCAATCCCTTCATGAACGTCCACCCGGGGGACCAGCACAGCCTCGTGTGGCCCGACGGGGGCCTCGACAAAATGATGGAACGCGGAGCCATCGTGGTCGCCTGCAACCTGGCCCTCCAGCGCATCGTGCGCCTGATCCGGGCCGCCACCCCCTCCACAACCCGCGAGGAGGCCCAGGCCGAGATGCTCGCCCACGTGGTGCCGGGTGTCGTGGTCATGCCCTCGGGGATCTTCGCCGTGGCCCGCGCCCAGGAGGCAGGGTGCCACTATATCCGGGCCGGATGAAACTGCGAAGGGGCTGGGAGTAGGGAGTAGGGAGTAGGGAGTAGGGAGTAGGGAATAGTCCCTTACGGACAAGATTGAACGCAAGACGGCAACAATAGTGTGGGCGACTCCCGCCCCCCCCCCGCCGACCGTTCGGGTCACGGCGATCGCATCGGCCGCGCCGTGCAAGGGGAATGGCCACAAAAGCACAGAAGTCACAAGAGGCACACCGCGGTGCGCATGGGGTCCCACCAGGGGCGAGAGAGGTTTCTGTGCCTTTTGTGCTTCTTGTGGTTGGCTCTGGGGGTGGGGGGAGGTACTCGGGCAGGACCGGAACCCATGCCGAAGAAAACCCACGCGCGACCCCAAGGAGCCTCTGTGGCTCCGGCTCTGCCGGCTTAGGGAGTAGGGATTAGGGAGTAGGGAGTAGGGAGTAGGGAGGAGGTTGTCGCTGCTCATTCTTCAGTGTGCGGTATCATCCCGAGTGAAACGAGGGATCTTGAGAACGCCGTGGGTGAACTTCCCCTCGTCGGGATTCCAGACCGACGCCGATCGGTGGGCGCGGCCGCCAGGAAGTGCGTCGGTTGCCTCCATGGATGCCTCGCCTGCGGCTCGGGGTGATGGAACCCCGTCCGAAGACAGGCGATCCCACGTCCTACGCCCGCTATCCCCCTATTCCCTACTCCCTACTCCCTACTCCCTACTCCCTACCTATGGCACCGCGATCGGAATATCCAGCGCCGTCGTGCCCCAGTGGAAACGCAACGTGGTCTGACGCGGACCGACCACCGGAAAATAGAACGCCATCGTCTCCATGTGCTCCGCCGTGGTCGTCGCCACCCGGAGCCGCAGCGCATCCTGGGACTCACCCGGATACGGGTCGTGGAAGATCCCGTGTGCCCGGCTCAGGATGAAGGTCCACCGGGCCCGGCCCGGCTGCAGCCAGATCGTATAGGTCCCGGCCGGAACCGATTCTCCCGCCACCGTCACCGGTGTCGAGAAGGTGATGGCCGTGGCGGTGTCCGCCCCCGGGTTCCAGATCCGGTCCCAGGCGATGATTCCGCCAAACAGCGTCCGCCCCCTCGCCACCGGCCGGTTGTAGACAATGGTGATCTCGGTCTCGTTCACGGTCTGGCTCACCGTGCCATGCTGGCTGAGCCGCTGGGCGGAAGCGGTGCCGAGGGGAAGGACACTCACGAGACCGAACAGAGCAATCGACAATCGGGAAGGCGACATCAGGACACTCCAGCGGGACGTTCGGTGAGGGGTTGGTCGCCCGCGGTGGGCAGTGCGGGCAGTGTACTCGGGTGGCCATCCGCCTCGGCGTCGAGGAGCTCGTCCACGCCGGGGTACCGGTAGATCACCGGGGCACCGTGCTGGAAGAGGCCGCCGGTGTCCGCCGTGGGGCCGTAGGTGCTGTAGAGCGACACGCCGAGAGCCCGCAGGATCATCGTCATCTGACCCCGGTGATGGCTCGTGTGGGCGATACGCCGCACCAGGATCCACCCGCGGCTCCGGTCGGTGTCGAAGAAACGGGCCGCCTCCTCGAACCAGTCCGCCGAACAGCCCCGAAGCAGCTCCAGCCGGCGCTCGCTGGCCTCGGCATAGTGCCGGAGGAACGCGCCGCGGGATTCCTCGGCCGGGAGTGCGGGGAGACCGGTGGCGAGCCCCAGCATCTTCGTCATCCAGGTGTCCTCGGACACGCATTGATGCACCATGTGCTCGCGAGGGGTCCGCGCCCGGGGAGCGAGCCGGAACTCCAGGTGCTCCTCCGGAACGTGGGACCAGACCGAGAGGGTCTTGAGCCGCTCGGTGGTCCAGGTGTCGATCAGAATGGCGGCGAGGGACATCGGCATCTCCTCTCGGTCTCGGAACGGCGCCGGGCGATGGCCACACCGGGAAACGTCCCCGGGGCAGCGGTGGTTTGCCTGCCCCGACAATATGACCTTCTCCGCACCGGAGTACAGGGTCAGTCCCGCGGTTTGGTCCCCCGGACGAACGCCGACCCGAGGCGCCCCCCTACCTCGGCGCTGATACGTTTGGCGTCCAGAGCGGTGTCGGCCAGCATCGCCTCCACGTCGTCGGCACTGTATACCCGGGTGAACTCGAGGCTCGGCTCCGCAAAGCCGGCTTCGCTCAGCAGGTCGAGGAACTCCTGCTCGGCGAGTGCACCACCGACGCATCCCGCCAGGGCGTCCACGTCCCGTCTCACCTCGACCGGAAGATCCCCGCGCACCACGATGTCCGACACCGCCAGCCGCCCGCCCGGCTTGAGCACCCGGAACGCCTCGGCGAGCACCCGGCGCTTGTCGCCCGCCAGGTTGATCACACAGTTGGAGACGACCACGTCCACCGCATCCGCGGGGAGGGGAATCGCGTCGATCCGTCCCTGAAGAAACTCCACGTTTCGCACTCCCGCCACCTCGGCGTTCCGTCGGGCGAGGATCACCATCTCCTCCGTCATGTCGAGGCCAATCGCCCTCCCCGTCGGGCCCACCCGCCGAGCCGAGAGGAGCACGTCGATTCCACCCCCTGAGCCCAAGTCGAGTACCACATCGCCGGGGTGAAGCTCCACCAGTGCCGTGGGGTTCCCGCAGCCCAGCGATGCGTGGAAGGCCGCTTCCGGGAGGCTGCCTGCCTCCTCGTCGGAATACAGTCCACTGGTCACGGGGTCCGACCGGGTCCCGCATCCGGGCCCGCAGCAGGTGGTGGGAGCCAGGGTCCGTTCACCCGGACCGGATGGGTTCTCATTCGTGAGGAAGGTACGCGCCAGGGCGCCATACCGGGCCGCCACCGCGTCCTGCAGCGACCCCCTTCCCTCGATCGGGGTGGTTTCGGCGGTGGCTGGCGCACAGCATCCCCGAGAGTTGGAGTGGGTGGTATCTGGAGACATGATTTCATCCTTTCATCAAAATACGTTGATACATTCCGTAAATGAGAGAAGGGTCCGGGTGGCCGTCTCCACGAGTCTTCATTGTTCATTGGTGATTGTTCATTGGTGATTGGTGATTCCCAACCGGGCTACGAGTTCCTGCAGCCGGGCGATGGCACCGTCGGGAATCCGGTAGTACGACCACCGTCCCTCCTTCCGGTCCACCACGAGCCCCACCTCCCGCAGCACCCGGAGGTGAAAGGAGAGGCGCGACTGCCCGGCGTCGAGACAATCCTGGAGATCGCACACGCAGCGTTCTCCGTGGCGGAGCATCTCCAGAATCCCGATCCGGGTCGGATCCGACAGGGCGTGGAAGCGGCGAGCCGCCTCCCGGGCCCGACGTGAGGTCATGACCAAACAATACATCAATTTATTTTGATCTGTCAACTGCCAGCAACCTGCTACCACCGGAGTGGCGGTCTATTCCCTCAAATCTGTATCCCCAAGCAAGGGGTAGGGTGATTCAGATCCTGTTCATCCTGTCCATCAATGTCACCTGCTGTTTTTCGCATGCAAGACTCGGCACCGAGCCGCCGGCCTCGGGGATGGGAACATGGATAAACAGGATGAACAGGATTCGAGCTTCTCCGGGAACCACCAATCAAGCCAGGGCGCCCGGTGGACTGGGTCTGCCCTGTTGATTGTTCACTGTTCACTGTTCACTGTTCACCTGTTCTATAGCGCCCTCGGTTTCTCTGGACAGTAGATTGGAACAGATTCAGGGGTCCCGAGAAAGGGGTGTTGTATGCCGAACCAGACAGTGCGGAAGTCCGGTGCCGGGGGGGGAGGACAGGAAAGCCCTCCGGAACGGTGGA
>JBGSKF010000075.1:0-16961 GCA_041741375.1 Gemmatimonadales bacterium | reverse complement strand
ATGGACCCCGGCTTCTATGAGGCGCCACGTCAAGTCCCTGGCCTCGTTTGCCTCCTCTCCCGTGGTTTCGCGCGTAGAGCTCCGCTCTAAGGGTACCGACAATGCCGTTCCCCCGGGTGTGGCGCGAAGCCTCACCGATCTTCGTCGTTCGGGCGACTCCTCCTCGTCGTGTTCATGGTCCCGCCCTTGAGGGGGGGAGGACGGCCTCTGGCTGCTCCGCTCTGTGTCAGGACTCCTCCGAGCCCTCGGACCTACTTCTATCCGTGCCGGTCTGCACGTCTGCCGGACACCTTATGCTGATGCGCTCAAGGCGCGTGCCGGAGCAGGAAGGAAGGAACCCCATCTTTCGGTCGGTCACGGGGTGAAGCGTGACCCGCCGGGGTCACGGGCCCTTCCCACCAGAGTGCTCTCCTCTCCCTCAAGGGGCAGGTCGTCCCCCGCCCCGTCCTAGGCCTTCAGGACGGCCCCCTCCGGGAGGGCGCCGGTCTCCAAGTAGCGCCACAGCGCGATCAGCAGCCGACGCGCCACCGCGACGATCCCGATCCGGCGCAACCGTTTGCTTCCGTCAGCGTACCGCCGCTGGTACCACTGCGTGAGGGCGCTCTCCGGCTGAGAGCGCACCCATAACCAGGCCAGCTCGATCAGACTGGCCCGCAGCCGGGTCCGCCCCATCTTGGCGATGCCCCGCTCCCGGGAGCTCTCGCCACTCTGGTGCGGGACCGGCACCAGCCCCACCAGCCCCCCGACCTGCCGCCGGTTCTGAAACTCCCGCCAGCCGAAGACCTCCGTGGCCAGTTCCCAGCTCAGGTTCGCGCCCAGGCTCCGCACACACAGCAGCTGCTGGGCCGTCTGGGCCACCCGGTGCTCGGCCTGCATCAACTCCGCACGGCGGGCCTCGACCTCCCGTATCTGCTGCTCGAGGAGCTGCAGCCGCTCCCAATGGCGCAGCAGCCGACGGTGCAATTCGGCCCCCAGCGGCTCGCCATCCCACCGGCGCACCTCCGCCAACTGCGCCGGCAGATCCCGCAGGGACGCGAGCCGGATCCCCTGGGTCTTGAGCAGCCCCCGCAGCCCATTCCGGGCCGCCGTCCGCTCATCCCCCAGCCGCGTCAGTTCCCGGTCGTTGTGCCGCAGGTCCTCGGCCTCCGCAGGCGGCACCCGCACCACACTCCAGACCCCCCGGTCGCCACTGACGAAGCGCACCAGCTTCCGCACCAGCGCCGCCGCATCCAGCCGATCCGTCTTGGCGGTGCGCCGACTCCGTTTCACGCCGATACTCGCGCTGTCGACCACGACATTCTCGATCCCCCGCGCGACCAACGCCCGATGCCGCCAGAAGCCGTCCATCCCCGCTTCGTCACAGGTCACCACCCGGGCCGTCGCCGCCAGGCCGAAACGGCGTTTCGCCCGCAGGATCTCCTCCTCCACCCCCTCCAGGTCCCCCGCCGCGAGCGAGCGCTGGCGCGGCTTCTGCCCCAACCCCGTCGTACAGGCCAGCCGCCACCGCGTCTCCGCCAGCTCGAAGGCCACGTACATGATCCCGTCCGGCGCGCTATATTCCCCCCTGCGGGTCACCGTCGTCTGCATAAGATCCTCCTGGTTGAGCGTCAGCGCCTACTGCCCTTCGACCAGTGGAACTTGACGGCGGTGGCCCGTTTCTCAACCCCCAACCTCCCCACACCTACATAGTATCTTCCGCCGGGGTGACGCCCCGATACACACTCGGAGGCCCGATTGTCTTCGTACCTTCGTGCCTTCGTGTCTTCGTGTGAGACATCCCTGGGTTCTTGCGGATCAATCGACCGACATCCGAACGGCATGAGCCTGGGCGAACGCCGTTCGCCCCTACTCCCTACTCCCTACTCCCTACTTCACACTTCTCTCTCCTCTCGCCACACACCGGGCAAACGACTCCGAGTCGATATTCGCGCCGCACACCAGCACGCCGACCCGTTTCCCCGCCAGGGTCTCCCGCAGGGGGCCCAGAAGCGCCGCCGCCGCCGCCGCACCCGCCGGTTCCACCGCGAGCCGAGCCGTCTGGAACAGCAGGAACATCGCCTCGCACATCTGGTCGTCGGTCACGGTGACGATGGCGTCCACGAACCGGCGGCAGAGTCCGGTGCTGTAGGGAAGCGTGAAGGGCGGCGCGAGGCTGTCGGCGATGGTGCTGGGGGCCGGCCCCTGGACCGGGCCCCCGGCGGCAAAGCTCCGCGACATCAGATCTGCTCCCTCCGGTTCAACCCCGTAGATCCGGCAGATTGGAGAAATCTGATGGATCGCCGAGGCCACTCCCGCCATCAGGCCCCCACCCCCGATCGGGACGATGACGGCTTCCATATCGGGTGCCTGTTCCATCCATTCGGCACCGAGCGTGGCGGTGCCGAGTATGGTGCCGGGATCATCGAAAGGGTGAACGAAGGTGAGTCCCTCCTCCCGCTGCAGCCTTTCCACCTCGGCGAAGGCGGCGTGCACATCCTCGGCGAGGACGACGGAGGCTCCGTACGCCCGGGCCAGAGCCACCCGTGCGGGGTTGGCAGTCCTCGGCATCACCACGGTGGCGCGGGTGCCCGACACCGAGGCGGCAAAGGCCACGGCCACGGCGTGGTTGCCGGCGCTCACCGCCGCCACTCCGCGCTCCAGCGCCTCCCGGTCGAGCCCGCGGACGACAGTGAGGGCACCACGGGCCTTGAAGGTGCCGGTGACCTGGAGGAGTTCGAGCTTCAGGGTGGCACGGGTGCCCGCGGCCAGCCGGGGGACGATACGAGGATCACTCCATGGCAATAAACTGGTTTTACGGAGTATCGTATAATTGATTTCACGGACCTGCTCGATGGCGCTGAGCGACGGTGGCTCCGGGAGGGAGTCGGCGCGAGATGTCGTTGCCTGCTCCGGATTGTTCTGGTCATGCATCCCGAGAAGGATAACCTTGACCCGGCCCTGGGAAGTCCTGGTTGGAGACCCGGATCCCAGTCTGGATCGTGTATGTTCCAAGTCCGGGCTCTGGGCATGGCCCGGAAGGAGGACATCATGTCGCTCGCGTCTCGCATTCTGCTCCTGCTGGTCGTTCTGACCGTGGCCTGCGCCAAACGGGACCCCGACCAGCCGGTTCCGACGGAGGGGACCGATCCCCCGATCCTCGTGGTGAACAACCACGGCTTCCTCGACCGCACCATCCATCTTGTCCGCGGAAGTCTCCGGGTTCGCTTGGGGATGGCTCCGGGAAAACAGACCACGGAATTCGCCATCCCCGAGCGCTACATCCGGGAGAGGGTAGCCCTCCGCTTCGAGGCCGACCCCGTCGGGTCCCGCGCCGTGGTATCCACCCGCGAGGAGGTGGTCTTCCCCGGGACCATCGTGACCCTGACGATCATCGACCGGAACTGAAGACCCCCACCCCCTCCTTCGTCCCGGCAATGGCTGCCTTTAGAACCGATCGTCGATGCTGAAATAGCGCCCGCGACCGACCCCAGGCAGGATTCCCGACGGCGACGCTTTCAGGAGATCCAGCAATCCCTTGAGCCGCTCCTGGCGTTCCGCGGAAAGCCGGAGGGGCCTCATGCTGGTAATCACGATTCGCTCCTCCCCCAGTGACGGCGGCCCTTCCCGGTTCAGGGAGCGTAGCAGACTGAGCCCGGCGGCAAACGCCGCCAACGTGTCGGGGACTGCCCGGATAACGATGACATTCCTCGGAAGTCCCGTCTTCCTCCGGATCACTTCCAGCGGCGCGAGTTGTCCGTGCTCCGTCGATTCCGCCAGGATCACGGATACTGGCTGGATATGCCGTTGTGTACGACTCACCTCATTGCCACCACCTTGTGCCTGAACGACTCCAGTGGCAACCAGCCAGAGAACAACACAGGAAAGACCTCTCATCTCACGCTCCATCGCAAGGGTAATCGCTGCTTCAGGCCGACATGCTTGCAGAATACCTCATGCAGGTCTACATCCTCCATCGATGATCTGGGCAAGCACTCCGCCGACATACACGTAGAAGGTCGTGCAGATATACCACTGTTCATCGGGCTCGAGCAGCGTATCACCGCCACCTCCACCCTCGCCAGGCTGTTGAAAGGTCACGCACGAAGGTCCTGACGCCGAATTGCCGTCCCCAGCCGTTACCCGGCCCCAAACCCCACCCGTCATCTGATTGATGATCGGCCATGGGGTATTGGGAATCTGGTACCATGCGGCATGTGTCGTTGACGCGGACAACGTGAAGTCACACGCCACATTGGCAGTCAAAGGGTGAACTGATGTAAAGAGAAAGGTGAATGCGGGCCCGAGTGACGTTCCACTTCCCGCAACGTCAAACGTCCACGGGGGAGGATTGATCGCGCCAGGGGTACCGGACGTGATGGCGGCATTGATGAGGTGGCTTGCTGTGTTCCCGATATACTGTGTCGATGCACGGACTTCAAGCGGTGTTACGGACGTTTGGGTGCTGCTCAGTTGGATAACCGCAGAACTCGGTTCTTCGTCTGCAAGAGCCGCGAAACCTGAGATTCCCTGAGCCGCGGCGAAGAGCTGCGAGAGTCTCGGGTCACCTGCGATGGCCATCGAGTCCACGGCCCAGCCTGTGAGAGCCTGCTCAGCGCGCGCCTCCAGGAGACGGATGTTCTGGGTTGCGTCAGAGGAGTTCGGGATACTCGTCGGTGCTCCCGAACAGGCCATGATACCGACGGCAAGAACAAGGTACCAGCGATTCTGCACGAACAGCGTCACGGAAACCCCCAGGTTGGATTTGGTCCTTCCCCCGGTTCTGATCGTTGACCAAGGCGCGGAGTCAAGTCAGTCGGACACGGCACCAGACGGGCCGTCATCAAGTAGGGCAGCACGACCGAGTCGGCAACTCCCTCTATTCCCCGGAGCACCGCCAACTTTCCCCAAGTCAGGAACAGCGAGCCGTCGGTTCTGGTGCTGAGCGTCGGTCGTGACAACGATTCGCCGCTGATTGGCCTGTCTTCGACCACCAGCGACCGGTCCCGGTCGAAAGCAAGGTGCAGGAGCGCCTTTCCCAGCGGCCACAAAACCGCGTGGAGAACCCCGTCACCCGAAACTGCGGTACTGATTCCCTGGACCAACCCTCCACCCGCACGGCTGGCGAGATGTTTCCACCCGTCAGGCACATCCCGCGAGTGCGCGTACACCTCGATCGAGTCGCTGCTCCCGGCACCGCGAACCACCCATACGAACGCCTGGTCGCCAGTCAGGAAGGTTCGGAACTCGGGATACTGATGCTGTCGACCAGCACCGCCACCTCTTGCGATTTCGTGAATGGGACCCCACGAGTCCCTCCCCCCTGTGGATCGGGTCACATAGACAGCCGTTGTATCACCAAGAGCACCTGGAGGGAGGCCCAGGAGTCCGACGGTCAAATCACCCCCGAATCCTGCACCAAGTGCGACAGCGGTTACGAAAAACGGTATTCCCACCTCTGTCGAACTCCATACCCAGCCACCTGGAGT
The DNA here is from genome assembly GCA_041741375.1 of Gemmatimonadales bacterium. Classification (GTDB taxonomy): domain Bacteria; phylum Gemmatimonadota; class Gemmatimonadetes; order Gemmatimonadales; family GWC2-71-9; genus OFTM291. The sequence goes on along the minus strand of JBGSKF010000075.1, from coordinate 11,496 downwards.
GTGGTTCCCAGGCTGCCGCACTCCCTGCACAAGGTGGAATCCGGAAGGACTGCGCATATGGTGCACCACCAGCATCACCGTATCGGCGCGCACATACGCACTCCTGGTGAACTCGTGCCAGGCCACAGCAGGAGCGGCGAGGACGATGTTTCGATCGCTCCACTGCCCGGAACGAAACTCGGCGTGGAACACCGTATCGGTGCCGGTCAGTGGGCCATACCGCACCCGCATCCAGAACAGGTGCAGGGTACCATCCTCTCCAAATTCGATCACCGCGTTGTTCAGCGCCGTGTCCGACGCCCCGAGCGCTTCGGGCACGGCCACCGGCGCCCAGGTCCCGTCCGATGTGCGGACTACTCCCACTGCCCGGCGCATGGAGTCGGCGAGTGACTGGGACGGGCCTGCCTTGGTGAGGGGCCGGGGGATGACCAGCACCGGACGACCGGCCACCAAAGCCGGCTGCCCGGTCGCCGGATCGAACCACACCCGGGCACGTTCTACATAGACAGAAGAGTCAGGCGCGATCGGCCGGGCGTCCTCGAAGCGGCCACATTGGGCCAGATCGGTGTCCTCTCTGACAGGCCCCCATTCCTCCAGGGACGGCTGACAAGCGCCCGCAACAGCCAGAACAACCCCGACGCCGCAGACGCCAGGGACGAGGCGAAGAAGAAAACCGGCTGCGTGAATTGGCATGATGACCCGATTCATGACTCCATTCGTCGCTGCGTTCCCTCTCTAGCCGGCAGGAGAGGTGCGCCAGAAAGCTGACAACCAACAAGAGTTGTGTGTCAAGATATCATCTCTTGAGAACCATCCTCAGCATCCTACCCATGGCCTGGGCGGTCGACTTCTCTCGCCTGCACCTATTCGAGGCGCAGGACTAGGTCGGGAATGGACCATCTAGTCCGCGGAAGTCTCCGGGTTCGCTTGGGGATGGCTCCGGGAAAACAGACCACGGAATTCGTCATCCCCGAGCGCTACATCCGGGAGCGGGTAGCCCTCCGCTTCGAGGCCGACCCCGTCGGGTCCCGCGCCGTGGTATCCACCCGCGAGGAGGTGGTCTTCCCCGGGACCATCGTGACCCTGACGATCATCGACTCCAATTGATGGTCGGCGGTTTGACAACGGCCACCGGTATCCGGACAACGGGAAGTACACCTGCCGTGTTCTCAGATCCCTCGTTTCACTCGGGATGACAGCGCATCGCTCCGAAGGGCGAATGTTATTCCCCCAACGATTCCCTACTCCCTGTTCCCTACCCCCTACTCCCTCCCTCCTACCCCCCACTCCGCCCGATACCGCACGCTCGCCCGGTACGATCCGAGCCCGGTCCAGAGCAGTGCCACAGCCCCCACCATGGCCACGGTGCTGGCCACCGCAAGCGAGTAGCGAAGAGCGGCGTCGTCTCGAAAGACGTAATCAGTCAGGAGGGCCACGCCGGTGGGTCCCAGGCCGAGCCCCACGATGGAGAGGGCAAAGAGATAGAGGGCGGACCCCTGGGCCCGCATCTGATTGGGAAAAAGCTCCTGCACGGCCGCGGCTCCCACGCCGAACGGGATAGCGGCAAAGACGCTGAGGGGGACGAACAGAACCAGGGCACCGGCGGCGGTGGGCATGAGAGGAAAGAGCAGATCGGTGATGAGGAGCCCGGAGGCGGCCCAGGCGGCCACCAGAAGCTTGGCGTCGGTCCGTCCCCGTTGCATGAGGCGGTCGGCGTACCAGCCCCCCGCCACGATGCCCAGGGGGCCGAAGACGGCGGTGATGATCCCGAGCGCGATCCCGGCCCGTGATACCTCCCACCCATAGGTGCGCACCATGAAGGTCGGGGCCCACGACGCGAGCCCGTAGTTGGCGAGGGAGATGAGGGCCAGTCCGCCGTGGTGGTGGACAAAGGTCCGGGCGTTGTCCCGGATCCAGGTGAACACGGCCCGGACCGGAACCGTGGCCATCCCCACTCCGATATCGCGGCGCACCGGCTCGCGGATCGTGAGGGTGAGGAGGGCCAGGAACAACCCGGGCGCCCCGACGATCAGAAAGACCACCTGCCAGGGCCGCATGGCTCCGAACAGGGGCACTGTCCACATCGTGTCGGCACTCACCGCTCCCACCACCACGCCCCCGACCACGTTGGCGAGCCCCGCGCCGATATAGATCCCCATCGAATAGACGCTGATGGCGGTGGCGAGGCGGTCGCGCGGGAAGTAGTCGGCGATCAGCGAGTAGGCCGGGGGAGAGAGGCCCGCCTCCCCGACTCCCACCCCGACGCGCGCCAGAAAGAGCTGGGTGTAGTTGCGGGCCATCCCCCCCGCCATGGTCATGACACTCCACACCGCGATGGCGATTCCGATGATCCCGCGCCGGCTCCACCGGTCGGCCAGCCATCCGATCGGGAATCCGAGCACCGTATAGAAGAGGGCGAAGGACAGCCCCATGAGGAGACTCATCCCGGTGTCGGAAATGCCGAGATCGCGGCGGATCGGGGCGACGAGGAGGCCCAGGATCTGGCGATCGATGAAGGAACTGACGAAGGCCACGGTGAGGAGCCCCACCACATACCACGCGTAGGGCCGGGGCGGATACGGAACCGGGTCCGCGGGCTCGGCGGGTCCGGTACGGCCGGGCGTCGTGTCTTCGGTGGTCACGCTGGAACATAAGGAATCTCTGGCTCATCGTCATCTCCGAGGGGATCCATGCCCACAGGACCAGACGACTACGAGGGGGCTCTTCCGAGATCTGGAACCACGAAATACACGAAAAGGCACGAACGAATGCCCTCCCCACCCTCCGTTCGTGTCCTTTCGTGCCTTTCGTAGCTTTCGGGGTCGCCACGGCGCGCCCCGGCGACATCTCACCCGACCCGGTGTAAACTTCATCCACCAGACCAGGAGCGTGCGTGGCCGACACCCCATCCCGACGCCGGGCCCCGACCCGCCCCGCGACCCCCTCTCCCTCTCCGTCCAGTCCCTCGGCGCCTCTGCCCTCTCCGTTCGTGCGGTTCACCCGCCGGGACTGGAGCCGGCTCCGCAAGGCGACGCCCCTCACCCTGACACCCGCGGACCTGGCCGAGCTGCAGGGGGTGAACGAACAGCTCTCGCTCCCCGAGGTCTCCCAGATCTACCTTTCGCTGTCGCGCCTCCTGAGTCTCCATGTGGCCGCGGTGCAGGATCTGCACCGGGTCCGGGCCGGATTCGTGGGCCGCGCCACGCCGAAGGTTCCCTACATCATCGGCATCGCGGGGAGTGTCGCGGTGGGCAAGAGCACGGTGGCCCGCCTGCTCCGCGCCCTGCTGGCGCGGTGGCCCAGCCATCCGAAGGTGGAACTCGTCACCACCGACGGCTTCCTGCTGCCCAACCAGGTTCTGGAGCGGCGGAAGCTCATGCATCGGAAGGGGTTCCCGGAGAGCTACGACGTCAAGGGGCTGCTGGCCTTCCTCGACGCAATCAAGTCGGGGCAGCGGCTGGTCCGGGCCCCGATCTACTCCCATCTGGCCTACGACATTCTCCCCGACCGCCAGCAGGAGATCCGGCGTCCCGACATCCTGATCCTCGAGGGCCTCAACGTGCTGCAGACGGGCCGTCCCGATCCCGCCCTGTCCGGACCCGGCTTCGTCTCCGACTACTTCGACTTCTCACTGTACATTGATGCCGAGGAGGGGCACATCGAGAAGTGGTTTGTCGACCGGTTTCTCACCTTCCGGACCACCGCCTTCCGCGATCCGGCCTCGTATTTCCACCGCTATGCCGCCCTGTCGAAGCGGGAGGCCATTCGGGTGGCTCGCCAGGTCTGGCGGGAAATCAACGGAGTGAACCTGCGGGAGAACATCCTCCCCACCCGCACCCGGGCGGATCTGATCCTGACCAAGGGCCCGGACCATCGGATCGAGTCGGTGCAACTGCGACGGATTTGAATGGCGGGTCGAACGTCAAACTTCGAACTTCACACTTTGTTCTTCTCGCCCCCTCCTTCACGGGTACCGGCCAGCAGCCGTTCGGTGAAGTCGAGCCGTTCCTGGAGGTCGGCCACATCCTGCCGGAGATGATAGACTTCGTCGAGCAGCTCGGGTGGGATGGTGTCGAGTGCATCGATATCCTCCGGGCTCCAGCGGGAGATCCGGCGACCGTCAATGTCGCGGAACCCGCCGCTCGCCACCAGGATGACGTCGTAGAGGTACCAGATGCCGAGGCCCCCCATGGTCACCAGCTGGAGGAGGCCGGTGCCCACCTTGCCGGCATAGAACCGGTGGGCCCCGAACACGCCCAGTGTCAGGGCGAGTGCGAAGGCCACGCCGCGGGATCGGTCGGAGGGTCCGGGCATGGCCCCAAGTTATGGCTGTGGCGCGCCGGACGACACCCCCCGATCCCCGTGACTCAGAACCCGACCCGAATGTCCACCTGAAGGCGGTGGAGCGTCGGATTGGATTGTCCTGCCGGAACCCGAACCAGGGTCGCCAGATGGTGCTTGGCGGCAAAGACGACGCCGGCCGCCGCCTGGTACTCCAGTTGGAGCATCCAGCCCTTGGTGTTCGTCCCTCCCGACCGTCCGAGGTCGCTGTAGTTGAATGTCGAGAGCACGGCCTCCTTCTCGGTCCGTCCCCAGGCGACCGCCGCCGTCCAGTCTCCCGGCTTCCGCCTCTGACCCCAGCCCGCCCCGACCCAGACCGCGGTATTGTCGTCGTCCGCCTGCGTGTTGTGGGCAAAGTCCACGAAGGCGCTCAGCGGCCGGGTCGAGGGTCCGGGAGTGATCACCATGGCCGCCGATGCGGTGACAATGGTGAACCGGCTCACGAACCCGGCGATCGGGTTGTCCGGGTCGGGGACGAAGGGCACCCCTCCTTCGACCACGGTGCCGTCGTCGAGGCGCACGCCATTGGTGACGACCAGGGCACTGTTGTCGTTTCGAGCCCTGGCGATGCGGTCGGGTTCGGTGAAATGCAGCACTCCGCCCGCGAGGGTCAGGTCGGGCACTCTCCCTCCCGGGGAGAGCCTCAGAACCCCCTGGCCGCCCAGGACCCAGGCGTCATCACCACCGCTCACCTCGTCGACGATCCACTGATCCCCGTGAAGCTCGAGCCGACGCACCAGACCGGAGGACCGGGCCACTGCCGTCACCTCCTGGTGGAATCCCTCGACCGACACGTCGTTGTCGAGAACCAGCTCGGATTGAAGGACCGCCGCGGGGCGGAAATGGGCCGGGCCGAACTTCCCGCCGGTCAGCCGAAGCACCGGTCGATCGGACCCGAAGAGCGATCGGGGGGAAAACTGGATGAAGGCCCGGTCGATCTCAATCGACTTGCGAGTGAAGGCGTTGTCGAAGCTCTGATTCGACGAGGTGACATTCCCCTCCTCTCCCGAGGCGAGCCGGAATCCCGCTTCCCACTCGGGGTTGATGGTCGCCGTGAGCCCCAGACGATAGCGGAACCGAAGTCGGTTGCGCGAGTCGGCACCGTCCTGGAAGAAGCCTTCGTCCCGCATCCGCATGTCGCCGCTGACGCGGATCCGCTCCCACCACGGGACCGGGGCGTCCTGCGCCACCAGCGGGCTGACGCCGCCCGCCACGAGCCCCAGGCCCAATGATAGAAGTAACGAACGGGTGCCAAGCATGTGATCTCCAGCGTCGATTGTGACGAAGCGGGACGAATAACGGGCCGGCCGGTCACGGGAAAGGGTGATTTGTGTCACGATCGGGTAACGAGGTGCGAAGAACACAGGACATAGGACATAAGGACATAGGACAGAGCGCGCAGGACTGGAGGAAAGAGTCCTCCTCTGTTCTCCTCTGTCCTCCTATGTCCTCCGTCCTGCGTCCTCTGTCCTGCGTCGTATCTCCTGTCGCTTCCCGCCGCGGTCCTTGCGATTCCCCGTCGAGTCCCCCACGATACCGCCCATGTCCCTCGTCCCTCTTCTCGGCCTCTGCTGGGATGGCTCCGTATCCCACCGCCCGGGCGCCGCTCTCGGCCCCGCGCACATTCGCACGGCCCTGCATGACCCGGCCGGCAACGGCTGGAGTCGCCATGGTGTCGATGCGGTCTCCCTGATCACCGACCTCGGGGACATCACCGTCGCTCCCGGCACCTCCACCGCCGGGGCGATGGACGCGATCACGGACGCGCTCGACGCCCGCCTCCCGGACCAGGCCACGCCCCTGCTGCTCGGCGGCGACCACTCGGTCACCCTCCCCGTTCTGCGAGTGCTCTCCCGGCGCGGCCTGCGACCCGCCATCCTGCACCTCGACGCCCACCCCGACCTCTACCCCGATTTCGAGGGGGACCGGTACTCCCATGCCTGCCCCTTTGCCCGGATCCTGGAGGAGGACCTGGCCTCGGCGCTGGTTCAGGTGGGCGTCCGGACCATGAACGACGTTCAGCGCGATACCGCCCGGCGCCACGGGGTGAGATCCTTCCTCCCGGACGCCTGGGAGGAGGGGATCGCATCACTTCCGGCGGGACCTCTCTATCTCTCCATTGATCTCGACTCGCTCGACCCCGCCTTCGCACCCGGCGTGGCCCATCCCGAACCGGGAGGGCTGTCGGCTCGTGAGGTCCTGGGCCTCCTCGACCGCCTGCCGCCGACCCTCATCGGCGCCGACATCGTGGAATACACTCCGGCCTGTGACGTGAATGGAACGACGGCACGGGTGGCGGCGCGGCTGGTGAAGGAACTGGTGCCGATCTTAAAGCAGGGAATAGGGAATAGGGAGTAGGCGGTCGTAGGGGCGAATAACATTCGCCCTTCGGGAGAGACCCGACGTCATCCCGAGTGGAACGAGGGATCTGAGAACACCGCGGGTGTACTTCCCGTCATCGGGATACCAATGCCGGTCGTTGAAACCAACGGCGCGGTGGACGCAGCCGACAGGGTGCCGGGGTCGTTCGCGAACGGCCCGTACGGCCCGTTTCTCCAGGCGTCCCAGGTCCTAGGTCCTATGTCCTACGTCCTAAGTCCTGGGTGTGGGGTGCGGGGTGTCGGCTCAGAAGGGCAACTCGAGTGCTTTGCAAAGGAACTTCATGAACGGCTTGGCGGTGAGGAACGATTCCGTCGCCCGATCGGCCAGACCGGGGTCGTGGATCTCGGCCGGCCGCAACTCCTCCACGGCGATGAAGTCGGTGCGGCGCAGATCCTCGATCAGAGGGTGAGCGGGATTGATCCCCGCGGGCGCTCGCTTGAGGCTGTCGCCGTCCAGGGCAAAACGCTGCCGGAACGGGTCATGGTCCCGGGCGGCGAGCCAGGCCTTCGGTCTCTGCTGGATCGCCGTGCGAATCGCTGCGAGGACCTCGCGCTCCGGATGCCACACCCCGGCGGCCAGAAAGGTGGAACCGGGCTCGATGTGCAGGTAGAACCCGGGCGCATGGACGTCCTTTCCCGCGGCGTGGCGGAACTGGATTCCCACATTGGTCTTGTAGGGCCGCTTGTCACGCGAGAACCGGGTGTCGCGGTGGATCCGCATCAGTGAGCCCCCCATCTTCCGGCTGTCGGCCACGATGTGCCGGGAGATGGTGCGAAGCCGAGGCTGCATCGCCTCGATGAAGGCGAGAGCGGGGTCCCTGACGTTGCGCTCGTAGCGTTCCTTTTCGCCCGCAAACCACTCTCGCGTATTATTCTGCTTCAGATCCGTCAGGAATCGGACCAGAGAGCGGTCGAAGCGGGTGGAAGGATCTATCGGGAGACGGGGCATGAGTCATGAAGTGTGAAGTGTGAAGTGTGAAGTGTGAAGTGTGAAGGAAGAATTGGGAAAAGGCAACTTCACATTTCGAACTTCGAACTTCAAACTTCAAACTTCCTCAGGGAACCCGCCATGGCATCACTGCTCCGACTCCGCACCGCCACACTCACCGGTCTCCTGGTCCTGCTCACCACCCCGCTCCTGTCCCAGGCTCCCCCTGCCCTCCGGGACCGGATCTCCGCCTGGCGACAGCAACACGAGGGAGCGATCCTCCGGGAGCTCGCCGAGCTGCTCTCTCTCCCGAACGTGGCCTCCGACTCCGTGGCAATCCGGGCCAACGCCGTGCACCTCCTCGGCATGCTGGAGCGCCGCAGCATCGTCACCCGGTTGCTGGAAACTCCGGGCTCCCCACCCGCTGTGTACGGTGAGTTGCGCACGCCGGGAGCCACCCGAACCGTGATGTTCTACGCGCATTATGACGGCCAGCCGGTGGACTCGTCCCGCTGGACCACCCCGCCATGGCGACCGGTGCTCCGGTCCCGGGCGCTGTTCGAGGGCGGAGTGGAGATTCCCCTTCCCGGTCCCGGCGAACGGATCGACCCCGAGGCCCGGCTCTATGCCCGGTCGGCAAGCGACGACAAATCACCGATCGTGGCCTTGTTGGCGGCACTCGATGCAATGCGGGATCTGGGCATCTCTCCCTCGGTCAACCTCAAGGTCTTTCTCGAGGGGGAGGAGGAGGCGGGCTCTCCGCACCTCCGGGCCATGCTGGAACGTCGCCGAGAGCTTCTCGCCGCCGACGTCTGGCTCTTCGCCGACGGACCGGTCCATCAATCCCGCCGGCCCCAGGTCGTGTACGGCGTCCGGGGCGTGATCGGGCTCGGCCTCACGGTGTACGGCCCCAACCGTCCGCTGCACTCGGGTCACTATGGGAATTTTGCGCCCAACCCCAACGCCCGGCTCGTTCACCTCCTCTCCTCGATGCGCGACGCTGAGGGCCACATCACCATCGCCGGCTTCCTGGATGACGTGCCTCCGATCACCGCGGCGGATCGCCGGGCCTTCGCCTCCATCCCCGACATCGACGGAACCCTGCGTGCCGAGTTCGGTCTGGCCCGCTCGGAGGCGAACAACGCCCCTCTCGCGGAGCGCCTCATGTTGCCGGCCCTGAACATCGACGGTCTCGAGGGCGGCGGCGTCGGGGCGGGTCACGCCAACGTCATCCAACCCGTCTCACATGCGGCCATCGACATCCGGCTGGTTCCCGGCCAGCAGGTGGCCCGGGTGCGGGAACTGGTGGAGCGCCACATCCGGGGGCAGGGGTACACCATCGTCACCGAGGAACCCGACAGCGCGATGCGCGCTCAGCACGACCGTCTGATCCGCGTGACCTGGAGTGGAGGCTACCCGGCCACGCGGACCCCGCTCGATCACCCGATGGCTCGCGCCGTCGCCTCCACCGCCACCGCCACTCTCGGCACCCCGGTGATCGAGGTCCCCCTCCTCGGCGGGAGTCTCCCGCTCTTTCACTTTGAGGAGGTCCTGGGCGCCCCTCTCATCGTGCTCCCCATGGTGAACCACGACAACAACCAGCACGGAGCCGACGAAAACCTCCGGATCGCGAACCTGTGGGAGGGGATCGTTCTGTACGCCGGGATGCTGGGGAGTTTTGAAGTGTGAAGTTTGAAGTTCGAAGGTGGCAGCACCCCTCCTGGCAGGGGAGGCCGTCATCGCGAGGGCCCGCAGGGCCCGTGGCGATCTCGTGAACGGAGGCTGGGGATGGTCGAGGATGGCGGGCCTTCATGCCAGCCCCCCTGGTCTGGCTCCGGCGGGATGGCCAACCACACGCCGCGCCAAGCAGGCATCGGCTCACGGGATCGCCACGTCGGCTTCGCCTCCTCGCGATGACAGCTTCCCCTTCAAACTTCGACCTTCCACGCAACCCTTCCTCCCTCCCATGTGTCTGACTGAGCGGTACCGAGAACCGTGTCCCTGAGCCCTCCGGAGCCTGTGGATCAAGACACTCTGGTCTCCCGGGTTCTGGCCCGGGATCCTGCCGCGGAGCGCGAGCTCTACGACCGCCATGTGGACCGCATTTACCGGCTGGTCTACCGCATGGTGGGGGACGCGGATCGGGCGGCCGAGTATACCCAGGACACGTTTGTCCGGGGGTTCGAGCGGCTCCGGGAGTTCCGGGGAGAGGCGGCACTCGGCACCTGGCTCACGTCGATCGCGATCTCGGTGGTGTACAACGCACAGCGAAAGCTGAAGCGGATCCGGAGCCGCGAACAGGACATCGAGGCGGCGGAGGCGATGGGCCGGGAAGACCCGCTCCCCAACCCGATCCTCCGCGATCGGCTGAATGCCGCGGTGGGGGAGCTGCCGGACGGATATCGCACCGTCTTCCTGATGCACGATGTGGAAGGGTTTACGCACCGGGAGATCGCGACCGCACTGCAGGTGCAGGAGGGGACGTCGAAGGCACAGCTCTCCAGGGCCCGGGCTCAGCTTCGGGTGGCCCTGGCGGACCTCGCAGGAGAATGGGTGACATGACTGACGACACGAACACAGACAATCCCATGGCCCGCCTCATCGGGGAGGAGTATCATGTGCCACCCCCGGTTCCGCGCGAGGAGATGTGGGCCCGGATCCGAGCCACTCTCGATGAGGGCCGGTCGGCGCCGGTGGTTCCGATCACCCGGGCTCGCGTTCTCACCCGGCCTGGTGTGATGATTGCCGCATGGATCGCCGGGATCGCGGCCCTCCTTGCCCTCGGTGTCGGGATCGGGCGGTTCACGGCGGGAGACGGGTCCCGTGCACCAACCACAGCCGGGCCAACTGAAACCAGCGCTCCGACGGTGGCTCTCTCAGCCGCGACGGTGGAGCACCTGAGCCGAGCCGCCAGCTTCCTGACCACCTTCCGGAGCGACACCGAAGAGGAGACCTTCGACGCTCAGGCCCGTGCCCTCCTGACCACCACGCGCCTCCTGCTCGACACCCCGGCCGGCCGGGACCGCCGTCTCCGGCCGGTGCTGGACGACCTTGAGTTCATTCTCGCCCAGATCATCCAGATCCCGGCCGACCGGCCGGAGGATCGCGATCTCATTACCGACGGACTCGAGACCCGGCAGCTCATGCCCCGTCTCCGAACCGCCATCCCCTCCGGGGCGAGCCCCCGGCCCTTCGGAGCCCTCTGATGCGCACACTCTCGCTTGCCCTGATCACGAGTCTCACCGTGACCACCCTGGTTCCTCCCACCTCCGCGGCGGCCCAGGATCGGAATCGGATCGACGTCACGATTCCCGATCTCGACCTCTCCACCCTCGTGGCCGACGCCCTTTCGAGCGCGCGGGTGGGGCTGGCGATGGCCGGTCCGACGCTCGCCAACCTGCGATTGCAGCTTCACGGCCTCGGCGAGGAACTCCGCGAGGGTCTCTGGACCGAAGGTCTCCTGTGGAATGTCACCCCCGGGTTCCCGTTCGAGAGCTCCCGGCGGCTTCCCCCCGCCCCGGTGAACGCGCAGGATCCCGCCGATTCGCTCTACCGCGCGGGACGTCAGGCCTTGAACCGGAGCAACTACGGCGAGGCGGCCTCGCTCTTCGAGCAGATCCGCACTCGGCATCCCCGCAGCAGCTACACGCCCGATGCCTGGTACTGGGAGGCGTGGGCGCGCTATCGCCGGAGCAGCGGGAATGACCTCGCCACTGCGGCCCGGCTCCTCGATCAGCAGGCCGAGCGGCACCCCGACGCGGCCACCCGGGGCGACGCCTCCGAACTGCTGACCCGAGTCCTGGGGGAGTTGGCCCGCCAGGGCAACGCCGATGCCTCGCGACGGGT
>JBGSKF010000074.1:0-43501 GCA_041741375.1 Gemmatimonadales bacterium | reverse complement strand
ACTCGCCGAGGAGATGAACCTGTCGGAGACGGCCTTCCTCCTCCCGGTCTCCTCCGGGGAATTCGGGCTCCGGTGGTTCACACCGACCACCGAGGTGGACCTCTGTGGTCACGCCACACTCGCCTCCGCCTGGGCCCTGGGCGACGCCTCCCTCCTCCCGGATAGCGCCCCGGTTCGGTTCCTCACCCGCAGCGGGGTACTCACAGCCACGCGGGCAGCAGACGGACTTATCGCACTGGATTTCCCGGCGACACCTGTCGATCGCGAAGCCGACGAGATCTCGGCCGCCCTGATCCGGGGTCTGGGAACGGACCGGTTCGAGGTGATCGGCCGCCATGAGGATATCCTGGTCTTCCTCCCCACCGCGGCGGCACTCCGCGCGCTGCGACCCGACATGGCGGCGCTGGCCTCGCTCGAGGCGCGCGGCATCATCGTCACCTCCGCGTCCGATACCGACGGGGTGGACTTCCTCTCACGGTTCTTCGGACCCGCGGTCGGGGTGCCGGAGGATCCCGTGACCGGCTCGGCCCATTGCACCCTGGGGCCCTGGTGGGCGGCGCGCCTGGGCCGACACCATCTGGTCGGCATGCAGGCCTCGCGCCGCGGGGGGCGGGTGGAGGTCATTGTGAATGGTTCACGGGTGACCCTGCGCGGGAGGGCGATGCCGGTATTCCGGACCTCGGTCGCTGTCCCCTGATCCAATGTTCAGTGTGTTCAGTTGTTGTCATCGCGAGGCGGAGGAGGAGATTGCCACGGGCCCTGCGGGCCCTCGCAACAGGGCCGCCGTGGCAATCTCGTGAGCGAGGGTCTCCGAACGATTTCCGCCGCTCCACGTCTTGCGTACTGAGATCGAGTCTTGTGGTTGTGGGGTGGAAGGGCACCCCATCCTGCCGATGCCTGCCGTGCGAGACGAGGAGTGTGTCGTGGGAACCGTCAACCCTCTGCGTCCTCCGTGCTCTCTGCGGTTCAATGCGGGGCGAGGGGGGTGCGTCTGATCCAGTCTTCTTGTTGGGGGGTGGAAGGGCCCCCATCCTGCCGATGCCCACGGCACTGGACCCATCGGGTACGAGTACGAGTACGAGTACGTGTACGGGGACCGATCCGCCCTTCAGAACCTCTCCCCGCAGGAAACGAGTCCCCGGACCCGGATCCCTCCATTCGAGGTCAGGAACGCCGACCGGAGGGCTACCCCCGACACCTTGCTCACCGCAGTGGCCGTCTCCGGCGTCAGGAGAGCCAGCCTGGGCGCCTCGGGGCACGCCTGCCGTGCCATCTGCCCCAGCTCGGAGTAGACCCCTCTCAGGGCCTCTGGGCGCCCCACACGCACCCCATAGGGAGGGTTGCTCACCAGCAGACTCCCGGAGGGAGGTCCCGAGGCACCGCGCCAGTCCCGGAGGCTGGCGTGCTTCCAGGTGATATCCTCCGCGACACCCGCCCGCGCCGCATTCCGCTCGGCGGCAGCCAGGGCGGAGGCGCTTCTGTCTCCCCCGACGACCGGCGCCCCGGCCCGGGGCAGAATTGCGGCCCGAGCCTCCTCCCGGACCCGCGCCGCCATCGCCGAGTCATGTCCCGGCCACTGTTCGCAAGCGAAGGAACGGTTCAGCCCCGGGGGGATCCGTCGGGCGATGAGGGCCGCCTCGATGGGGAAGGTCCCCGACCCCGCCATCGGGTCGAGCAAAGGGATCGCTCCGGTCCACCCGGCGGCCAGGAGCAGCGCCGCCGCGATCGTTTCCCGTACCGGTGCCTCGCCTCCCTCCACCCGGTATCCCCTCCGGTGCAGGTGGGCCCCCGACGAATCCACCCGCACCTGGCATCGATCGTGGGACAGTCGGACAAGGACAAGCTGCGACGCGCTCTCCTCCCCCTCCGACCCGGGGACGACCGTCCAGCCGTCCACCGTGGCGAGGACGCCGGCCACCCGCTCCGCGATCCCGCGCTGATGGTAGAGGCGCGAGGTGCGGGAGGTGACCCGAAGCGACACCGGCGCGCCCTTCGGGAGAACCCCTGACCAGGGGAGTGCGGCCAGCCGATCCTCCAACTGGTAGAACGTGGCCGCATGGAACTCCCCCACCCGGAGCAGAATCCGGCTGGCGGTGCGCAGGTGGAGATTAGCGAGGAAGATGCCCCGCCGGTCGGTCCGGATCGTCACTCCCCCCGGCTCAGTCCCCAGCACTTCCAGTCCGAGGTCGACACACTCCGCCGCAGTGATCCCCTCGACGCCCGGAGGCGTTACGACGTGACACTCGAGCGGCTCAGGTTTCATGGCGTGGGAAATGTACGCGGAGGTTCCCTTCGTGGCTCATGGACACAAAGGATCCAGCCGGGGACAGGTCCCTGCCTGCACCTATGTCCTACTGTCCCATTTCCCATGTCCTCTCCTCCCCTTCTTGTCCGGTCCTCTCCCCAACAAAACAACGGGGAGGAGCCGAAGCCCCTCCCCGCCGTATGTCCTACGTCCTACGTCCTACGTCCTACTCTTCCTCACGCCGCGTCGTTGAGACATCCGCGAATGTTGATCTGGCCGGCGTCCTGCGCCGCCTTGTAGAGCTTGTTCTGCTCCATGACGACGTTGATGGGAAAGGTCACATCGGTGCCGTAGTTGCCGCCCTTGAAGAACTCGCCGGTAGGGAACACCGCAGACTGGCTGCGGCCGTACTGCCTCACCAGACGGCGGAGATCTCCGTACCGGTGTCCCTCCGCGAAGAGCCAGAAGGCCTTCTCCCGGAAGAGGAGGTCCTCCCGGGCGGTGGTGCTTCCGGGATCGGTGAGGGGCGCCAGACCTGTGACGCCTGCCCGCAGCGCGTTGAGCTTGGCCAGCATCCCCGACGCGTCTCCGGCATTCAACAGAGCCTCGGCCTCCATCAGGCGTGCCTCGGTCCCCGAGGCCACCACCACCTCGTCCTCGAAGGTGAGGTACTTGAGGAGGTCGTATTGGGGCGTGCTGGTGTCGAACCCGACGTCGGTTCCGCCACCGGTCCGGGTCCAAGGCACCCGGGGATCGGCCTGGGAGGGGTCGGTACCATTCCCGGCACCCCGGAAGGGGAGTCCGTTGATCCCTTCGTTATGGGCGATCGACCACCGCTCGTTCTGCGTGTTGAACACGAAGATGCCGTTCCGGTTGCCGTTGGTGGAGTGGAAGGCGAGATACTGGAAATTGTCCGGCACATTCGCCAGCAGCGCGGCAGCCGCGTTGAACTGACTCTTGCCCAGGTTCATCATGGCCCGGGCCTTGGCCACCGTGGCAAAGTTCCGGATCACGTTCCCCGCCCCGGGGGCCCCGGCAATGGCGGCGTCAAACCGGGTGATCGCCTCGGTGAACATCTCGGCGGTGGTGAGGGGAGCGCCATCCACGAGGTTCCCGCCCTCGTCGAGGCCGTCGAACGGCATCCCGGCGCAAAACTGCTCGCCCGCCATCAGGAAAGCGAATCCCTCCAAGGCGAGCGACTCGGTCACCCGGGCGTCGCCGGCGACCGTGCTTCCGGTGACGAGCAGTGCCCGCTGGGCCCGGAGCGCCTGAATTCGTGCCGTGTGCAGATTCCGCAGCATTCCGCCGATGGTGCCGTTGTTGGCGTCATCGGAGCGCTGGTCGTAGGTGACGCGGGTGCTGAAGGTTCCGGAGTGCATCCACTCATCGGTCGCCATGCCGCTCATCAGAGCGAAGCCTTCCGTTCCCCCGTTGTTTCCGGAGAAGGAGACGGAGAAGAGGCCGACCGCGCCGGAATAGAGTGCGTTGGCTCCATCCGCCGTCTGCACCGCCCCCGGGGCGATCTCGTCCCGGGGGTTGACGTTGACCAGATCGTCCGCGATGCCGCTCTCGCACCCGGCAAGGAGGAGCGTCGCGGCCGTGAGGAGGAGGCCACCGGCCCCCGTCCGAAAAGTTCTCATGAGATTCAAGTCCTTGGTATGAGTCACAGGTTCCTCCTCAGAAGCCGACGTTGAGACGCGCGCTGAACTGCTTCGGCGGCGGCTGGGTGAGGAACTCACGGATGGCGAAATTGCCATTGCCCTGGCCATTCAGTTCGGGATCAAGACCGCTGTAGTTGGTGTCGGTCCAGAGATTCCGGCCGGACAGCGTCAGACTGAGCCGGTCGGTCCGGAGGGCCCGGGTCCACGAATCGGGAGCGAAGAAGGTGACCGCCACTTCGCGGAGCTTGAGGAACTCGGCGTCCTCCAGGAAGCCGGCGTTGGTGGCGAGGCCACCCTTGAGTCCGGCATCCACGGCCACGGCGCGGATCTGATCGCTGAGCGGGGAGTTGATGTCGGCGACACCGGCACAGTTCCGGCTGCTCCGGCAGCGGAACTCCTCGTTCAGGTTGTAGAGCAGGTGCCCCTGACGATAATCCCACTGGCTGCTGATCCGGATCTTGCTGCTGAATAGGTTGACACCGGTGGCCAGGGAGAGCTCCCGCGTGGGGGCGGAATTCCCCTGGAACGAGAGGGTGTCCTCGATCGAGATTTCGCTCGGATCGACGAGACCGTCGCCATCGGTGTCGGTAAAGGGCCGAATGGAGCGGGCAAAGTACCCGCCGAGGGGCAGGCCCTCCACCGCGCGCTGGGTGGTGCCGTTGAGGTTGATCGGCGCCACTCCACCGAGGCTCTTGAGCCGGTTCCGGGAGAAGGAACCGGTGACCGTGGCATCCCACGAGAGGGTCTGCCCGGTGAAGATCTGGCCATTCAGCGTGACCTCGATCCCCTCGTTGGTCACGCTGCCCAGATTGGCGAAGCGTGCAGCCGGAGATCCGCCGGACGGAGCCACCGGCACGTTGATGAGGGCGTCGGAGGACTTCTTGTTGAAGGTGGTGACTTCCACCGCAACCCGGCTGTCGAGGAAGTTGGCGTCGAACCCAAGCTCCCACTCCCGGGTGGTTTCCGGCTTCAACGCCGGATTCCCGAGACCAGCGAGGACAAGAGCCGCTGCGTCAGACCCATCGGCCACCGCCGCGGTGGTGGCGTCGAAGAAGACGAGTGCCGCCGTCGTGCCGGGCTGCAGGCCCGACTTGCCCCACGCCCCGCGGAGCCGGAGCGAGGTCAGGAGTTTGCCCGTGGGGAACCACGATTCGTCGCTGATCAGATAGCTGATGGCGGCCTTCGGATAGTACTTGACCCCGAAGTTCTCGCCCACCGCGCTGTTCCGGTCAGCCCGGATGGCGCCGGTGAGAAAGAGGCGATCCTTGTATCCGAACACCTGCTCCCCGAAAAAGCCGAGCGTGATCGTTTCGGTCGTGGTTTCGCTGGCGAACTGGGTCGACCCGGAACCAAGCGTCTGGGAACCGGGCGGGAGGAACTGACCGAAGGAGTTGGTGCCCCGGAAGCTGCTTCGGAACCACTGAGCGCCGCCGGTGGTCTTGGACGTGATGTCGTCGGTCAACTGGAAGGTGGCGGTGCCGCCGAGATCGACGGAGTACTGGAGAATATTTCGATCGTTCTCGGAGATGACCCCCTGCCGGTTGGTGCCGAAGTTCGGCCCTTCCCCAAAAAACTGGGTGGCCCGGTCGACCCGGTTGGTGTAGTCAACCCCGACAACCGCGCGGGCGGTGAGCCAACTGGTCGGAGTGTAATTGGCCTGGCCGCTCAGGGTGAGGCGGCGAGTCCGCTGCTGGTTGCCCGAGTTGAAGGTCTCACCGGGACGGAAGAAGCCCCAGAGACCGGGGCCCACACTCGGATCTCCCCGGCCATTCAGGCCGCTGGAGAGAATGCCGAGGACGTTGTTGTCGTTCTCCGGCAGGTCGAGCTTGCTGTCGATGAACCCGGCGCTGACGTTCACCTGGGTCTTGGAGGAGGCCTGTGCCGTGACGTTGGCGCGCAGGTTGGTCTTCCGGATCCGGTTCGGGGTCTTCTCGATGTCCCGCAGGCGGGTCCGGCCCGACTCGGCGAGGATTCGCGCTTCCTCGGCCTCGGGCATGTCGAACACGCCGTCTTCCCACTCCTGTTCGGCGGAGAGGAAGTACTGGGCCTGCTCGCTTCCACCCGACACGCTCAAGCCGTACTGGCGACGGTACCCATTGCCCAGCGGGGACTCCACGTCGTCGAGGAAGGGGTTGAACTGAGCCACCTGGCTGATGGTGCAGGCGCCAACCGCCACCTGATCGAGACGGCAGATCTGTCCCGGGGACCCACCCGCCCGGAGGGGGCTGAAGTTGATCTCGTAGTCGTTGTCGTCATTCAGGGCGCCCTGTTCGGTCCAGGCGTTCCACCGCGGACGGCCGGCGCTGCCCCGCTTGGTGGTGATCAGGATGACCCCGTTGGCTGCCGCAGTGCCGTAGAGCGCCGCAGCGGAGGGACCCTTGACGATTTCGATCGATGCGATCTCGTCGGGGTTGATGTCGTTGATACGGGAAGGCGACTGCCCCCCTGTGCCCAAGGTTGACGAGGCGGCTCCGCTCTCGGCCCGGATCCCGTCAATCACCAGCAGGGGCTCGTTGGACAGGGACACCGAGTTGGCGCCCCGGATCCGGATTCGGGTGCCCGCACCGGTGGTACCGGCCGACTGGATGACCGTGACGCCCGGGGCCCGGCTGACCAGGAGTTCCGACATGTTCTTGATCGGCGCTTCCTTGGCCAGGTCGTCCACCTGGATCACGTTCACCACGTTCCCCAACTCCGCCTTGCGGGTATCGCCGGTGGCGGTCGTGACGATTTCGTCGAGGGTGAAGGGAGAAGCCGTCAGCTGGAAATTCACTGTGGCCTGCGTGCCGGCCACAACGGTGACCGTCTGTGTGGCCTGGTCGAATCCGAGTCGCACCACCCGAACCTGCACGGTGCCAGGGTTCACGTTCCGGAGGGTAAAGGCACCTTCCCGGTTGGTGAACGTGGCGTTGTTCGTTCCCAGGACAGTGACCCGGGCCCCCTCCAGGGCGCCCCCGACATCGCCGGCTGCGGCGACTGTCCCCGTGATCGTTCCGGTCTGTGCCTGTGCCACGGCCGCTCCAAACAGGAGCAACAGTGCACCCAGCCCACCGGAGACGAGCGTACGAAATCTGGCCAAACTCATCTGGTGATCCCCTCGGTGAATGGAAACCTGATCGGCCCGCCACAGCGGACCTGCCTGCCCATAGGCAGACCGAACACAAGCCGAAAATTTTTCAAGCATGGTCATGGAATGACGAGCATCACAGACGACAAGAAACGTACCACTGACAAAAAAACTGTAACACTCTGTCAACAAAATGCTTAAGAATCCACAGTACTCTGGTCCGGGTCAAAACGACACGTTCGGATCGGGAACAAAGCGTGTCGTTTCGACACACTATGCCGTCATCGCGAGGCGGCGGAGCCGCCGTGGCGATCTCGTGAGCCCATGCCCGCCCTGCCGCTTCATCACGTCGGCCTTCCCAACCGGGACCTCAGCTGCTCCGGCAGGAAGGCCAACCTTCCCCGACCGCACCGACACCTGCTCACGGGATCGCCACGGGCCCTGCGGGCCCTCGCGATGACAACATTCCCCCCCATGGCCCTCGCGATGACAACGCCCTACGCCCGGGCCAGCATCCTCCGGATCGGACCGATGAGCCCCACCATGATGAGGCAGAACACCAGCGAGAACGCGGTTACCGCCCCGAACAACTGGGTGAGCGTGAACGATTCGTAGATGCTCGCCACCGACCCCGCAATGAGATTCCCCACCGCCGCCGCCATGAACCAGACCCCCATCATCATTCCCGTCACCCGCGCGGGTGCCAACTTGGTCATGGCACTGAGTCCCACCGGGCTCAGACAGAGTTCTCCGATGGTGTGGAGCAGATAGGTCAGCAGGAGCCACATCGGGCTCACCCGGGCTCCTCCGGCGGCGAGAGATCCCGCCGCCATCATCACGGCAAATCCCGCCGACAGGAAAAAGAGCCCGAGCGCGAACTTGGCAGGACTCGAGGGATCCCGGGGACCGAGCTTGATCCAGATCCACCCGATCACCGGGGCCAGCACGATGATGAACAGACTGTTGACCGATTGAAACCAGCTGGCGGGAAAGCTCATTCCCAGAACGCTCGAGTCGGTGCTCCGATCGGCAAAGAGATTCAGGGTCGAGCCCGCCTGCTCAAACGCGGACCAGAAAACCGAGGCCCCGAGGAAGAGCACGAAGATGACCACGAGCCGCCTGCGCTCATCGCGCGACCATCCCCGGCTCGCAAAGAGCCAGAGAAAGAAGAGCGCCGCCGAGAGGACCACCCCGATGCCCAGCACCCGGGCCACCCCGACCGCCGTCACCACCAGGACACCCATCATCGAGAGCACCCCGACGACAGCGAAAATCCCCACCACGATGCCGAGCCCGTAGGCCAGCTTGCGCTGCTGAACCGCCAACTCTTCCGGCGTGGTGGCCCCCCCCCCGGGCACCAGCCCCGCATCCCCCAATCGCCTCCCTCCGAGCACGTACTGCACCAGACCGAAGAACATGCCGACCGCGGCCGCCCCGAAGCCCCAGTGCCAGGCGCCGGCGGGATCGAGCCCCATGGTGGTGAGGATGCCTCGGAATCCCTCGCTCTGGGCCAGCCATCCGGTGACCAGGGGCGCCGAGAACCCGCCGATGTTGATCCCCATGTAATAGATCGAAAACCCCGCATCCCGCCGGACGTCGGCCGGAGTGTACAGCGTTCCGACCATGGCGCTGATGTTCGGCTTGAGGAGCCCGGTGCCGAGAACCACCAGCACGAGCCCCAGGTAGAACGACGAAAGCGACGGCATGGCAAGGCTGATGTGCCCGGCCATGATCAGCACCCCCCCCCAGAGAACCGCCCGGCGGAGTCCGAGCACCCGGTCCGCTATCCAGCCCCCGGGAAGAGCCAGCATGTACACCATGGAGGTGTAGGCCCCGTAGATGGCGCCGGCCCGTGCCACGTCGAAGCCGAGTCCTCCCTGGGCCACCGACGCCGTCATGAAGAGGATCAGCAGGGCGCGCATGCCGTAATAGCTGAAGCGCTCCCACATCTCCGTAAAAAACAGCGTCGAGAGCCCGGCCGGGTGGCCGAAGAAGGCAGTGTCCCGCGAGTCAGGTGGGGTCATGAACCATCCTTGCCGAGTTTGCGTTTGAGCGCGGCGAGCTGAGCTTCCACTGCGGCCGCGCGGGCCTGTCGGTCGGCCGCGGCGGCCTCGTGCGATGACACGTCCGGGTTGTACCCTCTCCCTGCTGACGCCGACGAACCGGAGGGGGGGGGAGGCATGACCCCCTGTTTCGCCAGGCGATAATGTTCCGTCATCTCCGCCAGTTCCGACTCGGCCAGGCGCAGCTCGTCCCGCTGGACCGCCAGCTTCCGCTCCAGAAGGGCCACCCGGTCCCGATGCCGGGCTTCGAAACGCCCGGCCACCGTCACCGTCTCCACGTCACCGATCTCTCCGGCGAGCCGTCCGCGCCGGGCGGAGTCTTCCAGATTTCGCCGTTCGGTCTCGACCTCGGCCTCGGTTCTCGCCAACGCCTCCACCAGCACGGCGAGGGCCGCCTTCGCCTCCACCAGCGCCCCCTGCAGGTCGGACGCAAAACCCCGGGCGTCCCGGCGGGGAGCGTACCGGGCCAACAGCTCGTCAAATCGGGCGTTCAGGTCGTCCAGGCTCATGGCGTCCGGGGGTGGGGCGACCCCAATGTTAGGAGGTTATTATTGTCTGAGCAATGTCTCCCCCCGGGATTCTCGTGATGAGTCGTTTCGTTCCGGTCCTCTTTCTGACAGTTCTGGCCTGTGGTGGCGAGCCCCGCGGGACCGCCGCCTGCGGCATTGTGGCCCTGGCGGCACCGACCCTTCTCCTCGATCAGTTCCGGGTGGAAGGCCGGGTTCTCGGAGTGGCCCCGGACTTTCCGCCCGCCGTCCTCCCGGTGCGAATCTCCGCCGGTCCGGCCCTCCGGGGTGTGGTCTCCAACCCGGGGACCGGGTGGATCGTGGGCGTGGATGGCCCTCTCCCTCCGGGCCCTCCCCCGGGTTTTGGCGTCCTGGTGGTCGACCGGATCGAGGGATCCCGCGGCGTGGTCCTTTACGAGGGTCAGCCGATCCGGGGGGCGCCAGTGATCGGCCAGGTGGCGACCTCCCGCGCCTCGATCCCGCTGATCGGCCTCGAGATCCCCTTCGCGGAGTTCGACCAGGTGGCGTGTCCGTTCTTTCCCGATTCCCTGAGGCGGTAGTGGGTAGAGATACCCGGGAGGGAAGCCCGAGAATCAACCACACGAGCGCAGAGAGTTGACGGCATCCGCGACACTTCCCCCGTCTCGGACCCACGGCATCGGCGGGATGGGGACCCATTCACCCCCCAAAACAAATCCGAATTTCGGGCGCGCGAAGCGTGGAGCCACGGGAATCATAGGGAGACCCTCTGTGACCTCCGCGTCCTCCGTGGTGACCCCACCCCACCCAGGATTGAACCACAGAGGCCGCTGAGGACGCAGAGGGTTGACGGCGTGCGCGACACCTTCCCCGTCTCGGACCCCCGGCATCGGCAGGAGGGGGGGCCCCTCCTCCCCCCACAAACAGCTCCTGATTCCAGCGCGCAAGACGTGAAGCCGCGGGAATCACACGGAGACCCTCTGTGACCTTCGTGTCCTCCGTGGTGAATCCTGGCACGCGACAGGATCGTCCCCCCTTCGGCCGAGGGCGTCAGACAGTGGTGATTCACTGCCGGGGGGTGTATCGTTCGGGTATGCTGAAGTGTGCTGATCACCATGGCGGATCATGATTTACGTGTGCATCCCGAGCCGCGACGAGGCCAAGACCCTCGGGCTCCTGCTCTGGAAGGTCCGGCAGGTCTTCGCCGAGCTCGAGCGGGAGTACCAGTTGCTGGTGGTGGATGACGGATCCACCGACGACACCGCCGCGATCCTCCCGAATTACGAACGGGCTCTCCCTCTCACTGTCCTGCGGGAATCCACCCCGACGGGGATGCCGCACGCCGTGACCCGGCTCCTCCGCGAAGCCCTGGCCCGAACCGATCGTCCGAGGCGGGACTGTGCCATCGTCCTCCATGCCGATTTTCGCCATGACCCGGAGGTCATCCCGGCGCTGGTGAAGCAGATCGACAGCGGTGCCGACCTCGTCATCGCGGAAGGAACCCCTGACGCGGGCACTCCTCGCGGCTACCGCCTTCTCCGTCGCCTCGCCCCGTGGCTTCTCCGGGGACGGGGCCGCATCCCGGGAATCACGGACACGGTGTCGGGGTGTTACGCCGCACGGCTCGCAACCGTCCGGGAGGCGATGCAGCATCAGGTGGGAGACTGGATCGCCACCGACGGCTGGGCCGCCAACGCCGAGATGGTCGCACGTCTGGCCGCCCGCTCCCGGCGGGTGGTGGGTGTTCCCATGCCCGAGCGCCAGGACCGGCAGCAGCGGCCCCTCCGGATCCGGCCCTGGGAGGAGGCTCGTCGCCTCTGGGCTTCGGCCGGACAGATCCCGCCCGTTGCTGCCGCGAGCACCGCGGTCCCCGTTGCGGATCCCGGTCCGGACCAGGACCCGGGAGAGGAGCGGCCACCCCGAAAACGGCGGCGGCGGAGAGGGCCGGCCCGGCGCGAGGTTACCCCATGACGGGGGGACTTTCTCTCGCCCTGGTGCTGATGCAAGTGGGGGCCGGCGGTCCGATGGTGACGGTCCCCGACACCCCGGCCGTGGCCCGGCACCCCTTCGCGGTTGGCGAGTCACTCAGCTACAGTGCCAAGTTGGGCATGCTGCGCCTGGGCACCGCCACCGTCGGAGTGGTCGGTCTCGATACCCTGCGGGGGGATGAGACCTACCGGTTCCGCTTCCAGCTCGAGGCGGGGAACATGTTCTTTCGCCTCAACGATGTGATGGAGTCGTGGACCCGGGTCGCGGACCTCGCCTCCCTCCGGATGCGCCAGGACCACGACGAGAACGGGCGTAAACGGCTCCGGGTCTACGACATCTTCCCCGACAGCGGCTACTACCGGCAGGACGACAATCCCCCGCAACCGACCGTGGCCGCCCCGCTCGATGACGCGGCCTTCCTCTACTTTGTGCGCAGCATTCCCCTCGAAGTGGGGAGGACCTACCGGTTCAACCGGTACTTCCGCCGGGAAAAGAACCCCATGATCATCCGGGTGCTGAAGCGGGAGGAGATGAAGCTCCCCGATGGCAGCCGGGTCATGTGCCTGGTGCTCAACCCCGAGATCGACGAGAAGGGGATGTTCTCGAAGCGGGCCGAGGCCCGCCTCTGGCTCACCGACGACGCGCGGCGGATCCCGGTGCAGATTCAGTCACGCTATGAGTTCGGCAAGGTGACGCTGCGACTGGAGGAGATGAGGGTGGGGAGTAGGGAGTAGGGAGTAGGGGGTAGAGAGTAGTAGGGAGTAGGGAGTAGGGAGTAGGGAGTAGGGTGTAGGGAGTGGGGAGTAGGGCTGAAGTTGGCGAATGGAGGGCTGTCATCCCGAGCCGCAGGCGAGGAGCCTGCCCCGAGCCTGCGAGGGGATCTGAGGAGACTGGTTGGTATACTTCCCATCGGTCGCGTCCACCGGACCCCTGTGAGTGCGGCAGGTGAACCCCGAGATCCGGACGACGGGTGTAGGGGCCCTTCGCGAACGGCCTGTGCTGCACCCTCTGACCCTTCGCTACGGGATGAACCCTCTGGTGGAGGGCACCCACAAGGGGTGCCCCTACAGGCAATCGCATCCTACTCCCTACTCCCTACTCCCTACTTACTCCCTACTCCCCACTCCCCACTCCCTGTTCCACCGTCCCCTGGCCTTACTCCGCTGTGCGTTCCTTCCCCTGGATCAGGTCCCGAATCGCGTCGGCACCCTTCGGGAAGAAAACCCGCAGGAGGGTGTAGAACACGAATCCGAGAAACGCGAGCCAGAGGAAAGACCCCAGCAGTCCGAACAAGCCGCCCAGCAACCGCATGGCAATCATCACCACGATTGCAAAACCAGCGAACCCTGCGATGGTCCTGACCATACTATACTCCTTGATGAGGGCAACCGGTGCCCAGCCGTAGGACGTGGATCCAGTACGGGCGACGTTTCAAAAAGTTTCATAGGATCATAAGTGCCTGTCAAGAGCGACGTTATCATTGTCGGCGGTGGCGTGGTTGGAGCCGCGTGCGCGCGCGAGCTTGCGCTGGCAGGCTTCCGGCCCCTGCTGATCGACGACGGAACCCTCGGCGGCGAGGCGTGGCTCGCCTCGGCCGGGATGCTGGCACCGCAGGTTGAGTCGAGCGAGGACGACGACCTCCTGGATCTCGGCCTGGCCGGGCGGGAGTACTTCGCCACCCAGGCCGACCTGCTGAAAGAGGCCACCGGAATCGACATCGAGTTGTGGCAGGGGGGGATCCTCCGGGTGGCCCACTCGGCGGGCGAGGCGGAGGACCTGCGCCGCCAGGTCGGCTGGCAGCGCCAGCACGGGCACCTGTGCGATTGGCTCGCCCCCGACGAGGTGGGGAAGCGGTGGCCGAAGCTGGTTCCCGGGGAGGGCGCCTTCTGGGCGCCGAACGACGGGTCGCTCAATCCCGTGGCCCTGGTGAAGGCACTGCGGGCGGATGCGGAGGCCCAGGGAGCGATCCTGGTCCACGACCGGATCCTGCGCCTCGATCTCGACCGCCAGGGAAAGGTGGCGGGGGTCACGGGAGCCCAGCGTTACACCGGGGATCAGGTGATCGTGGCGGCCGGTGCCTGGAGCGGACGCCTGGAAGGGCTGCCGCGTCCTCTTTCGGTTGAGCCCGTCCGCGGACAGATTCTCGCCATCGAATGGCCCGCGACACTCGCTCCCGGCATCTACTTCGGAGGCGGTGTGTATGTGGTACCTCGTGGGGGAAGCATGTGGGTCGGGGCCACGATGGAGCATGCGGGTTTTTCGCCCACGACCACGGATGAGGGGCGGCAGAACCTGCTCGAGGGCCTGCGCTCGCTGGTTCCTTCGCTGGAGAAGCCGGCCGTCCTTCGACACTGGTCCGGGCTACGGCCGGGCACCCCGGATGGGTTGCCCATCGTGGGGCCCGAACCGATGACGCCGGGACTCTGGTATGCCACCGGACATGGCCGGAACGGGATCCTCCTGGCGGGCGTGACCGGAGTGATCCTCCAGCAACTGCTCGCGGGCGAGGCGCCGTTCGAGAATATCGATGCCCTCCGTCCCGAGCGCTTCTGGAGCTGGTAGCCGTTTTGAAGTGTGAAGTTCGAAGTCTGAAGTTCGAAAGAATGATTTTCTGGTGTCGGCCTGGGAACCCCGTGTTCCTTTGTGCCTTCGTGGCTTCGTGTGAGCATTCCCTGTTCGGGCCCAACCCAGGGTCACCCACGCGGGCGAAAGGCTTTCGCCTCTCCTTCGAACTTCGAACTTTCAAAAAAGGAGCAGGTTCCGGTGATTCGTTTCGCAGTGCTGGCTGGTCTGACATTCTCTGTCCCCCTCACCGCCCAGGTGCCCGCGGATCTGGCGCGGGAGCGGGCCGACTACACCCGCTGGCTCACCGAGGCTCCGAATTCTCCCTTTGCGGCCGTGGTGCAGCGTCCCGTGGGCCCCGGCCTCACCCTGGGCCCCCCGACCGCCGACATTCCCCTGGAGGGGATCTCCCCCGCCACGCTGCGCGGCGAGGGGGCGGTGGCGCGGCTCGCCGACGAGAAGGGGACCCGCGTCCTCCCCCGGCTTCGCGTCGTCCCCCTCGGTTCGTATCGGCTCTATCTGAGCGGTCCATCGGGTCGCAGCGTCCTCACGGTATATGGCCCTCATCGTGACCCCAAGACTCCCGCGTACCATCCGCACACCACGGAGTGGGGCCTGACCGTTCGGCTCGTCCCCGCCTCCCGGCCCGGGATCCGGCGCATCCTGGCCTCCGATGGCATGGAAGTGGAGGCGACCGAGGCCGGAACCGTGGAGGTGCCCACGTCCCGGGGCCCCGTCACCCTTCGCGTCCTCCGCATCCCCACCGGTCTCGGTGAGGAGAGCGACCTGGAGGTCTATTTCCGGGACGCGACCAACGGAAACACCACCTACCCTGCGGGGCGATTCGTGACCCTCCTTCCCCTGGGCGGCGATCGCTATCGCCTCGATTTCAACCGGGCCCGGAATCCCTTCTGCGCCTACAACACCGTGTACGCCTGCCCGGCTCCGTGGCGAGGCAACACACTCCCCGTGCCGGTGGCCGCCGGCGAGCGGTACCTCGGCGGCGGCCTGGAGGTGACCATTCCATGAGCAGACCGCCCTCCACTCGACCACACCCTCTGGCCCTGCTGGCCCTTCTCACCCTGGCGGGGTGCGGAGGGGGCGGCGGCACTCCCCTGGCCGGTTCCTGGGCCGCCGCCCTCGATCTGGCCGGCGGCGAGCTCCCCTTCATGCTCTACCTCGAGTGGGATGGTTCGCAGTACACCGGCCGAGTCTGCAATGGACCCGGCTGCCAACCCCTCTCCGCCGTGACCCTGGCCGGGGATACGGTCCGGTTCGAGATCGGGGATTACGATGCCACCCTGACCGCGACCCTCACCGGAGATTCCCTCGCCGGGGAGTACCGCAATGTCGGCAACCGGGGCCCGCGGGTCATTCCGTTCCGGGCCGCGCGGGGCGCGGAAACGATCCTGCCCGGCCCCGAGGCGTTGGTCGGACGGTGGGATGCCACCTTCATCACCGACACGCGGAGGAGTCCCCGCGTGTTCGAGATCCGGAACGGGGCGACCGGCCTGGAGGGAAACGTCCTCGCCAACAGCGGCGACTACGGCATTTTTCACGGCGCTGCGGTCGGCGACAGCTTCTACCTCGGCAAATTCGACGGCGCTTTCGTTTACCTGGCGGCGGGACGCCTCGACGGCGACACCCTGCGTGGTGTCTTTCACGCGGGACTCCGCACCCAGACCCCGTTCGTCGCGGTGCGCAGCACCGGCGCCCGGCACTTGACCCCCCCGAATGAACTCACCCGCGCCGACACCCTCACGCCGTTTCGCTTTGCCTTTCCCGACCTGGAAGGCCGCCTGGTCACTCAGGACGACCCGCAGTTTCGCGGCAAGGTCGTGATGGTGGACATCTTCGGCAGCTGGTGCCCCACCTGCCACGATGCCGCCCCCACCCTGGTGCAGTTCCATCGGGATTATCGGGACCGGGGGCTGACCGTCCTGGGCCTCGCCTACGAAGTGACGGGAGACACGGCCGTCGACCACCGGCAGCTCCGCCGGTACCGCGACAAGTTTGGCATCGAGTTCCCCCTGCTCCTCGGCGGGATCAACGATGTCGAGGCCACCGCCGCCACCCTGCCCCAGCTCGAGGGATTCACCGCCTACCCGACCACACTCTTCCTCGGACGGGACGGACGCGTTCGGGAGATCCACGCCGGATTCCTCGGACCCGGCACCGGGGCCCAATACACCCGGCAGATCGAAGAACTGCGCGCCACGATCGAGCGCCTGCTGGCGGAAGAGAGCAGGGAGTAGGGAGTAGGGAGTCGGGAGTCGGGTGTTGGGTGTCGGGTGCTGGGAACTGCGGGGAGGGGCCCAGTCCCCAGTACCCAAGACCCAGTACCCAATCCCCAATCCCCAATCCCCAACACCCAATACCCAGTCCCCCGGGGTGGGGTGTGTTGGGAAGGCGTGGCCTTCAGGTGGCGGGCCGACTATTTTTCCGGACTTGTCCCGGAGGTTGTCCCTTCACCCTTGAGGTCCGCGTGAGTGCAGTCCCGCTCGTCCAGCTCACACGAGAAACCGCCCCGCCCGTCCCTCGTTCGCTGCCCGTGATGACCCCTCCCGCCGTGCGGAAACCGTCGTGGATCAAGGTGCGGGCGCCGGGGGGAGCGAATTACGCCCGCCTCCGCGGGATGATGCGCGAACTCGGGCTGCACACCGTCTGCGAGGAGGCGCGCTGCCCCAACATCGGTGAGTGCTGGGAGCATCAGGCGGCCACGTTCATGATCCTGGGGGACGTCTGCACCCGCAACTGCGCCTACTGTGCGGTGGCCCACGGGACACCGAAGGCCTACGACCCGGTGGAACCCGTCCGCCTGGCGGAGGCCGTGGCCCGGATGGGCCTCGCCCACGTGGTGATCACCTCGGTGGACCGGGACGATCTTCTGAACGGAGGAGCCGAGGCGTTCGCCGCCTGTGTCACGGAGATCCGGTCGCGGTTGCCGGACACCACGGTCGAGGTGCTCATTCCCGATTTCAAGGGATCGGCCGCCGCCCTGCAGCTCGTGCTCGATGCGAGGCCCGCCATTCTCAACCACAACCTGGAGACGGTGGAGCGCCTCTACCGGCTGGCCCGCCCGGGCGGACGCTACGACCGGGCCCTGCGCCTCCTGGCCACCGCGCGGGAACGCTCCCCCGACGCCCTGACCAAGTCGGGCATCATCCTCGGCATGGGCGAGGAATGGGACGAAGTCCTGGTCGCCATGCGCGATCTCCGCCGGAGCGACGTCAACATCCTCACCCTGGGCCAGTACCTCCGCCCTTCCGACGGCCATCTTCCCGTTGCCCGGTATTACACGCCCGCCGAATTTGCCGAGTTGAAGGCGGCGGGCCGAGAGATGGGATTTGCCCATGTCGAGGCGAGCCCCCTCACCCGGTCGAGCTACCACGCCTGGGAACAGGTGGACAAGGCCCTGACTGCGAGGACCATGTGATGACGCCCGATGCCGGGGCTCCCCCGGCCGTGACGGACCTGCCCCGGGACACGGTGGTCGGCTATCTCCGCCAGATGATGCTGATCCGGAAATTTGAGGAAAAGGCCGGTGAGGCCTACAGCCTGGGACGGGTCGGCGGATTCTGCCACCTCTACATCGGCCAGGAGGCGGTCGCCGTGGGGACCATGGCCGCCCTCGGGCCGGAGGACTGGATCACCGCCTCGTACCGGGAGCATGGTCACGCGCTGGCGCGCGGGGTGAGCGCCCGCGCCATCATGGCCGAGCTGTACGGCAAGGCCACCGGATCCAGCAAGGGCAAGGGCGGATCCATGCACATCTTCGATGCCTCCCTTCGCTTTATGGGCGGGCACGGGATCGTCGGCAGTCACATCCCCCTCGCCGCCGGCATGGCCTTCGCCGCGCGGTACCGGAAAACGAACGCCGTGTCGGTGTGCTTTTTCGGCGAGGCCGCGATGAACATCGGCGCTTTCCACGAGGCACTCAACATGGCCGCTCTCTGGAAGCTCCCCGCGATCTTCATCTGCGAGAACAACGGCTACGGCATGGGGACCGCCCTGGCGCGCGCGAGTTCGATTCTCGACCTCTCCCGCCGGGCCTACAGCTACGACATGGCGGCGGACGTCGTGGACGGCCAGGACGTGTTCGCCGTGAAGGCGGCGGTGGACCAGGCGGTGGACCGTGCCCGCACCGAATCCCGGCCCACTCTCCTGGAAATGAAGACCTACCGGTACGTCGGCCATTCAATGTCGGATGCGGCCCATGGCACCTATCGCACCCGCGAGGAGGTCGAGGAATATCGCCAGCGGGATCCGATCCGCCTCCTCGCGGACGCCCTGCGGGCGGCCGATCTCCTCGACTCGGCGGCACTCGAGGCCCTGGTGGCCGACGTGGCTGCCGAGGTCGAGGATGCGATCACCTTCGCCGAGGACTCTCCCGACCCCGACGAGCGGGAACTCCACACCGACGTCTACGCGGAGCCGCGCTGATCATGGCCATCATGACCTATCGGGATGCGCTCAACCAGGCCCTGCGTGAGGAAATGGCCCGCGACCCCGACGTTTTCCTGATGGGCGAGGAGGTCGCCGAGTACGACGGCGCCTACAAGGTGAGCCGAGGTCTCCTGAAGGAGTTCGGCCCCGCGCGCGTGGTCGACACCCCCATCGCGGAACTCGGATTCACCGGGATCGGGGTGGGTGCCGCGATGGCGGGACTGCGTCCGGTCATCGAATTCATGACCTGGAACTTCGCCCTTCTGGCCATCGATCAGATCGTGAACTCCGCCGCCAAGATGCACTACATGTCGGGCGGCCAGGTACAGTGCCCGATCGTGTTCCGCGGCCCCGGCGGCTCCGCCCTCCAGCTCGCCGCCCAGCACTCGCAGGCGTTTGAGTCCTGGTACGCCCACATCCCGGGCCTCGTGGTGGTGATGCCCGCCACCCCGGCCGATGCCAAGGGACTTCTCAAGTCCGCGATCCGGAGCGATGATCCCGTCGTGTTCATCGAGGGCGAGATGCTCTACAATCAGAAGGGGGAGGTGCCGGACGAGGAGTACCTCACGCCTCTCGGCGTCGCGGAGGTCAAGCGGAGTGGCACCGATGTGACGCTGGTGTGCCATTCCAAGAGCGTGTCCGTGGCGCTCAAGGCGGCGGACCAGCTCGCCGAGGAGGACATCGCGGCCGAGGTGCTCGATCTCCGCACCATCACCCCGCTCGACCGGGAGGCCATCCTCGCCTCTGTGGCCCGAACCAACCGCGCGGTTGTCGTGGAGGAGGGTTGGTCCTTCGCCGGCGTCGGCGCCCAGGTTGTCGATCTCATCCAGCGGGAAGGATTCGACCTGCTCGATGCCCCCGTGCTCCGGGTCACCGGAGCCGACGTCCCCATGCCCTACAACAAGTTCCTGGAACGCGCCGCCAAGATCGACCCCGCCGGGGTCGTGGCGGCGGCCAAACAGGTTCTCTACCTCTCGTGAGCTCATGGCAACCAAGATCGTGATGGAAGCACTCTCCCCGACCATGGAGGAGGGACGCCTGGTCGAGTGGAAGAGACAGGAGGGCGACACCGTCGCCGAGGGGGACGTGATCGCCGAGGTCGAAACCGACAAGGCGGTCATGGAGCTGGTGGCCCGCGCCTCGGGCACCCTGCTGCGCCATGTGGTGGCCGCCGGAGCCACGGTCCCGGTGGCCGAGGTGGTCGGGTACATCGGCGAGCCCGGGGAAGAGATCGACGCACCGGCCCCGAAGAAGCAGGCGAAGGAGAAGGCCCCGGCGGCCGCGAAGGCGAAGGAAGAGGGGGAGAAGGAGGCGGAGGCCAGGGAGAAGAAACCCGAAGAGACGAAGGCCACGGTGTCCACCGGGGATGCAACGGGGTCGGGCGCGCGGGTCAAGGCCTCCCCGCTCGCGCGGAAGATGGCGGCGGAGCGAGGTCTCACCCTGGGGACACTCACCGGTTCGGGCCCCGAGGGACGCATCGTGAAGCGCGACGTGGAATCGGCCCGGGCGCCGGAGGCCCCCGCAGGCCCCCCCGCCGACGCCGGGAGCGGTCCCCGGTTCGAGGACCAGCCCCTGAGCCAGATCCGGAAGACGATCGCCCGACGGCTCGCCCAGTCGATCGGCCCGATTCCGACGTTCTACCTCACCGCCGACGTCGACATGGAACGCGCGGCCGAGGCCCGGGCAGCCCTCAACGACTCCCTGGGTGATCGCGGCCGCATCTCCTTCAACGACATCCTCCTCAAGGCGCTGGCCTCGGCGCTGGTTCAGCACCCGGCGTGCAACGCCTGGTGGCAGGACGATCACATCCGCCTCTGGCACGAGGTCCACCTCGGCATGGCGGTGGCGATTCCCGACGGCCTCATCACCCCCGTCATCCGCCACGCCGACCGCAAGGGACTCCTGACCCTCTCCGCCGAGGCCCGCGACATCGCCACCCGGGCCCGGGCCCGCAAGCTGGCCCCGGAGGAGTACACCGGGAGCACCTTTTCGATCTCGAATCTCGGCATGTTCGACATCGATCACTTCACGGCGATCATCAACCCGCCCGAGGCGGGCATCCTCGCCGTGGGGCGGATCGCGGCCACCCCCACGGTGGTGGACGGGGCCATCGTGCCCCGGCGGCGGATGCGGATGACCATGTCCTGCGACCACCGCGTGATCGACGGGGCCACCGGGGCCGGTTTCCTCCGCACCCTGACCCGCATGCTGGAGAACCCTCTCGCCCTGGTGCTGTGAGCCGGGCGACCTGACATCCTACGACGGAGTGTGACGTGGCAAGCACCTTTGACCTGATCGTGATCGGCGGCGGACCCGCCGGATACGTCTGCGCCATCCGCGCGGCCCAACTCGGCCTGTCCGTGGCGGTGGTGGAGAAGGAGAAACTCGGCGGTGTGTGCGTCAACATCGGATGCATCCCGACCAAGGCCCTCCTGCACAGCGCCCTCATGGCCAACACCATCCGGCACCAGGCCGCCGAACTCGGCATCGAGACGGGGCCGGTCACGACCCATTACGGGGTGGCGATGAAGCGCTCCCGCAAGGTCTCGGAGCAGAACTCGAAGGGCGTCGAGTTCCTCATGAAGAAGAACAAGGTGACCGTGCTGCGCGGAACCGGCGTGCTCCAGAAGGGGCGCACGGTCAGAGTGGGAGACGAGGTGCACACCGCCAGCCGCGCGGTCGTGATCGCCACCGGCTCCCGCGTCAAGGGCATTCCCGCCATCGGGCTCGGTCTCAACGGCGCAACCGTCTTCAGCTCGGACGAGGCCCTCTTCCTGGAGAAGGCCCCGCCCCGGCTCGCCATCGTGGGGGCCGGCGCCGTGGGATGCGAATTCGCGGACATCTTCAATGCCTTCGGCAGCACGGTGACGCTGGTGGAGGCGTTGCCCCGGATCCTCCCGCTCGAGGATGCCGACGCGAGTGACGCGTTGGCCAAGAGCTACAAGAAGCGGAAGATCGACGTCCTGGCCGGCGCCAAAGTCACCAAGGCGGAGGTCGGCGAGGCGGAGGTCACCCTGACGATCGAGGCGGGTGGAAGCACCAAGACAGTCACGGTGGACGGGGTGCTCATGGCCGCAGGGCGCGCCGTCAACACGGAGGATCTTGGCCTGGAAGCGGCCGGAGTGACGCTCACCAAGCAGGGGTTCATCAAGGTCAACCTCGACACGCTCGAGACCGACGCCGAAGGCGTCTACGCCATCGGGGACGTGGCGGGACCGCCGATGCTGGCCCACAAGGGGAGCAGAGAGGGGGTCAACGTGGCCGAGCGGGTGGCGGGAAAGGCCCCCCATCCCATCACCTACGACAACATCCCGAGCGTCACGTACTGTCACCCCGAAGTGGCCAGCATCGGCCTGACCGAAGAGCAGTGCACGGAGCGCAAGCTCGAATTCCAGGTGGGCCGCTTCCCCTTCTCCGCCAACGGGCGCGCGCGGACCTCGGGCGACACCGACGGTTTTGTCAAGATCATCCGCGGCACGAAGTTCGGCGAGATCCTCGGGGCCCACATCGTCGGGTCCCATGCCTCCGAGATGATCCACGAGCTCCTGGTGGCCCGGGAAAACGAGTACACCGTGGAAGAGGTGGATCTCGCGGTGCATGCGCACCCGACCCTCTCCGAGGCCATCGCGGAGGCGTGTCTCGACTCGCTCGGACGCGTCATCCACACGTGACCGATCCGCAGGCGCCGCTTCATCCCTACGGGCCCGACGCTCCCACCCGGGACTACGTCGGGCTCGCCTTTTCGGGAATTCTCCTCGGGGTGACGGTGGGCACCGGGCTCTTCGCCGGACTGCTCTGGATGGTCCGGCGGCTTCAAGCCGGGATGCCGACGAGTGAGACCCCCGATTTCGATTCGGCGGCCACCTCCCTGCTCCTCTACGGGACCGTCACCGTGCCCTTCCTGGCCGGACTCGCCACGTTCCTGTCTCTCCGGCCGATCGGGTCCGCCTACCGGCAGGGGGGCCTGGGCATGGTGGCCGCCTTCGGCTCTCTCCTGGTGGCCTTCCTCACCACGATTCCGGCGGAGCGTCTCGCCGGTCCCGCAGGACTCCTGATCATCGTACTCCTCGCGGCCCTTGCCGGGCGCGCCCTGCTCTCCCGGATGGCGCGACAACGGTCGGCGGCGTGACCGGGCGACCGATCCAGGCGGTCACCCTGGGGACGGTCGAGTACCCGGCGGCGCTGGAGCTCCAACGCCGACTCTGCCAGGAACGGCGTGACGGAACCCGCACCGAGGATCTTCTTCTCCTGCTCCAGCATCCCCCGGTCGTGACACTCGGACGGGGGACCCGCGCCACGAGTCTCCCCCACTCTCCCGAGGCGCTCCGGGCCCGGGGCTTCGAGGTCGTGGAAGTGGAACGAGGGGGGGACGTGACCGTGCATGGACCGGGGCAACTGGTGGGATACCCGATCCTCGACCTGACCCATTACCGCCAGGATCTGCACTGGTACCTCCGCACCCTGGAGGCGATGCTCATCGAGACTCTGGCCGCGGTGGGAATCGCCGGCCGGCGCCGGGATGGATTGACGGGCGTCTGGGTGGAGGAAAGGAAGATCGCGAGCATCGGCATCCACGTGAAGCAGTGGGTGACGTTCCACGGATTCGCGCTCAACGTCTCGACCGACCTGGCACTGTTCGACCGGATCGTCCCCTGTGGCATCGCCGGAGTGGAGATGACCAGCGTCGCCCGGGAGAAACCGGGCTCGGACCCGGCCGCACTCCATTCCCGCACCGAGGTCGCCCTCCTCGACGCGGTCGCCCGCGCCTTCGACCGCCCTGTGGTCCTCCTCCCGGCCCGGGATCTGGATCCTCCGGTCCCGTCCCCGGGGAGATGAACGCGAGTTCTGTCCCCAGGGGATCCCATCGCATGAGGGTGGGTATATCATTCCATCATGCCTGAGAACGGAGACCGCCGGCGCCTCGAAACCAGGGCCGCAGACATTGTGGACAGCATCCTCCGCGCCGCGGCGAGCTGGGCACGGGAGGCGCCCCCGGCTCTCACTCCGCCAATCCGGGCGGTGTGCATCCGCCTGGCCGAAATGGTGGCCGACCAGCGCCACTACATGGCGCCCCTCCCCGAACCCCAGCAGGCGGAACGCCATGCGGTCCTCGCCCTCGTGGCCGAGGGTCTCCGCGCCGATTCGGTGAGCGCCGACATCACCCGGGAGCTGCGCGACCTGGCGGAACTCGAGCTCCGGGCCACGGGATCGTGGTCCCTGGTGGGATCGGCCCAGGCCGAGTGGATCACCACCGCCATCCAGTTCCTCGAAACCGCCGCCACCAGTCTCCCCGAGGAGAACCGCCCCGATCCCTGGTGGGCGGACGACGTGGTGGCGGGAATCATCGCCTCGGTGCGGGCCATCGTCGGCATCGACGAGCTGCACGCTCGAACGGAATCGGAATTTCCCACCCACGGACGACAGATCGCACCGGACGATCCCCTATTGACCTGACTGCCCTTGGACATCTTAGGACTTAGTACTTAGGACTTAGGAACAATAAGGACATTGTCCTATGTCCTATGTCCTATGTCCTATGTCCATGTTGGGTGGGAAATGTCCGTGGGCTGGCCACACCGCACGCCATCAACACCGGTTGCCCTCCCACGGACGGGAACCAAGATGGCATGGGGCCTTGAATTTATCATTAACAGCATGATTGGCAAGGACTTAGGACTTAGGACTTAGGACTTAGGACATGGAGCATGGGCGACGCCCGTACAGGTCCCCTGTCCCAAGTCCTATGTCCTGCGTCCTACGTCCTACGTCCTATGTCCTCTCCCTCCCCCGTGCGCCCAGAAGTTCGAAGAACCGAGCGTACACGGCGGTCCCCTCCCAGAGCTGGGTCAGGTCCAGTTTCTCGTTGGGGGAGTGCAATCCATCGTCGGGGAGCCCGATTCCCGTGAGGAGCACGGGGGCACCGGAGGCACCAAGGTGGGGAACGATCGGAATCGATCCTCCCGCACGGATGGGAACGGGGCGTCTCCCGACCACGCTTTCGAACGCGTCTCCCAGAACCTCAAAGACCGGATGGTCCACATCCACCTGGACCGGGTCCGCCCCGTGAAGGATGGTCACTTCGACGGTGGCCCAGGACGGGGCGGCTTTCCGGGCGGCGCGTGTCAGCCACCGGGCGACCTTCTCCATCGGGAGCCCGGGTACGAGCCGGAGGCTGACCTTGGCCGTGGCCCGGGCGGGAATGACGGTCTTGGCACCGTCCCCGGTGAAACCCCCTCGGATGCCGTGGATTTCGAAGGTAGGGAGGGCCCAGACCCGCTCCAGCACCGACGCGCTCTCGATTCCCGTCAACGCCTCGGCCGTGACCTCCTCCCGCCGGAACTCGTCCTCGTCGAAGGGGAGGGCTCGCCACGCCTTCCGCTCCTCCCGGGTGGGCGGTTCCAGCGCCTTGTACAGCTTGGGAATGCGGATCTTCCCCGAGGCCTCCTTGAGCCGAGCCAGGAGTCTGACCAGGGTCTCGACGGCGTTCGGCGCCACCCCCCCGTAGGTTCCGGAGTGGAGATCCCGTTGCAGGGTGCGCACCGTGATTTCGGCGTAGCAGAGTCCGCGCAGCGCCGTGTAGACCGCGGGCCACCCCGGGGCGAAGTAGGACATGTCGCTGACGAGGACGGCGTCGGCACGGGTTCGTTCAGGCTGACTTTCGAGCAGATCGAAGACGACTCGTCCGCCGCACTCTTCTTCCCCCTCGATCAGGAAATGCACATTGAGCGGGGGAAGGCCATCCTGATCCCGCACGGCGGCGTACGCCTGCAGCAGGCAATACACCTGGCCCTTGTCGTCCGCAGCTCCCCGGGCAAAGAGCTTGCCGTCCCGCACCGTGGGCTCGAAGGGCGGGGAGATCCATTCGTCCACCGGATCGACCGGCTGGACGTCGTAGTGCCCATAGATGAGGAGCGTCGGAGCGTCCGGCACCGTCGGCCCCTCAGCCCAGACCACGGGATGGCCATCCCCTTCGATCAGATCCACGACGGGGCAGCCGAGCTGGCGGAACCGGTCCATGAGCCATCCGGCGGCCCGGCGACAATCGTCCACCCGGGCCGGATCGGTGCTGATGCTCGGGATGGCAAGGAAATCTGTCAGTTCGGCCAGCATGCGATGCTGTTCACGACTTACGAAGGCCTCATCCATGGCACGTGTCCGATCGGCGGAGAAAGGGGAGGTGCAGCGGCGAACGGGTGAAGTAAGAGGAGCCCGCACGGCAGGTCAAGACGGGACGCTGTCCCGAGGCGGCGGGATCGAACCATCGAGGGCTTCCTCGAGACGGCGGAAGGCGTCGTCTCCGGATCCGTCGTGGACCAGGGCGCGGAGTGCCTCCACGGTTTTGGCCAGATCCCGGTCGTGGCGCAGGTGGAAGCGGTCAAACCAGTCGAGATGGGTGCGATAGAGCTGAACTCCGATGAGCGCGGCGTTGTTGATCGGGCGATCCGCGAGCCGGCCGACCGGAAAGGAGAGCCGGGAGGCCAGGGAATCCCGCAGGAGGTCCCGAGCCCACTGCCCGATGGCCACCCGCCCGGAGTCGAGCGTGGCGGAATCGGGTTTCGTATCGTAGAAGCGGGTGAGGCGACCCACGAGCGCATCGTAATACTCACCCAGCACGATCTCGTCCCGCCAGCGATCGCGAGCGCGCTCCGCCAGGACGGAGTCGCCCCGGGTGGCGAAGAAGTGCTCCGCGGCCCGGTACCCGACCATCTGGGCGAAGCTTTCGTTGAAGGCCGTGGCGCTCTTCACGAACAGGGTGTTGTGAGCCATCTCGTGGAACACCAGGGCCGCCAGCTCGACCGAATCGGGAAAGAGGGCAGTGGAGAGCAGGGGGTCCTTGAACCACCCGAGGGTGGAGAAGGCCGCGGACGGACGGAGGGAGGTGTCGTGCCCCCGAGCCACCAGACGGTCCCGTTCCCGCTCGGCCATGCGGGGATCGAAGAACCCCTTGTAGGGCACCCGCCCCACGATGGGGTATTTCCAGGTGACGGGACAGATGCAGTCGCGGGGTGCGGCCGAGAGGACGAGAAGGAGGGTGTCCCGGCCCACGTCAGAGAACGTGGTGTAGGTGTCTCCCGCCGTGAGGCCGATGGTGCCGGCGTGCTGCCGGACGTCGCGGACGAGGCGAAGCAGGTTGCGACGCGACTCCGGAACGGTCTCCTCCGCGATGAGCGCCTCGAGTGGTCTGGCGTTCCGGAGAATGCGGGTTTCCTCCAACCCGGCCCGGGTCAGGTATCGGACGTCGTCCGAGGCGAGGTACGCGGTGCCGAACCCGGCAAAGAGCCCGACCGCAACCAGAATGACGCCCATGGTGATCCGTCTCCCGTTCATGGAGTCCAGCGCACGCCCAGAAGGTGAAGCCGTTCCCCCAGAGCGCTTCGGCGCTGCCAGGCGTAATCAATCGCGGCCCGTCCCAGCACGAGGCCCCCGCCGACAGTGGAGGACGACAGCATGCTGCCGCCGGGCCGCGCCCCGGTTCCGGCACGCGCCACCAGGCCAATTCCGCCCACCACCACTCCCGTTTCCAACCCGACGATGGTGCGCCGGTTCTCCCCATCCGTCCAGACCGTTTCCACGGTGGCGAGAAGACGCCCGTGGGAATAGGTATCGAGGAGGTTCATGGTGAACCCCAGATGATAGGCCGTGGGAAGGTCGAGTGAGGGACCGGTCAACGCCGTGGTCGCCACGTTGCGCACGGCAAACGCCAGCGCGGCGATGTCGAAGAAGGCCAGGGTCAATCCGAGATCCCCGGTCAGGGAGCGCGTGACCGGCCCCCCTCGTTCCCGCACAGACACGTAACGCCCGCTTCCCCCGACGGCGATACCGGCGATGCGGTACACCACGGCCCCGGCCCAGCTCAGGTTGCTGGACACGGGCTCGTCACGCGCAAACTCCAGGTACTGATACCCCGCCCCGAGATTGAAGTCCCCCACGCGGACCGCGGCAGCCCCCATCACGTAGGCGGACTTGTCCCCCCGGCGGGTCGCGGCGCTCTCCAGACTCAGGCTCCGAACCGGCGCGAGGCCCGAGGGGTTGGTGAACACCGAGCTGGCAAATCCGATGAGGGACACGCTCGCCCCGCTCAGGCCCGCGATCCGGACCGACGCCGGGAAGGTGGAGACGACCGGAACCGGGGGGAACCCCGCCGTCCCGGGCGTTCCCTGGGCCATCGCGGGGTGGCTGCCGGCCACCACCAGGAGAATTCCCGCGAGGCTCCGCCGGGTGATCACTGCACGCGCGCCACGCCAATGCGGGGGAAAAGCGCGGGATCCAGCGTGACTCCCGCCGTGTTCCGAAAGACCTGCACCTCCGCCCCCCCGCTGCCGGCCGGAACCAGGATCCGGAAATGGCGGCCCGAGCCGCCGCGCAGATTGCCGATCTTGGTGAAGGGTCCCGGGGCGATCACCACGTCCGGAACGGTCGGGAACGGCCTGTCGAACGCGGTCCCGTTCGGCGGGGCGTTGGCCGCGAAAACGCTCCGGAACCCCCAGGAGCGATAGGTGATCCGGGGCGAGGAGGGCGTGAAGTTGGGGAGGTCATCAAGGAAGGTGGCCAGGAGCCACTCCGCCACCAAAGCCGGGAACGGCTGCCCGGTCACCGCCTCCACATTCGCCGACCCCACCTGGGCGGTCTGCAGGAGAGCCCGGGTCACATTGCTCCCGAGGAAGGCCGGGTCGGTGGCAAACTGGTCCGCCAACCACCGGACAAAGAGCCATTGCGCTCCCCGTTCCTCCAGGGTGCCGTTCGAACTCCCCGGGGACACCATGAAGGTGACCTCCGTGTTGCTGAGATAGTCGAAGGCATTGAACAGGTCTCCCGAGGTGTACAGGCTCCGGCAGCTCGTGAATCCGACGCACTCCGCGTCCGGAATCAGCCGACCCGCCAGCTCTTCCGCCGCGTGGGAGAGCCCCTCGTTGAGCCAGGTGCGCTCCGAGGGTCCATTGCGGAGGATCACATGCTGATTCCAGCTGATCATGTGCTGATATTCGTGAATCAGCGTCCGCTTGACCGCATCGGTGGCTCCCTTCCGGGAGATGGCGTTGCACCCGGATGTTTCCGGGGCGGGCACCAGCGCGTAGAATATCTCCCCCACGTTCGAGCCCTGCGCGGTGGGGATCAGATCACCCCCGAAGAAAAACCCGAGAATTCTCCCGTTGGTGCAATCTGGCGTGAGATCATTGACCTGGTTGGTCAACAGGATCATGATCACGCCGTTGCCGTCGATGTCACTCGGCAGGCCGAAGGCGTCGGTGCTGATGTCGAAGTGGAAGTTGTCGAAGGTCCGGCTGAGATCGTCGAGATCCGCCTGTTGGAGGGTATCGGGACCGGGCACCGTGTTGTCGACAAAAATGGCCGCCCGGGTTCCGACCACCCGGGCCGTGGCCTCCACCGGAACGAAGGAGGAGCACGCGAGGTTGCCACAGACGTTGAAGGTGCGCTGCTCCCCCACGACCGGCGCCGCCGCCAGCGCCCTGCTCTCCAACTGGCCGGGGTGTCGGCCCCGCAGTTCCTCCTCCCGGGCCCGGAGCATGCCGTCGAACGCCTCCGGAAGACTCGGACGGGATTGGCGCAGAGCCGAAATGGAGGGAGAGGGAGCCGACGCGGCGGGGCCTCCCACCTGCAACGCGAAAGGGCCCACAACGCCCGACGTCGTCACCTGCCCGTTGCCCGACACTGGCACCACCAGATACTCCGCCTGCGGGCCGGTGGGTGCCGGAAGGACGACACAGCCGTTGGTCGCGGCCGGGTCCACCACCTGGTGCCCCCCGGGGGCCAGGACGAGGGGAGCGATCCCT
Source organism: Gemmatimonadales bacterium (assembly GCA_041741375.1). Classification (GTDB taxonomy): domain Bacteria; phylum Gemmatimonadota; class Gemmatimonadetes; order Gemmatimonadales; family GWC2-71-9; genus OFTM291. Next base: position 14,190 of record JBGSKF010000074.1, on the reverse strand, counting down.
GCGCACCCGACGGATGTGGCCGGTGGCGGGGGAGGAGTAGGCGGCGTCGGGTCGGTTCCCCCTCCCCCACCGCAGGCACTCGCCAGAATGGCGAAAGAGGCGAGCCCCGCTGCGGTCAATCTGATGTCCATGCGTCGTCTCCGGAAATGGCCGTCAAACCACGGTTGAAAGGTAAGGGTATCAATCACCGATCGTCATCCCCCAAAGGAACGGATCCACCCCGTCGGCCACTCGCTGAAGCCAAACGCCCCTAACTTCTGTATTCACAACAACTTTGACAAACCGCCCTCCAACCGGATACCTTCCAGCCCATGACCCCCTCCCCGTGGCGAGACCAGGTGCGTTTCGACACGGCGGGCCTCGTGCCCGTCGTGGCCCAGGACGCCCGCACCGGCGGCGTGCTGATGCTCGCATGGGCCAACGCCGAAGCCCTGGAATCGACGCTCCGCACCGGGCAGGCCCACTATTTCAGCCGGTCCCGCCAGACCCTGTGGCACAAGGGTTCCACCAGTGGGAATGTTCAGCGCCTCGTGGAGATGCGCGTCGACTGTGACGGCGACAGTGTCCTCTACCGGGTCCATCCCGAAGGGCCTTCCTGCCACACCGGTGCGGTGAGCTGCTTCATGACGGTGGTGACGAACGGGGAAGCCGCTGCCTGCACCACTCCTCCCGCGGGTCATACCCTGGACCACCTCTCCCACACGATCGCCGATCGGGCGCGGACCGCCCCGGAGGGATCGTGGACCGCGACCCTGCTGAAGGGCGGCCCTCCCCTCGCGGCGCGCAAGACCGGGGAGGAGGCGGTGGAAGTGATGGTGGCCGCCCTGACCGAGTCGTCCGAGCGGCTGGAGAGTGAAGCCGCGGACCTCCTGTACCATCTGCTCGTCCTCCTCCAGACGAGGGATGTGCCCCTCTCCCGGGTCTACGCGGCCCTGGACAGCCGCATGACATAGTCATGGCATTCGCCCACCTTCATACCCACAGCGAATTCTCCCTCCTCGACGGCGCGAACAGGCTCCCGGATCTCATCGCCCGGGTGCGGGAACTGGGGCAGGACAGCCTGGCGGTCACCGATCACGGCAACATGCACGCCGCGTGGGCCTTCCATGAGGCGGCCCGGGCCGGGGGCATCCGCCCGATCCTGGGCTTCGAGGCCTATCTCGCCTTTGGCCACCGGTCGGGCCAGGACAAGCCCGCCTGGGCCCACAGCCCCTACAGTCATCTCGTGCTGCTGGCCCGCAACCGGGCCGGATACCGGAATCTGATCCGCCTCACGTCGATTGGCTACACGGAGGGCTTCTACCGCCGCCCGCGCATCGACAAGGAGGTGCTGGCCGCCCACGCGGACGGCGTCATCTGCCTCGCCGCCTGCCTGTCGGGGGAGATCGCCCTCGCCCTCCGCGCCGACCGCTATGACGAGGCGAAGGCCTCCGCCGCCTGGTTTGCCCGGACCTTCGGCCCCGAGGGATTCTGGCTCGAGATCCAGGACCACGGCATTCCGGAGGAGAAGAAGGTGGCCGAGGGGATGCTGAGGTTGGGCCGGGAGCTCGGCATCGGCGTGGTGGCGACCAACGACGCGCATTACCTCCGCCGGGAGGATGCCGATGCGCACGATGTGCTCCTCGCCATCGGCACCGGATGCCTGCTGTCGGACCCCAAGCGCTTCCGGTTCACCGGCACCGAGACGTACGTCAAGAGCGAAGCGGAAATGCGGGCGCTCTTCCCCGATCAGGGCACCGCTCTCGACGCCACCCAACATGTGGCGAACCTCTGCGAGTTCGATTTCGAAAAGCGCTACTTCGTGCCGACCTTTCCCCGGCCCGAGGGCTTCGCGAGTGACGAGGAGTTCCTCGCGGATCTGGCCCGCTCCGGGGTGATGTCCCGGTACGGATCGCCTCTCCCCGCCGAGGTCGAGGAGCGGCTCGCCTACGAGCTGGGAGTGATCAACACCGCGGGGTACGCCGGCTACTTCCTCATTGTCCACGATTTCATCTCCGCCGCCCGGGCCCGGGGCATCCCGGTCGGCCCGGGGCGTGGATCGGCCGCTGGAAGCATCGTGGCCTACGGACTGGGGATCACCAACGTCGACCCGCTCCGGTTCGACCTCCTCTTCGAGCGATTCCTGAACCCTGAGCGAGTGTCGATGCCCGACATCGATGTCGACTTCTGCTATGAGCGCCGGGGAGAAGTCATCGAGTACGTGCGCGAGCGGTACGGACGGGACAGCGTCGGACAGATCATCACCTTCGGGACCATGAAGGCCCGTGCCGCCATCAAGGACGTGGCCCGGGTCCTCGAAATCCCGCCGGGCGAGGCGGATCGGATCACCAAGCTCATTCCCTCCGGTCCCGCCTTCAGCATGACGATCCCGCAGGCGGTCGAGAAGATCGATGAGTTGCGGGCGCTGGTGGACTCGGCCCCGGTGTACCGGAAGCTGGTGGACTTCGGGGCCCGGATCGAGGGGATGTCGCGGCATGCCTCGGTGCACGCCGCGGGTGTCGTCATCGCCCCCGGACCGCTCCAGGAGTACGTGCCGGTCTGCACCGCCCCGACCAAGGGGTCGGGACAGCAGGGGGACGGGCAGGACTCGATCATCACCCAGTACGACATGGTGGCGCTCGAGAAGGTCGGGATGCTCAAGATGGACATCCTCGGCCTGAAGACCCTGACCGTCATCCACGATGCCCTGACGATGATCCGCGACCGACACGGGAGTGCCCCGGATCTCGATGCCATGCCGCTGGACGACCCCTCCGTCTATGCGCTCCTCCGCACCGGCCGGACCGCCGGGATCTTTCAGTTCGAATCCGCTCTCGCCACGGAAACCCTGCGGGCCATGAAGTGCGACCGGTTCGACGACCTGGTGGCCTCCAACGCCCTGTTGCGCCCCGGGCCGCTCGATGCCGGAATGCATTTGGTCTTCATCCGGCGGAAGCTGGGGCAGGAGGCCGTGACCTACCCTCACCCGTCCCTCCGCGAGATCCTGGAGCCGACCTGGGGAGTCATCACCTACCAGGAACAGGTGATGCGGATCGCCAACGTGCTGGCCGGCTTCTCGCTCGCCGAGGCCGACGTGCTGCGGAAGGCGGTGGGGAAGAAGGATGTGGACCTGATCCGGGGCGAGATCGCCCGGTTCGTCGAACGGGCCATGGCCCAGGGCCACCCCCGGCGCCTGGCCGAGGAACTGGGCGCCCAGATCGAGACCTTCGGACGCTACGGGTTCAACAAATCGCACTCGGTGGCCTACTCGCTCCTCAGCTACCAGACGGCGTGGCTCAAGGCGCATCATCCGGCCGAATTCATGGCGGCGTTGCTCTCGTCCGAAATCGGCAACACCGACAAGGTGGTGCAGTACATCAACGAAGCCCGGGACCTCGGCATCGAGGTGCTCCCGCCCGATGTGATGGAGTCGGGATTCAAGTTCACCGTGGTGGGCGAACACCGGATCCGCTTCGGGCTCGGGGCCATCCGCAACGTGGGCCGGGGCGCGATCGAATCGATCCTCGCGGCGCGGCGCGGTGCCCCCTTCGCGGATCTCTGGGATTTCGCGAGCCGGATCGACCTGCGACTCTGCAACAAGCGAGTCCTCGAATCCCTGGTCGGCGCGGGGGCCTGTGACACGTTCGGGGAACGATCCTCCCTGGTGGCCGCGCTGGACGATGCGCTGGGGGAGGCGCAACTGCTCCAGCAGGAACGCGAGGCGGGACAGGGATCCCTGTTCGGAGAGGGACCCGCCGCCGCGACCCCGCCGCGCAGCCGGGCGCTCCCGGCGGTGCCACCCTGGACCGAGGCCGACCGGCTGCGGCGCGAGAAGGAGCTGATCGGGTTCTTCATCTCCGGACATCCCCTCGAAGTGTTTCGGCACGAGGTGGAGTTGTTCGGAACCCGCACCACGGCCACGCTCGGCGAATGGAGCGAACACCAGGTCACCGTGGCCGCGGTCATCACCCTCGTCAAGCGCCAAATCAGCAAGAAGACCGGGAAGGAATACGCCCGCGTCACGCTGGAGGATTTCCACGGAACCGCGGAGGCCATCGTCTTTCCCGACGCCTGGGCGCGCCTGAACGGCATCATCGTCCCCGACCTCGCCGTGCTGCTGACCGGAGGGTTCAGTACCCGGGATCGGGGCGAGGATCAGGCTCCCTTCGTGGTGGAGCAGGCGCGGCCGCTCACGGATCTGCGCGCCGCGGGGGCTCTGGCGCTCGCCCTGCGGTGGCGGGTCCCGGCCTCGCCCTCTCCGGAGGCGGTGAAACGGGTCACAGCGCTGTGTGCCGCTCACCCCGGCCCAGCGCCCGTCTATATTGAATGGTCCGGTCCGGAGGGTGACGCGGTGCGCCTCCGGTCCCGGCGACTGCGCGTCGCCCCCGACGACGATCTGATCGTCGCGCTGCGCGACGTGCTCGGCCCCGATGCGGTCTCCTTCGTCAAGGCGGGATGATCCATGGCGACGATCTACACACTGGACTTCGAGAAGCCCCTCCAGGAACTGGAGCAGCAGATCGACAAGCTGCAGCACCAGGACGAGGGTGACGGGGACACGTCCCCCGAGATCACTCGCCTGCAGGAGCGGCTCACCCGGCAGCGGGAGAAGATCTACACCTCGCTGACACCGATGCAGCGCGTCCTGGTGGCCCGGCACCCCCGGCGTCCCTACACCCTCGACTATCTCTCCTCGATCTTCACGGACTTCATCGAGCTCCACGGCGACCGGCTGTTTCGGGATGACCCCGCGATCGTCGGGGGGTGGGCCCGTCTCGGCGGGATCTCCGTGATGGTGATCGGGCACCAGAAGGGGCGGGACACCAAGGAGAACATCCGGCGCAACTTCGGCATGCCGCACCCGGAGGGATATCGCAAGGCGTTGCGGCTGATGCGCCTGGCCGAGCGGTTCTCGGCCCCGGTGATCACGCTGATCGACACCCCCGGCGCCTATCCCGGACTGGGAGCGGAGGAGCGAGGGCAGTCGGAGGCGCTGGCCACCAACATTCTCGAAATGGCGGCGCTGGCCACTCCGATCATCGCGGTCGTCGTGGGCGAAGGGGGATCCGGCGGCGCCCTCGCCCTGGGCGTGGCCGACCGCGTCCTGATGTTCGAGAATTCCGTGTATTCCGTGATCTCACCCGAAGGATGCGCCGCCATCCTCTGGAAGGACGCGTCCCAGCGGGAACGGGCGGCGGAGGCGCTGAAACTGACCGCCCCGGACCTGGCCGGCCACGGACTGATCGACGAGATCATCCCGGAGCCCCTGGGCGGCGCCCACCAGGACTCCGAGGGCGCCGGCGAGGCCCTGCGGGCCGTCCTCCTCCGTCACCTCCACGAACTCCGGCGCATCCGGCCCGATCGCCTGGTGCGCCGCCGCGCCGACAAGTACGCGGCGATGGGCTCCTTCGCCGAGGGGTGATGACGGCACCCGTCGAGGTTCGATTCAAGGGAAACCGCAAGGAATACTTTCGCTGGACCGGTGATCCCGGCGCCTTCGGAGTGGACGACCCGGTCATCGTCGAGGCCGAGCGGGGTCTCGATCTGGGGCGCGTGAGCGCGCTGGGAACCTTGGCAGAGGCCAAGTGTGCCGTGTCCTGCGCCGGGTGTGCCTCCGGGGCGCCTCCCCCGGTGTCCCGCGGCATCGTCCGGCGCGCCACGTCGCGGGACGCGGCCATCGCGGTGGACAACCGGCGGGAAGAGGAGACGGTGCGCCATCTCATCCGAGGGCGGGTGCAAGAGCACGGGCTCGCGATGAAGATCGTGGATGCCGAATGGCAGTGGGACCGCGCCCGGCTCGCCGTGTTCTTCACCGCGGAGTCGCGGGTGGACTTCCGGGCTCTGGTGCGGGACCTGGCCACCCGGCTCCGGACCCGCATCGATCTCCGGCAGATCGGGGCCCGCGACGAGACGGCCCGTCTGGGAGGGCTGGGGCGGTGCGGACGAGAATTCTGCTGCTCCACCTGGCTCACGGACCTGTCGCCGGTCAGTCTCGGCCTCGCCAAGGACCAGCGGCTCTCCCTCAATCCCAGCCAGATCTCCGGTGGCTGCGGCCGTCTCCTCTGCTGTCTCAAGTACGAACACGCCTTCTACGTGACCTCGCGGAAACGATTTCCCAAGGAGGGGAAGACGATCCGAACCGCCCTCGGCACCGAGCGCGTGGTGGCGGTTGATCTCTTCCGGGAGCGGATCTTTCTGCAGCACGAGGAACTGGGATCCCGGATCATCCTCCTCGTGGATCTCCTGGCGGAACAGGCGGGGAAGACTCCCCCCGCCCCCACCCCCGCCTCCCCCGAGATCCCGGCGACCATGCGGCCCGGTCCCCCCCCCCCTCCCCCGTCTCCATCGACCCCTTCCCGCTCGGGAAGCTCTTCGGCTTCGCCCGGCGCGACCGAGTCCGACACCGAGACCCGGCGACGCCGGGGCCGCCGCTCCCGGAAAAGCCGGCCCGACTCTCCGGAGGCCACCGGAAATGCGGCTCCCTCCCCGACGGCCCCGCAAGCCGGGCAACCGTCCCGGAAGCGCAAGCGACGCCGGAGCCGCCGGGGACGGGGTCCGGGCAATGCTCCCTCCTCCACGAGCGAGACCTGAGTGCCGCGCTTCTACCTCACGACAGCGATCGATTACGCCAATGGCGACCCGCACCTGGGACACGCCTACGAGAAGCTGGGTGCGGACGCCATCGCCCGGTACCGCCGCCTGCGGGGGGACGACGTCTGGTTTCTGATCGGCATGGACGAGCACGGCCACAAGGTGGCCCAGTCCGCCGCCGCCCAAGGGGTCGACCCCCAGGAGTTCGTCGACCGGATCGCCGGCCGATTCGAGGCCATGTGGGCGCGTCTGGGCATCACCCACGATCAGTTCATCCGGACCACGTCCCCCGAACACCAGGCGGGGGTCCAGGAGTTGATCACCCGGATCTTTGAACGGAACCCGGAGGATTTCTACGAGCGGGAATACGAGGGACCCTACTGTGTGGGCTGCGAAGCCTACAAGCCCGATGCGGAAATCGTGGAGGGGAAGTGCCCTCTTCACCCGACCCGCACCCTCGACATCGTTCGGGAATACAACTGGTTCTTCCGGCTGTCCCGCTATCGCGACGCCCTGCTGGCCCATCTTCACGATCACCCCGGTTTCGTCCAACCCGAGAGTCGCCGCAACGAGATCCTCGCCCTGCTGCGATCGGGCCTGGAGGATGTGTCCGCCAGCCGATCCCGGTTTTCCTGGGGCGTTCCCTTTCCGCGCCCCACCAGCACCGGCGAGAGCCAGACGACCTACGTGTGGTTCGACGCACTGCCCAATTACTGGACCGCCACGAAGGCGCCGGGGTCGGGAGCCGTCTGGCCCGCGCAGCTGCACATCATCGGGAAGGACATTTCCCGATTCCACTGTGTCATCTGGCCCGCCATGCTCCTCGCGGCTGGTCTTCCCCTCCCGGAGTCGGTCTGGGCCCACGGATTCGTGTACCTGGGGGGCGAACGCTTCAGCAAGAGCGCGGGGGTGCGCCTCGATCTGGGCGAGGCGGTGGACCGCTTCGGACCCGACGTCTTCCGCTACTTCCTCCTCCGGGAAATCTCCTGGGACAGTGACGGGAGCTTCAGCTGGGAACGGTTCGAGGACCGCTACGTGGCCGACCTCGCCGACGGCCTCGGCAACCTCGTCTCCCGCTCCCTCGCCATGATCGAGAAGTATCGCGAGGGGGTGATCCCGGACGCCGGGGCCGCCACGGCGCTCGACGAGGCCGGGATGGAGGCGGTGTCTCGGTACCTCCGCGCCATGGACGCCCTCGACCTCCAGGGTGGGGCCGACGCCGCCTGGGGCCTGGTCACCCGGGCCAACCAATACATCGTGCAGGAGGCGCCCTGGGTGCTCGCCCGGACCGGAGAGGAAGGGACCCTCGATCAGGTCCTCGCCGCCCTGGCCCGGTGTCTCTTCCGTCTGGCCCTCCTGGTGGCGCCGTTTCTCCCCGCCAAGGCGATCGATCTCTGGAAACAACTGGGACTCCAGACACCCCTCGACGCCTCGCAATTCGCCACCCTGGAGGCGCCCTCCCTGTCGGGGATTCGAACACAGCGGGGAGAGGGACTCTTCCCGAAGCCGGACCCTGAGAAGAGCTAGCGTGCCAATTCGTTGTATTTCAATATCTTACGCGAATAGTCCCGGGATCCTTGACACTCTCCGGACAGTGCAATAGGTTGCTCCGTCCTCTTTCCCGGTTCGGGCATGGTCCCTGCCGAAAAGTGGGCCACCCCGGGAGTACCCCGGGTCCCCGCCAACCACGCAGGATGGTGATTGTGTCCAGACGCCGTTGGACCATTGTGGTCGTCCCGGAGGGCTCCAGCGCGTCGCGCGTCCTGGAGATCTCCCAGACCGCCATCAAGCTCGCGGTCACCGCAGTCGTGGCCACGGCCATCGTGCTGGTCCTGCTCGGCTATGCCACGGTGTCCCGAACCGCCGACTTGGTCCGTGCCGAAACCGTGGAACGGGAGAACGCCCAGCTCGCGGCCCAGATCGGGGCCCTCAGCGGACGGTTGAGCACGCTGCAGGACACGCTGCGCACGCTGGAGGACCGGGATAACCAGATCCGGGTGCTAGCCAACCTCGATCCGATTCCGGCGGACGTGCGCGGAGCCGGCATCGGGGGCCCGGTCGCAACTCCCCCGGCGGGTTCCCGAACCGACGAGAGCGTGCTCACCCGGCGCACGGGCGAAATCCGCGTCGATCTGAATGCTCTGATCCGGCGGGCCAACCTGCTGGCGCTGTCCTTCCGGGTCACCACCGACAGCCTGGAGGCCCACGCCGACCGCCTGGCCTCCCTCCCCTCGATCATGCCCACCCAGGGATGGCTCTCGAGCAACTTCTCCTCGGTCCGGCTCCACCCGATCCTGAACGTGGCCCGCCCCCATGAGGGAATCGACGTCACCGCCCCCCGGGGGACCGCCATCGAGGCCCCGGGAGCGGGCCTGGTCACGGGATCCGGGTGGGAAACGGGGTACGGCAACGTGGTGACGATCGATCATGGACATGGGATCGTGACCAAGTTTGCCCACGCGTCGAAGCTGCTCGTCCGCAAGGGAGAACGGGTCACGCGCGGCCAGCGCATCGCCCTCGTGGGCAGCACCGGCCTCGCGGTGGCGCCCCACCTGCACTACGAAGTCCACGTCAACGGTCGTCCGGTCAACCCCCTTCGATACATCCTTCCCCCCGTCATCACGGACTGATCCCCGCGCCGGGAACGATTCCGCGGGACCGACAACGCCGATCGCTGCATCACACTTCCGATTCCGCGGCGGGCATTCCCGAGATCTCTAGCATCTGCTGCACCGCATCCACGAGAACGGATGGCGTGAACGGCTTCCGCAGGATCCGGGTGGTGGCGTCCTCCGGCGGCAATGTCGCGACGCGGGAATATCCGGTGATGAAGAGCACCCGAAGGCCGGGGCGCGCCAGACGAAACCGGGCCACCAGATCCGGTCCGGAGGGCCCGGGAAGCACCACGTCACTGATGAGAAGATCCACACGATCCCGGAGGCGCTCGAAGGTGGCCACCGCATCGTCCCCGCCGGTGCTGTTCACCACCGCATAGCCCTCCTTGGCGAGAGCGCGCTGGACCAGCGCTCGGACCGCATCCTCGTCCTCGATCACGAGGATCTGCTCCCCCCGGCTCCGTCTCTTCGGTCCCTCGGTCGCCGCCGCGGTGCTCGTGGGATTGCGCGGGTCCGCCACCGCCACGGGGAGCTCGATGCGAAAGGTCGTCCCCACACCGGGCTGGCTCTCCACTGTGATCGTACCCCCCGCCTGGCGAATGACTCCGTAACACATCGGGAGCCCGAGTCCCGTCCCCTCCCCCGGTCCCTTGGTGGTGAAGAACGGTTCGAAGATGAGCGATTGGGTCGCTTCATCCATCCCGGATCCGGTGTCCTCCGCCTCGAGCACGACAACGTCCCGCGCCGGATCCTGGAATGCCCGGAGCGTGAGGTGCCCCCCCCCCGGCATGGCATCGCGGGCGTTGACCGAGAGGTTCATGATGACCTGCTCCAGCTGGGCCGGGTCGATCATCACGGGGAGGGGACCGCCCGGGGTGTCGATGACGAGATCCACTCCCGCCTCGAGGACTCTCCGGAGCAGCCGATCCATCGTGGAGAGTTTTTCGGTCAGGTCCACCAGTTTCGGTTCGACGGGCTGGCGCCGGGCAAAGGCGAGCAGCTGGCGGGTCAGGTCCGCGGCCCGGCCCGCCGCCTCGAGAATGCTGGCGAGGTCGGCGCGCGCCGCGCTCCCCTCGGGGAGATCGGAGGCGGCGAGATTGGCGTACCCGATGATCGCCGTGAGAAGGTTGTTGAAGTCGTGCGCAATGCCGCCGGCCAACCGGCCCAACCCCTCCATGCGCTGGGCATGCTGAAACTGCAGCTCCAATTCGTGCCGGGCCGTGACGTCGGCGACGATGCCAAGCAGTCGTTCGGGCGATCCGTCCTCCTTCCGGTGCAGGTCCCCCGTGGTATAGAGCCAGCGGTATTCTCCGTCGGGCCGGCGGATCCTGTACTCCCGCCCCTCGCGCGCATCGCCCGCGATCAGATCCCGGCCCACGTCCCGGATGGTGTCCCGGTCGGCGGGGGAGAGCATGCGATAGAAGTCCGCCCGGCCCAGGCACGAATCCCGGGGCAACCCGAAGATGTCCGAGGCTTCCTCCGACCAGTGCAGGGTGTCCGTCTCGGCCCTCCATTCCCAGGTCCCCATCTTCGCGGCGCGCAGGGCCATGCGGAGCTGTTCACCTTGTTCCCGCAGGGAATCGAGCGTCACGGTGAGGGCGCGGGTTCGGTCATCCACCGAGAAGGCGAGGGCTCGCTGCCGGCCGACCGCCATCAGGACCACCCCTCCCCCCAGCAGGAGGATGGCGGCCCATCCGGCGCCGAGAAGCAGTCGAGTCCGTTCCTGGCCGCTGACGAGGGCCTCCGCGGATCTCATGGCCATGACCCATCCGCCATCGGGCAAGGGAACCGCGAGGGTAGGAGTGTCGGCGGTGAAGAGGGCGCTGTCCCCGAAGAACACGCCGGCCGCCCTCGATCGCAGTGCCACCGCGGCGCCGGTGCTGTCGAGCCGGTCGAAACCGGCCTCCTGAAGGATGGGCGGGAGGTCCAGGACGAGGGCGGCCATCCCCCAAGGCGTTTCGGTGGGAGCGATGATCCGCTGCCGGGCGATGATTCCGATCCCTCCCTGGATCAATTCGATGGGTCCGGTGATCGTGGGGCTGTCGGTCGTCAGACCGCGCCTCACGTCGTCCCCGATCACCGGCCGCGGATCCTCCAGGAGGTTATACCCCTGGATCCCGGAGCTGCCTCCCTCGGTGGTGGTGATGAGGATCCGCCCGTCCCGCACCAGTTGCACCGCGCGGATGCCCGGAGTGTCGCGCGTCAGGGCGGCAGAAAAGGCGGAAAACTTGCGGAGAAGAGACTCCTCACTTCCGGACGCGAGCTCGGATTCCGCGAAGGCCCGGACACTGGCCAGCAAGGCCACCCGCGTGTTCACCACGGCCGCCAGGGCTGATCCGTACGGGGCGAGTTCCGCCAGGGACCGCGCCCGGAGGAGATCGGACTGGCGCGCCCGGAACCAGGCGTCTCCCGCGGCCCATGCCAGGGCCAGCAGGAGCAACGCCACCGTGAGCACGCGCCAGGTTGGTCGGTAGGATGGTGTCCGCATGCGATCTCCCCGTGATCGTGCAAGAATACACGATCACGGGAAGAAACCGGAGGGGCCCCGTCAGAACTTGACGGCGGGCACCTCGGCGCTCTCGGGTGTGGTCAGTTCGAAATACTCCCGGGGCTTGGCGAGCCCGAAGATCCGGGCCGTGAGGTTGTAGGGAAACTTGCGGGAGAAGGTGTTGAAGTCGGCCACCGCACCGTTGTAGTCCTGCCGGGCGACGGCGATGCGATTCTCCGTCCCCTCCAGCTGATCCTGCAACTGGGAAAAGTTGGCGCTCGACTTGAGCTCCGGGTAGGCCTCCACGATGGCCAGCAGCCGCCCGAGGGGCGCCGCCGAGGCTTGATACGCTTCGGCCATTTCCCCAAGGTTGCCCCCCTGAATGGCTCCGTTCAGCCGGCTGCGCGCCTCGGCCAGCGCGGTGAACACCGTGCTTTCCTGGGCCGCCACCCCCCGCACGGTCTCGACCAGGTTGGGGATCAGATCGGCCCGGCGTTGGAGCTGAACCTTGATCTGGCTCTCGGCCTGGTTGACCGTCTCATCCTTGGACTGCAGGGCGTTGTACCCACACCCGGTTCCTCCCGTCACCAGGGTGAGCAACAGGAGCCCTCGAACAATCGAACGCATCAGGCACCTCCAGGAATGTGAGAATCGAAGACCTCCGCCACGCGCTCCAGGACCTCGAGAAGATTCTCGACGTGGGACCCGTCCACCGTCATCGCGGAATCGAGACGCACCGCACGCACCCTCAGAAAGGGCTCCGCCTCCACGCCGAGCGCCTCGGCAGCGCCACGCAGCATGGCCTCCGGACTTTGAGCCTGCGGGCGATCGAAGAGCACCAGGCTGCACCGGGCGATGAGCTCGAGGGTCGGGGCACCGGCGCGCACGAGATCGCCGAGACCTTCCAGATCCCCCGCCAATCCCGCGTATCCCTGCCGCAACCGGATCACTTTTCCCCGCACTTCCCGCTCCAGCGCGCGACGTAGATCCGCCGGATCCACGACGACGCCTTCCAGCACATCCTCCCCCCTCACAACCTCATGGGCCAGGCGCATGTCGGTGATTTCGATCGGGAAGGTGTCCGTCGCGCGGGCCCATTCCCGTCGAGTCAGGAGAAGGGGCGGAGACCCGGTCCCGAGGGGTGTCACTCCCCGTCCGATCGCCCGAACTACTGCGGGGGACAGCGTCTCCGTTACCAGCAGGACGTTGACGTCGGACCGGTCCGGAAGGTAGTCCCCCCGGACTGCCGACCCGTAGACCAGCGCCGAGTACCCGGCCGGCACCTCCCGGTCGAGCGCCGCCAGCATCGGGTCGAGTCGCTTTCGCGCATGCGCATTGATCATCGTCAGAATCTCCCTCCGGCGCCACCGCCGCTGAAGCCACCTCCACCGCCAAATCCTCCAAAGCCACCTCCCCCGAAGCCACCCCCGCCCAGTCCTCCTCCAAACCCTCCTCCTCCGAGACCACCGATCCAGATCGGAGGCATCCGGGAGTGTCGCCTCCGGATCCCCGGACCCCGGGGACCCCCATGCCGCCCGCTGCTGCTTCCGGCGATCAGGAGGATCAGAATCATCAGGACGACAACGCCCACCACCTTCATGCGCCGTGGCGCACTCCTCTCCCTCAGGAGGGAATCTCCGGAGGCGAGGACCGAATCCGAGAGGCCCATCCCCCGCACAATGATTGCGGCGAGCGCCTCGAGACCGGTCCGGAGCCCTTCCCCGTAGGCCTCCCGGCCCAGGGCAGGACGCATCAGATCCCGCACCCGGCCCGCCGCGGCATCGGTGACGATTCCCTCCAGCCCCCTCCCGGTGGCGAGGAAGATCTGCCCCGACTGGGGGTCGCCCGCCCGGCGGGGCACGAGGAGGATCACCAACCCGGCATTCCGCCGGGCATCGCCGATTTCCGCCTCGGCCCCGACTCCCCACCGGCGACCGATGGCGACGGCCACGTCCACCGCAGCGCGCTCCCCGATGGTCGGCAGGATCGCGATGGCGATCTCGGCGCCGGTGACCGTCCGGATCCGCTCCGCCAGATTCTCGAGGGCCGAACGGTCACCGGGAGAGAGCACCCCGGGCACATCGGTCACATGGCCGGTGGGCGCCGCCGGAAAGAGAGCGTCCACTGCGGGTGGCTGAGCCATGCCCGCGGACACCACCATCAGTTGTAGGGCCGCCACCAGCCCGATACCTTTCACACGTGATTTCACGGTGGACCGTTCTGTTCCTTTCCCTGCTCGCGGCGTGTGACTCCCGCCTCGACGTTCAGGTGATCATCCCCGATGCCTCCGGTGTGCCGGTGCCCATCGAGGGGATGCGGATTACCCTCGTCCCCTGGGACCGGGACAGCATCATGGGAGAGGTGGAAGCCAGCATGGTCCTTCCGCGACCCCGTACGGATTCCCTCGACCGGCTGTTTCAGATCTTCCGAGCCCCCTACCGCGAGTTCCTGGCCGCCAGCGCAACCTGGCAGGCCCTCGCCGCGCGAGCCGGCACACCGGCGGACTCGCTCGCCCGG